>CAZPQE010000279.1:0-9013 GCA_964588615.1 uncultured Clostridia bacterium | reverse complement strand
TGAAAATTTGAAGAACCAGCAGGCTGGCAGCCTGCTGCACCTTTTCTGAGGAGCCTAAGATGTACAACCGTCGGCCAGCCTGTTGACACCCTGAAAGGATGAAAATTTGAAGAACCAGCAGGCTGGCAGCCTGCTGTACCTTTTCTGAGGAGGAGAAAGCATGATAATCGCAATGAAATCTGATGCAACCGAAGAGCAGATCGCCGAAGTCTGCGAAAGCATAAAACGATACGGCTACAGCCCGCACATCATTCGCGGCGAGCAACGAGTGGTCATAGGCGCTGTCGGTCACGGCGACAACAAAGATCATCTTCACACGCTGCGCGCCGTCGAGGGAGTGGAAAACGTCGTGCCTATACTTCAGCCTTACAAAATAGTAAGCCGCGAACTCAAGCAACAGAAAACTACAATCCGCGTAGGCGACCTCGAAATAGGAGGCCCGGAATTCATCGTGATGGCCGGCCCCTGCTCGGTCGAAACCCACGACCAGTTGATGGAAACGGCTGAGGGAGTCAAGCGCGCAGGAGCGCAGATTCTTCGCGGCGGAGCTTTCAAACCGCGCACCTCGCCTTACGATTTTCAGGGACTCGAAGTCGAAGGACTCAAACTCCTGGCCGAAGCCCGCCAGCGAACCGGACTCAAAGTAGTGACCGAAACCGTCACCGCTGAAGACGTGGAACTGGTCGCCGAATACGCCGACATACTTCAGGTGGGCGCGCGCAACATGCAGAACTTCGCGCTGCTGAAAAAACTCGGTCGCGCGGGCCGCCCCGTCCTGCTCAAGCGCGGAATGAGTTCGACTATAAAAGAACTGCTGCTATCAGCCGAATACATCGCCTCGCACGGCAACGATCAGGTTATATTGTGCGAGCGCGGCATACGCACTTTCGAGACGGCCACTCGCAACACCTTAGACCTTGCCGCCGTGCCACTGCTCAATGAGTTGAGCCACCTGCCGGTCGTCGTCGATCCTTCGCACGCTACGGGCAAGCGCAGCCTGGTGCTTCCGGCGTCGAAAGCGGCAGTGGCCATTGGCGCTGACGGGTTGATAATAGAAGTGCATCCGCGACCGCAGGAAGCCTGGTCGGACGGGCCTCAATCGATCACGCCGCCGGACTTCGCAAAAATCATGGACGAGCTTCGCAACTACGTCCGCCTCGAATCGCGGTACATAAACTGAAGCGCATCTTTGGAATGCGGGGACGAAGGGGATAACTCTGTCTTGTCCCCGCTTTGGTTTTATGCAAAAGAAAAGCTGCGACAAGTCGCAGCACTCCAAAGATTCTCTCTAACCTGACGGGATGCTGGCCCCTCGCTCGCCTTCAGAGCCGCTTGCCTCGCGTCCGCTGCAAGGCGTTGTCAGGCATCGCTTTGACTTCGACGCACGCCGATCAGGTAGCCGATAAACAATATCACTATGATCAGATCAATCACGATGACCAGACCCGCCTGGCGACCGAGATACTGCCTGCCATACACAAGCACCAGGGCGATGAAGATCAGCTTGCCGAGACCGGAGATAGTAAGTATAGGCGGGCGGCTCGGCGGATGATATGCGCCGTAGATCAGCATCGCCCCCACGATCGCAATCAGCGCACCCCAGTTGCGAACGACTATCTCGGCGAGCGGTCCCTCCAGCGATTCGCCGAATGTCGAACGCAATGCCGCTTGCGGCGCGATTGCAGTGTAAAGCATCGAGCAGGTCAGCACGCCCGACACGATCATGATCCACTTCATCCTGGCGACGATCCAATTCATCGTTTTCCCGATTCTGACCTCAGACCCCTCACGTTTTTTCAGCCATCTCGATGGCCTGAAGCATGGCGCGGGCTTTGTTGACTGTTTCGAAGTATTCGGTTTCGGGAACCGAGTCGGCTACCAGCCCCGCGCCCACCTGAATGTAAGCGCGACCATCTTTGGCGACTATGGTGCGAATGGCTATGCACGAATCGAGGTTGCCGCTGTAGTCGAGGTACATCACCGCTCCGGCGTAGACGCCGCGTCGAGTCGGCTCCAGTTCATCGATTATTTCCATCGCCCGCACCTTAGGCGCTCCGGTCACTGTCCCGGCGGGAAAGCAGGCGGCCAGAGCGTCAAAGCGATCCATTCTTTTTCGCAGCCGCGCCTTGATGCCTGACACCAGATGCATCACGTGCGAGTATCGCTCGACGATCATCAAATCCGTCACCTCGACCGAGCCGTAGTCAGCCACTCGGCCTAAATCGTTGCGGCCCAGATCGACTAACATCACATGCTCGGCCACTTCCTTTTCATCTGCGCGCAACTCTTCGCCCAAAAGCAGGTCTTCGGTCTCGGTCTCTCCGCGCGGGCGCGTTCCGGCTATCGGGCGGTATTCGAGCCTGCGCCCCGTAGCCCGCACCAGCATTTCAGGCGAAGCTCCGATTATCGAATGATCGCCTATGCTGAGATAAAACATGTAGGGCGATGGATTGACCACCCGCAGCGCGCGATAAATCTGGAACGGGTGCGCGCCTATCCCCACCGAAAACCTCTGCGACAGCACCACCTGAAAAATGTCGCCTGCGATTATGTGTTCTTTGGCCCTCTCGACGGCTTCTTCATAAACCTGCTTGGACATGTTCGATCGCAGCTTGGTTTCCGAAGAAGGTTCGGCGCGGGGAAGCGGCTCTATGGGGTCTTCGAGCCGCGCTTCCATCGTTTCTATATCGGTTATGGCCTGTTGATACTCTTTTTCGAGGTTCGATGCTTTTCCTTCGGTGAATACATTGGCTACGATGTGAACCTGATGGCGGGCGTGATCGAATGCCATCAGCCGCGAGAAGAACATCATCACCGCGTCGTCGAGGTTGAGCGAGTCGGGGTTCTTGTCAGGAATCTTTTCAAACCAGCGCACGGCGTCGTAGCTCATGTACCCGACCGCTCCTCCGGTAAACGGCGGAAGATCGGGGAGTCTGACGGGGATGTGCCGCCCGGAAATCTTTCTCAGCACCGAGAGCATGGGTTGATTAGTTTCTTCCGTGCCCCTGTCGGTTTTGATAGTGACCTTGCCAGCGCGGCATCGCACGATGATGTGAGGATCGAATCCGAGGAACGAATACCGGGCCACCTTTTCGCCGCCCTCAACGGATTCCAGGAGGAAGGAATAAGGGCTTGAGCGGTGCATCTTGAGGTAAGCGGCTACGGGGGTGAGCAGATCGGCCATCACCCGCTTGATGACCGGCACGACAGTGCCTTCCTGCGCGAGCCTCAAAAACTCATCGTAGCTGGCGGGAGTCAGTCCGTTCACATCAACCTTTCTTGCGCTCTTTGGGCGGAGCCTGCGCCGCGCGGTTTGCCAGTTCTCGGCGAACATCGCTCAACTTCACTTCGCGCTCGACCATCAAAACCATCATGTGATAGAAGAGGTCCGCAAGCTCGGCGGTAATCTCACGATGCGATTCGTTCTTGGCGGCGATTATAATCTCTCCTGATTCTTCGGCGATCTTCTTGAGTATCTTGTCCAGCCCGCTGTTGAACAGATAAGAGGTGTATGAGCCTTCGGGGCGTTTCTCCTTGCGGTCTTCTATGAGGCGATAGAGGTTGGTCATCGCCAGCCCGAACTCCATCGAGCCGGGATCGACCAGAGAAACAGGCGAAGCGGCGTACTTCTGAGATTCTTCGATATCGCGGAGCAGGCTGACAGGCTTTCGGCTCTGGGAGCCGGTTTCCTGTTCGACGATGATGGTGAGAAACCCGCCGTCGGGGTTAAGGCGAATGTCGAGAAGGCGCTGCTTCTTCTCGGTCGAGGCGGGCGACTGCCCGGTTTGAAGCGCGCGGAGAAGAGCGGCGTTATCGAGATGGCAGAGCGAGAGCACCGCGCCGGTTTTCGAGTCCTGCACCACAGCGGCTATCAGGCCGCGCTCATCGAACTTGATGTTTTGAATGATTGTTTCCGCCATGTCGAAAGCTTCAGTCGGGGCCGCACGACGATGAATCTAACATTCGACTGCTGATGTGTACAAGAGACATCGCGCCGGATTCTAGCAAGATGGTTTGAGGATTGTAAATTTTCGAGCGGGGCAGAGAACGAAATGATTTATTTGCCTCTGGCCTCTTCGTAGTCAGGAAAATCAGAAGGATTCAAGATGTCGATGCCTGCATATTGCTTCAGAACGAGCAGGTCTTTATCGCCCGTTATAATACATTCGCAATTTCCGGCCACTACTGTTGCCAGAATTTTGTCATCATCGGGGTCTCGGCAAACGGACTCCCCAAAATCTGCGGGAGTAACCTCAGTCATCTTTGAGAGCAGGATGCTGGCGGCTTGTTCGACATCTTCCGCGTCGCGCTTGAATTTGTCAGTCAGCTTCTCCCGAAATTCATTGATGACCAACGTCGAAGTCACGAGAGAGTGTTGACGGATGCAATGCTCAAGCAACTCGTGACAAAAGCCGCGAGCGATGAAGGCGGCTATCAGAACATTGGTATCGAGCAGGATTTTCATGAGACGATGTCGAAAACATCCTGATCGGTATATTGTTTCTGCCCGGTCTTCATCATCCGCTCGCGAAGAATTCTGAATTTGCGAACGAACAGATAGTCTGAAATCGCTTTTTCGAGCAGGTCTTTTTCTGACAGATTTTCTTCACGAATGGCTTTCTGCAAAGACAGTTTGATTTCTTCAGGCAAAATCAATGTGATGGTTTCGCTCATACTCTATGCTCGCTTCCATCTGAATTTACAGCCGAGTATAGCGCATATCGCAGCCGACACAGTGTGAACAAACTGCCTCTGAAGTTGTGCCTCAGTTTGAGAATCACACCCGAATCAAGCATCACCGGAAGGATATTGATGTTTGATCGCCAGGAATATAATCACAGAAAGCGATCCATCACGCTCTTCTTTGGATCATCGAGGAGAGGCACGCCGGGCATCACGGTATCCGCGCGCAGCTTCAGACTGCGGTAATAAACAAACAGAGTGGCTCCGAGTATGACCATCGAAAAGAGCAGCCATCCGACGGCCCAGACTATCGGAGGAATCAGCCCCCCGGTCGCCTCCGACATATTGAATGCGTCGGTCTGACGTTCGGGCGCGAAGGCCGACAGGTACATCAGAGTGCGCAGGTCATAGAAAGCGTTGAGCAGGGCCTGGATCGCAAGAAAGCTCATGAAGAAATGAACGGCCCTTTGAGAGCCTTTCAATCCGAGCAGCAGCAAACCGCCTCCTATCCCCAGGCCGAAGAGCCACGCCAGCAAAGTGCCGTTGAATATGACGGGTACTACCAGCAATACGACTGCCGTCGCGATGGCCGCAGCGCGCGCAAACCGCCCCCGGCGCAACAGCAGCAGCAGCGCGGCCCCGTAAATGGTGGTGCTAAGATAGCCCGCGCTTGAGATCAGAAAACGCCAGCCCTCGCTCGTCCAGGTCACGCCGCTGCCGTCGAGGCTGACTCCGATCTGGCTGACTTTCCCGAAAGTCATCGTGGCCGCCACCGCATGGCCTATTTCGTGGATGTAAGTGACGAAGATGCGGAAGGGATAGGTGATGATTTCAGCAAACGGGATGAACATCAGCACGAGGGTCGCCGCCGAAGCGATAAGCAGAAATTTGAACGAATCTCTGATTTCAGGCTGGCTTTGCATATCACCCTGTACGCCGTTTGCGCGCGCTATGTTCGAATCAAACTTTTCTGAAAAACGATCCGGGAAGCGAAGCCTCCAGCTTCAGCCTTCGGTGATGAATGTAAGACGCTTCGCTCTTCATGACCATAAGCAATCCGCCGCGCCTGAGCGACTCGGCCAGATGGTCTACGGTCTGCTTTGCCGCAAGAGCGTGGAAATAGACCAGCAGGTTGTTGCACAGAATCAGGTCGAACTGATGATGGAAGTTCTTCCAGAATTTCTGGTCATAGACGTTGGCCCGCCGGAATGAAACCATTCTTTTCAAATCCGGCGAAACGTCATAAGAGTGCTCGCGCCCGTTGGCCTCGCCCCTGGAGAAGTATCGATTGCGCAGGCTCCTGCCCAGCAGTTTGATGGAAGACGCCGGATAGCTGCCCCGGCTGGCCGACATGATGGCCGAAGCGCGCAGATCGGTAGCCAGCACCTTCGCCTTCCAGTGCTCGCCTTCCGGCAACGCCTCAGACAAAACGATGGCAAGCGAGTAAGCTTCTTCGCCCGTAGAGCAGGCCGCGCTCCACAAATCGATCTTTTTTTCTTTGGCCTTATGCAGCATCGCCTCCGGTATGACTTTATCGCGCAGGGCGGCGAACTGCTCAGGCTCGCGGAAGAAGCGGGTCTCTCCGTTGATGACCATCTCGGCCAGAGCCTCGATCTCGCCTGTCGAGCCGACGGCCATGCGACAATAAGCATCTTCCTGGAATCCGAGCCTTTCGGATTTCTTCTTAACTGCGGCGATCAATCCGTCGCGCCAGCTTGCGTTGGCCTGCCAGCCGAAGCGCGCCGACATCGCCTGCTCAAGCGCCCTGATGTGGTGATGGTTGTTGTTCGAGATCATATCACGCCTTGCGCTGATAATCCCCGGATGAGCCGCCGGTTTTCGATTCCAAACGAATGTCGGTTATGACCATCGCCTTGTCGATTGCCTTGCACATATCGTAGACGGTGAGCGCGGCGACCGATGCGGCAGTAAGAGCTTCCATCTCCACGCCCGTCTTCGATTCTGTCACAGCCGTAGCGGTGATGACGATGCCGTCGTCTCTGATGGAGAGCCGAACATCGATCTGATTGAGAGGCAGCGGATGACAGAGCGGTATGAGTTCCGCAGTGCGCTTGGCTGCCATCACTCCGGCTATCCTGGCCACCTCGAACACTTCGCCCTTCGGCGTGCGATGCTCGCGTATAGCTTCAACCGTAGACGGCGCGCATCGCACCAACCCGCTGGCGACCGCTGTGCGGCGCGTCGTTTTCTTACCGCTCACATCCACCATGCGGGCGCGGCCTTCTTCGTCTATGTGCGTTAGAGGCATAATGAATCGCTCGAACCCGGATCAAAAGCGGTTGAGAGAGAAAACCTCGACGGTTTCGCCTGCGGCGATTTCGCGCGTCTCTTCAGGCACGATTATGAGCGCGTTGGCCTGCATGAAGGCGACCAGATCGGAAGACCCTCCCCACTTCAAAGGCTCGGCCAGCGCGCGGCCTCCTTCGATAAAAAGACGCGCGGGCAGATAGCTCCTGCGGCTCGAAGCGTCTTTTATGGATCGCGCGACCCCGGCTCGAACGACCGGCAGCAGAGGGTCGATCTCGCCCAGCATCTTTCTGATCGCCGGGCGGGCCAGCACGTTGAAGGTCACTGAAGTCGAGACCGGATTTCCCGGAAGCCCGAAAAAGAAAACGTTCCCCAGTTGCGCGAACACCGTAGGCTTGCCGGGCCGAATGCGAACCTTGTCAAAAAAAATCTCTGCACCTAAATCCGTGAGCGCGGCTTTCACCAGATCGTAGTCGCCCATCGAAACGCCGCCTGATGTTATCACAATATCTCTTCCGAGGCTCGCTCGACGGAGCGCATCGCATGTTTCTTCGAAAGAATCTTTTACTGTGCCGAGGTTCTCGACGGCTGCGCCCGCGCGCCCGGCATAGCAGGCTATGGTGTAGCTGTTGGAGTTTCTTATCTGGGCCGCTGAAGGACGGGCTGAGACTTCGACAAGCTCAGTGCCGGTGGAGATGACCGCAACGCGCGGGCGTTTTGTGACTTCGACCTCGGAGTATCCGAAGGAGGCGAGCACCGCCATTTCAGCCGGGCCGATTTCTCTCCCGCGCCGGGCCAGAGTCTCTCCCGCGCGGGCTTCGCTTGCGCGAGGGGTGATGAACTGTCCCGGCTCGACGGCTTCTTTTATGAGTACCGTCCGTCCGTCGCTTTCCGTCACCTCGACTTTCTGCACCGCGTCGGCTCCTTCTGGAATGGGAGCGCCAGTGAATATCTTTATCGCCTGGCCCGCGCCGAGACGGCCTTTCATCATCTCGCCTGCGGCTATTTCTCCGACCGCGCGAAGGCGGACGGGCGCAGTCCGCGCGTCGGCGGAGCGAAGAGCGTAGCCGTCCATGCGAGCGCGGTCGAAAGGCGGAAGATCGATATCGGCGCAAACTTCCTGAGCGAGCATTCGCCCGCTTGCGTCGTCGAGCGAGACCCTCTCGACGCCAAGATGATTGACGCGGCTCAGTACCGTGAGGAGTGCTTCATCGACGGAGATCATAAGCCCTGAAGAAAAGTTCGAGGTCAGCAGATGTCAGAGGAAGGAGATTATCCAGCAGGCGAGCGCAGTGTCAATGAGTTTGCGCGATATCGATCTTTTCCGTAGTCTCGGATGGCAGACATTGCGCGCGCTGCCATTATTGAGTTTTACGCGCCGCGCCTCTCTTTGTTAGACTCTTAACGAGTTGTTGGAAGACGCTCC
Source organism: uncultured Clostridia bacterium (assembly GCA_964588615.1). GTDB lineage: Bacteria > Acidobacteriota > Blastocatellia > UBA7656 > UBA7656 > UBA7656. The sequence goes on along the minus strand of CAZPQE010000279.1, from coordinate 636 downwards.
AGCCCGGTCTCAGGACTCGACATTGCGCGCGGAGTCGGAGGACTTATGAAGTATCTTGTTTCATTGCGAGCGGCAGCCGTAGCCGTTTTGCTGCTGGCTTTGGTGGCCGCTTCTCTCATGCCCGGATCGATAGCCGCTGCCCAGAGCGGTCGCCAGCCGCCCAAAAAGAAAGTCGAAAAGAAAACCGAAGAACAGAAACCCGGCCAGCCGCCCAAGCCTGAAGAGCAGGAACCTGCGCCGCCTATCCCCAGAAACCTCAAGGACGAACAGGTCGTCAAGCTCTCCACCCAGATAGTCAACGTCGATATCACCGTCATCGATAAGAAGAGCGGGCGGCTCTATCCCAACCTCACCCAGAAGAACTTCACCATCTATGAAGACGGCGTCAAGCAGGAGGTGACCAACTTCCGCTCAGGCGAAGGCCCGATGACGGCGGTGCTGCTGCTCGAAAACAACTTCGGTCGTCGTTTCCTCGGCGGCTATTTCGATCCGTCGGTCACTCAGGAGGTATTCCAGTCGGCGGCGGTCTTCGTTCAGCGGTTCGTCAAACAGGACGACAACATCGCACTAGTCACCGTCAGCCTCACGCCGAAAGTCAGTCAGGATTTCACCAACGACGCCAAACGATGGTACGGC
>CAZPQE010000278.1:0-9049 GCA_964588615.1 uncultured Clostridia bacterium | reverse complement strand
CCGACTTGCAATCTTCAAACTGCGGGTATAGATTACCCGCGCCCAGTGGAAGCCGGAAAAACAAACGGCTTGATCTTGCAACTGTTCTTCAATCACTCGTCATTCTAAACGGGAGGCTGAAATGAATATTCCTAACCGCTCGCGTCGCGTCTTAGGCCAGACGCGGCTCCGATGCGCCAGCCTGTGTTTGTTGTCTTTGATGTCTCTGGCTATGATCGCCCCTCGGGGGTCGCTGGCCTCGACCGGAGCCTACGCGATAAAAGACGCGCAGATAGTAGTCAGTCCCGGCAAAACCATAGCAAAGGGAACTGTCGTCATCCGCGATGGTCTCATCACCGAGGTCGGCGAAAACGCTAGCATACCTGCTGACGCCCGCATAATCGATGGCAAAGGTCTTACAGTCTATGCAGGACTCATCGATGCCTACACCAACCTCGGACTCGCTCAACCGCAACAACAACAGCAACAGGGAGGCGGTCGAGCGCAGGCCGCTCAACTCTCGCCCGAATCCCAGCAATCGCTGGCCGAAACTGCGCTCGGCGATCCGTCGAATTCAGTAGCTGACGAACTGAGACCGGGAGGCCAGGCCATAGAGGACGCGCGGGCGGCAGGAGTGACTTCGGCGCTGACATCCGCGCGTCAGGGAATCTTCCTCGGTCGCAGCGCGCTGATAAATCTTTCGAACGCTGAGAGCTCGAAGATAGTCATCCGCTCGTCGGTCGCCCTCACCGTGCAGTTTTCCACCACATCAGGATTCCTCGGCGGCTACCCCAATTCGCTGATGGGCACTGTCTCCTACATCCGTCAGGCGTTCTACGACGCGATCCGTTATCGCGATGAAATGGAACGCTACGAGAGGGTCAAGCGTGGCGTCGCGCGACCCGAACATAATAAGAAGCTCGCCTCTCTCCTGCCTGCGCTCAGAGGAGAACTGCCGGTCGTCTTCGTAGCAAACAGCGAAGGCGATATCCTCCGCGCGCTTCGCATAGCTGATGAGTTCAAACTCAGGCTGATTATCGCCGGCGGTCTCTATGCCTATCGCATGGCCGATCTTCTCAAACAGAAAAACGTGCCGGTGATACTTTCGGTCAATTTCCCACGACGGCCCGCAGACCTGCCGGAAGATGATGATGAACCGCTCCGCGTGCTTCGCCAGCGCGCCGAAGCTCCCAAAGGCGCGGCCCGACTCGCGCAGGCGGGCGTCAAATTCGCCTTCACTTCCACAGGCATCACCCCGCGCGACCTGATGGCCAATGTCAGAAAAGCGATTGAAAACGGACTGTCGAAAGACGACGCCCTGCGCGCTCTCACTGCCAACGCCGCCGACCTGCTAGGCGCGGGAGAACAACTCGGCTCGATAGAGGTCGGAAAGATCGCAAACCTCGTCCTTGCGACCGGAGACCTGTTTGCCCAGAACACGACCATAAAATATGTCTTCGTCGATGGTCAGGAATTCGAGATCAAGAAACCCGAAGCTCCCGCTCAGTCAGGAGGCCCGCGCACAGCCGCAGTCAATCCCGTCGGAAACTGGGACCTCAGCCTTCAGACTCCGCAGGGCGAGATGGGAATCAAACTCGTCATTCGCCGCGAAGGCGACTCGCTCACGGGAACGCTCACAAGCCCAATGGGACCGGTCAGCCTCAAAACCGTCACCGTCAGCGGCAACCAACTGCGCGCTACAGTGAGCATCCCGGCGGGCGGAGACTCGATCGAAGGCACGATAGTCGGAACTATCGAAGGCGATTCGATCAAGGGCACGATAGCCCTGGGCGCGATGGGTTCATTCGAATTCACCGGGACGAGACCAATGTGAAAAGAGGAGGAATTATGAAGAAAGTCAAAGCGATTGTTTGTTTGATCGTCACTCTTGCGATCCCGACCTTCGGCCAGAGCGGTTCATCTCAATCGAGCGAGACGCTTATAAAAAACGCCACCATATTGACCGCTTCTCACGGGACGATCACTAACGGCTCGATTCTGATCCGCAACGGAAAGATCGCCGCCGTGGGGGCGAACGTGAAAGCGACCGATCCGAACGCGCGTGTAATCGATGCCTCGGGCAAGTTCGTCACTCCCGGCATCATCGATTGTCATTCGCACACCGCCGCCGATGGAAACATCAACGAGGGATCGCTTTCGGTGACGGCGATGGTGCGAATTCAGGATGTGATCGATCCTTATGGCCTCAACGTCTATCGCCAACTGGCCGGAGGATTGACGACCGTCAACATACTTCACGGCTCGGCCAATGCCATCGGCGGTCAGAACGCGGTCGTCAAGCTCAAACGAGGCAAGCCCGTAGCTCAATGGCTCATCGCCGACGCTCCGCCAGGGATAAAATTCGCGCTCGGAGAAAATCCCAAGCGAAGCAACTTCCAGCCCGGCCCCGGTCAGCAGCGCCGCTATCCGGCGACCCGAATGGGAGTCGAAGAAGTCATACGCGAAGCGTTCATCCAGGCCAAAGAATACCTGGCCGCGTGGCAGGAGTATGAAAAGAAGAAAGGGTCTGATCCGACGGCTATCCCTCCCCGGCGCGATCTGAAACTCGACGCGCTGGTGGAGATACTTCAGGGCAAGCGATTGATTCACGCGCACTGTTATCGCTCCGACGAGATCGTCATGCTGCTCAGGCTCGGCGACGAGCTTGGCTTTAAGATAACCACGCTTCAGCATGTGCTCGAAGGCTACAAGGTGGCAAAGGAGATTGCCGCGCACAAGGCAGGGGCGTCGACTTTCGCCGATAGCTGGTCTTACAAGATGGAAGCCTTCGACGCGATACCTTACAACATGGCCATCATGGCTTCGCGCGGAGTGATCGTCTCGATCAACTCCGATTCCGACGAGCGCGCGCGCAGACTTTATCTCGAAGCGGCGAAGGCTATGAAGTATGGCGGAGTGGGCGAAGAAGAGGCTCTACGCATGGTGACGCTCAATCCGGCCATTCAACTAGGAATAGACAAGCGCACCGGCTCGATAGATGTGGGCAAGGACGCTGATCTGGTCATCTTCTCCCACCACCCGTTTTCGATCTACACCGTGCCGGAGATGACCTTCATCGAGGGCGAGGTTTATTTCGACCGTAAGGCCGACCTTGAGCAGCGCGACGCGATCAAGCGCGAAAAGGAAGCTCTCAGAAAAGCCGAGCGCGGGCCTGCGGGCGAAAAGGGAAAGCCTGAAGAAAAGCCCGTTCCCAACCTGCGTCCAAAAGAGATGCCCAAACAGGAGACCGAGAGATGAAAAAGAAACTTCAAGCAATCTTGTTGAGCCTTCTGTGCGCGGCGTGCCTTGCGCCTTCAGGCGCCGGGGCGCAGAGCAAAGGCGACACCTACGCCATCCGCAACGCGAAGATAGTCACCGTCACCAAAGGCGTTATCGAAAATGGGACGGTCGTAATCTCCGGGGGCAAAATTACAGCCGTCGGAGCGAGCGTTTCGATTCCCGGAGGCGCGAAGATAATCGATGGTCGCGGCCTGAGCGTTTATCCCGGCCTGATCGATTCCGGCACGACTATAGGCCTTGGCGAAGTCGGGCAGGGCGCTCCGGGCACGGTCGATACTTCTGAGATAGGAGACAACAACGCCAACATCCATGTCGATGTCGCCGTGCTTCCCGACAGCAGTCACATCGGTGTGGCTCGCGTCAACGGAATCACGACCGTGCTGACGATGCCGCGAGGGGGATTGATAGCCGGGCAGAGCGCGATCATAAACCTCGACGGATGGACCTGGCCTGAGATGATGTTGAAATCGCGGGCGGCCATGCACATCAACTGGCCGGGCGGACTGGGCGGCGGATTCGAATTCGGGGGCGGCCAGGCGCGTTCATCGACCGAGTTGCGAAGAGAGCAGGATCGTCAGATAGAAAACCTCAAGAAGATTCTGCGCGATGCGCGTGCTTATGCCGACGCCAAAGCCGCCGTAGAGAAAGACTCCGCCCTTCCGCGACAAGAGACCGACCTCAGAAAAGAAGGTCTCATCCCTGTCGTGCGCGGGCTTATGCCCGTAATCATCCACGCGCAGATAGAGCGCGATATCAAAAAGGCCATTGAGTTTGCTGACGAGATGAAGATCAAAGCGATCATATCGGGCGCAGTCGAAGCCTGGAGGGTGGCCGAGCAACTCAAGGCGAAAAACATCCCCGTCCTTTTAGGCCCCATCTATCGCAACCCTGTGCGGGAAGATGACGGCTACGACGCGGTGTTTACCAACGCGGCGTTGCTTCACAAAGCGGGAGTGAGGTTCGCATTTCAGACCATGCAGTCTGCCGAAGCGCGCGACCTGCCCTATCACGCGGGCTTCTGCGCCGCCTTCGGATTGCCTAAGGAAGAAGCTCTCAAGGCGGTCACTATCAACGCCGCTGAAATTCTGGGCGTGGCTGATCAGGTAGGATCGATTGAAGCGGGGAAGATGGCCAACCTCATCGTCACCGACGGAGACCCTCTGGAGATAAGGACGCAGATCAAGCATTTGTTCATCAAAGGCCGCCAGGTTCCGCTCTCAAGCAAACACACAGAGCTTTATGAAAAGTACAAGGCTCGCCCCTGACGGCTGCCGGGAATCTTTCCCTCGAAGGCCGAAGGCGCTGTTCTTCGGCCTTTTTCATTGATGGAAAATAGTTCCGCCTTTGATGCCTTCAGTAACATCGCAGTTGGCAGACGACCGCCGGCAAACGATCTCATAACCGTAAAACTCGCGGCCAATCCCTGATTTGGGGGAAGGGAATGAGGTTTGCCCAACAAGTTGTAAACGGGCAATGGTCACTCACCGTTGAATGGAGTTGCGGATGTACAACTGTCGGCCAGCCTGTTGACACCCTGGTAAGGATGAAAATTTGAATAGCCAGCAGTCTTCCAGACTGATCTACATTTTTCGGAGGAGGGCGAGAGTGAATCTGAGTTCGGTTGTTTTGCTCAAGTCGCTGGGCCGCGACGGCGTGCTGCGGGAAGTCGAGCGGCTCGGAGAGGGAGGAGACGCCGATATGCTTCTGCTCAACAATCTTTCGGCTGAAGACCGGGTGATGTTCGAGGTGGCTGTCATCGATGCGCTGACGGTTTGGCCGCGCAGGGAGAGAGGCCGACTCAGGTCGGCGCTGCTGCGTCAGGGGCTAGACGAACAGTGGTCGCGCCGGCTTTATCGCTGCGGGGTTTCGACGCGGGTGAGGATTGCCGCTCTGCTCGAATTGCTCAAGGGCAGGTAGTCCTACTTTTTATGAAACAGGATTCGTCCGCGATAAGTCGTGAGCGTAAGCTTGGGGCCGTCGTCGCGGTGTGAACCGGTGATCTCTTTCGAGTCTCTGTTGAGATTGATGAAATCGGAGAGGAAATCTCCGAGGTTTATGTTCTCTTTCAGCGCGCGCGCTTTGAGTCTAAAGCTGCTCGAAGCCGGGAGCCTAACATCTATATCGCCGTTCATCGAGAGGAAGGAATAATCTCCTTCATCCTCCAACTGGCCGTCGAAGTAAATGTTTCCATTAGTCACTCTGACATCGACGGCTCTCCCGCGCACTCCGAGGAGCCGCACATCACCTTCGATTGATTCGACTTCGATATGGCCTTTGATTCCGCGCACCTCGATTCGCCCTATGATGTTGGTAATGGAGACCGAAGTTTCGGGCGGGACTGAGACTTCGAAATCGGCGCGCCGCGAGTTCAGACTGTTTTTGACTTCGATCTCTATATCATCATCGGACTTCTTGTCCGAGATGGAAACGGAAGGGTCGGTTAGAGCACGCACACTGATCGTCTTCCGGCTCCAGGACGATACCGAGATGTTGCCCTTCACGTTGGAGATGGTGAGGTGAGAATGTTCTTTGGCCCTGTAGGATTTTTCGAAGCGGTCAGAAGCGCGCGCCGAGACCGCTTCGAGGAGGAAAGAAACAGCCAGGAGTAGTAAAAGCCCGATGAATGAGGCCGCAATCGAAGGGCTGAGATTATTTGCTGGTTTTTTCATCAATCCAATATCCGACACCGGGGAAGCGATCATCGGTCAAAACCGCTGAAACCTTTCGAGCAGTCTCTTCTTTTCAGCGTAAGCGCCGCTCATCAACTCGCGGGAGACCTTATCCTCCGGATTGCTGCTCAACTGCTGACGGCACTCGTTGAGGGACTCATCGACATGGGAGAGATTGCGCTCGAAGGTCAACAGGAGTTCAGGCGACCAGGAAGGCTTGCGCTGCTCGACCGATTCTTCAAGCCTGCTGATATATTCTTCCTCTTTCCTGAAGTCGGGACTCGACAACGGTATCGTGCCGACCGAAGGGCCAGGGGCAGGCTGAGACGCAATCGCTCCTTCCCGATCATAACCGTTGCGGACGAGGAGAAAGCTTATGGTCGTCACCAGCGCCAGAACCACCACTCCTGTCGCCAGTTGAGGAAGCGAGAAGCTGAAATACCTGGTTTCGAGCCTGGCCATCCACGCGCCCAGGCGCGCTCTCAGCCCGCGCGGGCGCTCGGCTGACACCTGAGTTTGAATTCGATTCCACACCGCCCCCGATGGAGTATGCAACGGGAGGTGACGCGAGAAGTGAACCAGTTGAAGCATGTCATCGCGCAGGGCGCGACAATCTTCGCACGATTCGAGGTGCTGTTCGATAATAGTCTGTTCGCCCGGCGAGAGTATGCCGTCAATATAATCGGAAATCATTTCCTGATACTTGCTGCAACCCATGATTTCTCCTTACTCTTTCTTTTTCATTATCAGTTCACGCAGCCTCATGCGGGCCTTGTGAAGCTGGGATTTCGATGTGCCCACGCTGATGCCCAGCGACTGGCCGATCTCTTCGTGCTCGTAGCCTTCGACATCGTGCAGCACGAAAACCGTCCTGTAACCCGGCGGCAACTGGGCTATGGCTTTTTCCAGCACTATCCGGTCGACGAGAGATATTCGGCGCGTGCTCTGAAGCGGCGTATCTACCAGGTTGGTGAATTCTCCCTCTTCAGTCGTATGCTCCAGCTTTACCCCCCGCTTGCGAAAATGCATCAACACCTGATTTACGGTCAGGCGATGAAGCCAGGTAGTGAAAGCGGAGTCGCCTCGAAAGCTTCCTATCTTTCTGAACACCTGAAGGAAGACTTCCTGCGTGAGGTCCTCAGCCTGAGTGCCGTTGCCGAGCATGCGCAAACAGAGCGAATAGACGCGCCGGTTGTGGAGCTCGTATATTTTTTCAAAGGCTGCTGAGTCGCCCGCTGCCGCCGCCCTCGCGAGATCATGGTCGGAAGCCGAATAGCCTGGTTCTGCGGTCACAGTCATTATCAAAGTAATTGCAAGGTTGGCCATGACCACACCGGCTGTGATGCGATGGCCCTAAATCCGGTTGCCTCAACATTATAGCACTTACCTGCGGAACCTAGAATCTACACCAGAAATCGCTTTTGGGCAAAGAATAAAACAATTGACAGCCTCCCATCAGGCTGTAGAATCGGACAGGCCAAAGGAGCCGGTCCCCGTGTTGATTACCCGAATGGATCAGAGCTAGCCGCTAATGTACTCGCTTTTTTACGCGATTACTAATCAACATGCCGATGAATTTGCTCCGGTGAAGTGCAATGAGCAAACCCTCATCAGGCTCGTCCGATACTTCGAAGATGTGGTGACTGAGAATAACCTCTCGGCCCTCATCATCGAAGGCCGCTCGCTCGACTCCCACCTTCCGAGGGAGACCGACCGAATTACGAAACTCGCCGAATCCAGTCGCGCTCTTTACCTCTTCACCTGCCAGCAGGGATGCCATTCGCGCTCCTGGAATCAGAAGGATTTCAATTCGCTGGCAGTCATCGAAGAGCAATCATTCCACGACATCGAACCAGGCCCGTTCATAGTCGTTATGGATCATCGCTTCAGCGGGCTGATGGCTTCCTGCGCCGTCCCTTCCGAGGATGGCGCTCATGCCAGAATTTATGAGATGGTCTGGACCTTCGATCCCAACGTCGTTTTCACGGCCATCGAATACCTGATGGGGAGAATCTATGTTCAAAAGGCGGGCGAGCGAGTCAGGTTCGAAGAATTTCTTCACGCCTCGGCCACTCAGGCCGTTTCTCTCAGGCTCGCCCTCACACTCACTACCAAACTCACCATGCTCATGCAGCGGCAAAACGAGCTTGAGATGGCTACCAGCCGGATTAGCTCGGCTATCTCCAACACCTTTGAAATCGAACCGCTGCTTCAATCGGCGGTAGATGAGGTCGGGCGCGCTATGCGCGCCATGAGAGTCGCTCTGGTGCTGTGGGAAGAAGACGCTGGAAAACCTGAAACCTTTAGCGTCTATCAGAGACCCGAAACCGACAGGACAAAAGACATTGACCAGACGGACGCCGCTCAGGAAGAACAGGAGACGATGATCGAGGAATCATATTTAGGGCCCGGCCCGCTCGAAATCCCTATAACGTATCGCAACAGCGTCATCGGCGTGCTGATGGTCGAAGACGATACCGCCGGTCGCCTTTGGGAAGATGAAGAAGAACTGATGGTGCGAACCGTAGCCGATCAGTTGGCCATAGCCATCAGCCACGCGCGTCTCTTCAGAAAAGTCCAGATTCAGGCCATGACCGACCCTCTCACCGGACTCTACAACCACCGCTATTTCCAGGAGCGGCTCGAAAGAGAAATCAGCCTGGCAGACCGCAACGATCAGCACCTCTCGCTCATACTCCTCGACCTCGACCACCTCAAACGCATCAACGACACCTTCGGACATAGAAAAGGCGATTCCGCGCTCATCCACGTGGCCAGGATGATGCGAGCCACGTTTCGAGAGGCCGATGTGTGCGCGCGCTACGGCGGAGAGGAGTTCGTGGTCATACTTCCGCAATGCACCCGCGAGGACGCCATCAGCGCAGCCGAACGACTGCGCGAGGCCATAGCTTCAACCCTCGTCAGGAAGATAGGCCAGGTGACAGCCAGCATAGGAGTAGCCGCCTACCCCGACGCGGCCAAGTCTCAGGAAGAACTCATCGAAATGGCCGACCGCGCGATGTATCTGGCAAAAGCCGCAGGCCGCAACCGCGTCCGCACCCTTCTGCACCGGCAGCCCAAAGGTCTCATCGAGGAAACCA
>CAZPQE010000277.1:0-9059 GCA_964588615.1 uncultured Clostridia bacterium | reverse complement strand
ATAGGCGACGATCAGGGCGCGACGCTGGCCGATGCCCGCGTGGGCAAGGGGCGGGTGGTTTTGCTCACCGATCCTTTCATCGTCGCCAACAACGGGATAGCGAAGGGAGACAATGTTCTTCTGGCGCTCAACCTGCTGGCCGACCCGGAGCGGCCTCAGGGCGAAATAGCCTTCGACGAGTTTCATCACGGATACGGCCAGGCGCGCTCCGAAGGGATGATGGCCTATTTTCGCGGCACTCCCATTCCCTGGATGATGTGGCAACTCGGACTCATCGCGCTGGTCATCATCTACACCTACGGTCGGAGGTTCGCTCGCCCTCTGCCCCTCAAGCGCGAGCGCCGGACTACGAACCTCGAATTCGTTTCCTCGATGGCCAATATCACTCGCCTTGCGCGGGCCTCCGACCTGGCGATGAAAAATATCTACTGGGAGTTTCACAAACGGTTGAGCCGCTACGCCGGACTTCCGCCCAATGCGGACAACAACCGGCTGGCCGCAGCCACCGCGCGCCGCTCTTCGATCCGCGAAGAGGAGTTGAGAGGGCTGCTCTCGCGGTGCGATTACGTCTCGCAGGGCGGCAAAGTGAGCGAGGCCGAACTGCTCAATCTCGTTCGACGCATACGCGATATCGAATCGGAACTCAAACTCTGATCGGAGCCGTCTCATGCGAAAAAAACTCTTTCTGCGCGCCGCGATCACGGTTTTGATTTTCGCGGCGATGTTTCCGCTGATTCCTTCACGCGCCACAACTGCCGCAGCCGATCTGATTCTCACGGGCGGAAGAATCTGGACAGGCGACCACGACCGACCCTGGGCCGAGGCCGTAGCCATCAGCGGCAATAAAATAATCGCTGTCGGCTCCGACGCTGAGGTGATGAAACTGGCCGGCGACAAGACCGAGCGAATCGATCTTGGCGGTCGTTTTGCGATGCCCGGCATCAACGACGCGCACATACATTTCCTGGGCGGGTCGCTCGAATTGTTTCAAATCGATCTCAACGGCGCGCAATCGCTCGAAGAAATTCAGCGAAGAGTCGCGGCTTACGCCCGCGAGAACCCGGACGAAAAATGGATCGTCGGGTCGGGCTGGCAGTATTCGGTTCTGCCTGACAAGCGGCTGCCGACGCGGGCCGATATCGATTCTGTAGTGAAAGATCGCCCGGTGGTTCTCAGTTCTTACGACGGCCACACTGTATGGGTCAATTCGAAGGCGCTGGAAATGGCGGGCGTCACCGCCGCGACGAAGTTCACAGGCTACGGAGAAATCGTAACCGATGAAAAAACCAAAGAGCCGACCGGCGTGCTCAAGGAAGGCGCGGGGAACCTGGTCGAAAAGTTGATCCCTGAGCCCACTCATCAGCGAAAACTCGACGCGCTGCGTCGGGGATTGAAGCTTGCGGCAAGCCTCGGCATCACCAGCATTCAGAACGCGGGCGGCGGCAGCGATAACATTTCCCTTTACGAAGAGCTTCTGCGCAGAGGCGAACTGAGTGTGCGAACTTCGCTTGCGATTTCAGTCTCTCCGCGAACGACTCAGGCCGAGATTGATCGCATAGCCGCGCTCGCCCGCAAGCATCGCGGAGAGATGCTTCGCGTCGCCGCAGTCAAGATCATGGTCGATGGGGTGATCGAAACTCACACCGCCGCGATGCTCGCGCCATACAGCGATGACGCTTCAACGTCGGGAAAACCCAACTACACCGCGCAACAACTCGACAATCTGGTGGCGATGGCTGACCGCGCGGGTTTGCAGGTTTATATCCATGCCATCGGTGACCGGGGAGTGAGGATGGCGCTCGACGCATTCGAGCATGCCCGGAAGGTGAATGGCGTCCGCGATTCGCGTTTTCGCATAGAGCATATAGAAACGATTTCCGAGGCGGATATTCCGCGATTCAATCGCCTGGGAGTGGTAGCATCGATGGAGCCGATTCATGCCGACCCCGGTACGAACGGAGTGTGGCTGCCTGCGGTAGGGCCTGAAAGAGAAAAGCGGGCATTCGCATGGCGGTCGCTTGAAAAAGCGGGAGCGCGATTGTTGTTCAGCAGCGACTGGCCTGCGGCCATCAGCGTAGACCCGATTCGCGGGCTTCACAACGCGGTCAATCGCCGCACGATAGAAGGCCATCCTGTGGGCGGCTGGCTTCCTGAACAGAGGGTGTCGGTGGAAACGGCTCTCAGAGCCTATACCGCGTCAGGGGCCTATGCGTCGTTCGAGGAAAAGACCAAAGGCCGCATCGCTCCCGGTCTGCTTGCTGATGTGATAGTGATGAGCCGGGATCCGTTCAAAATCGATCCGATGGATTTGCACAAATGCCGCGTTGAGATAACCATCTTCGACGGGCGAGTGATTTATAGAAGATGATGCTCTGCGCGACGATTTCAAAAGCAGGATCGATGTCCGACGGGCCGGATAAATAATGGTTGCACTTGTCGGTAAGTGCGGAGGTTTTTATCCACAAGCCCGGCGCGCTTTCTCAAAAGCCCGCAACGTGTGATAAATCAGGAGCTCTGAAAACGTCGGCACTTTTTTAGATATGCCGACGTTTTCAGAAGGCGGATTGTTGATAATGAGATCGGAGCAAACAAAGGTCCTTGAGATAGCGTGAAAGCATGGGATCGTGCGACCGCGCGACCTCAAGCGAATTCGTCTTTCGCTCGATCATCTCAGCCGCATGTTTCGAACGGGCGTCCTCGAAGGCGCGGGGCGCGGACCAGGCTCGAAACCGAGGGGAAAACTTTCAGCGAGATCTCGATGTGCTGCGCGATTTTCTGATGCCGACTGCGCTGGCTGCTGCTGCGGATGAAACTTTCGAGATGATCTGGTCGCCCGATGAACTCTGGAAGCCAAAAGAGCGAACCAGAAAATTACGACCGCAGATTTCGCAGACTTATTCACAGATTCACGCAGATTATCGCAGGCCATCATTTTCATCTGTGAAATCTGCGGACAGGAGAAAACTGAATGAAACTTCGCATTCTGATTCTGACTCTTATGTTTTCGCTTCTCTGCCTGACTGCGACTGCGGGCGCGCAGGGACGGCGATTGAAAATCCACATCTCAGCCGATATGGAAGGCGTAGCGGGCGCAGTCACCGGCGAACAACTCAGCCCGGCAGGGTTCGAATACAATCGCTTCCGCGAGTTTATGACCGCTGAGGTCAACGCGGCCATCGAAGCCGCAGCGCAGGCGGGCGCGACGGAAATAGTCGTGAGCGATTCGCACGGCAACGGGCAGAACCTCCTGATCGAAAAATTCCCTCGCGCTGTCACCGTTGTCCGCGCATTCCCTCGACCGCTGGGGATGATGCAGGGAATAGATGAGACGTTCGACGCGGCGATCTTCATTGGCTATCACAGCAGCACCGCCAACCCGCAGGGCGTGCGCGCTCACACCATATCGAGCGCGCGGCTGGCCGACGTGCGGCTTGGCGGCCTCTCGGTTCCCGAAGCCGGTCTCAACGCCGCTATAGCCGGTCATTTCAATGTCCCGGTCATCATGATTTCTGGCGATGAGGCTGCCGTCAGCGAAGCCCAATCGATTATCGGCAACATCGAAGGTGCGGTGGTCAAGTGGTCTTCGGGGTTTCATTCAGCCCGCACCCTTACGCCTGAAGCCGCCTGCTCGCTCATCCGCGAAAAGGTGGCGCGCGCTCTTGCCCGCATCAAAGAGTTCAAACCCTACAAGCTCAAAACGCCCGTTCAACTCGATGTGCGGTTCAAGAATTATCGCCCGTCGGAAGTTCTCAGCTATCTCTCGATAGTCGAGCGGACGGACTCGCACAGCATCCGGTTTACAGGCAAAGACATCATCGAGGTGTCGAAGTTCATGACTTTTCTCACGACCTACGAGCCTGCGCTTGAGCCTTGAAGTCGATCTTCGACACCACAGCGCGACACAGCGCGGCCACTGCGAGAGCGGAAGCAACGTCTATAAAATGATGCTGGCGGGTAGTCATCGTCGAAAGCGAAATCATCGCGGCGAAGGCGATCAGTCCATTTCTTCTTCGCTCTTCGAAGACGCCCGCCGCCGCAAGCCAGGCCAGCGAGACGCGCAGCGATGGAAAACAGTTCGAGCTCTAATCGTGCAGGAAATCGAAGAGCGCGCCTGTGTCAACAGGCATTATGGCCGCTCCTTATCTATCACTGCGCCCCTCAGTCGGCCAGATACGCTTTCTTTCTACAACCCGGCAGACAGGTCGATCTTCTGAAGCGGCAGTCTGGCCATGTTCTCTTCGGCCCAGGCCGCCGCCTTCGCGTTGAGAGGGCTTTTGACGTTGTAGCTCTGATAGCACAGCATCTCGCCTATGCGCACGATCAGATGGGCCAGCGACTGCCCCGCGCTCCAGTGATCGCCTATGCATATCTTCTGAGGATCGATGTTGGGATGAAAGACGGGACTCAACATGCGGCAAAACGGCGGGCGGCGCGGATAATCGAGCGGGAGGAAAATCTCTGCCCGGTGAACCGAGCCATAAGAAACCTGATCGCCTTCTCTGGGCACGAGGCTGGTGATTTGAAACTCGAAAGCGTAACGGTCAGGCGGGGTTCCCTGCGCTCCTATCAATTTTATGAACGGGTGCGCGCTGAACAGAGCGCGAACGCGCTCGAAATCGGCATTGAGTCTCCTGAGTCTGGCTTGCATAAGACGGTCTCCTCTAAGTGCGAAAAGCCGAATACAGAATCAGCATCAATATTCCCAGCGCGGTTTGTCCTGCGCCCACTCCCAGGCCCGCTTTGCATAATCCCGAATAGAGCGGCGGCAGAGTGTTTATATCCTCGCGGTTCGACGAGTACCATATAAACCCGGCGATGGTAGCAAACAACGCCGTGCAGGGCAGAGCGCAGAATATGAACAGCCAGACAGCCGCGCGCCGCAGACGGGGCATTCGCTCGCTCATCTCCGACCGCTTCTGAAACTCGGCGCGGTCTTCCGGGCGGCTCGATGAAAAGGTCGCGCCGCAGTGCCGGCATCTCATCGCCGCAGCCAGTATCTCGCGCCCGCACGCCGGGCAGGGCTTGTTTTCCTGCCCCCAGTAAGAGGCGGGGATTTCGAGCGAGTCTCTGCCCTCAGTGGGCGGAACCTGCGCGCAGCCATAAACGGCGCAGCCTCCGTTCTCCTGCCAGCACTCGCGGTGATAGGCGCTGCGGCAGTCGGGGCAGGAAGTTTTTTCCTCCTGCGGCCACATCGGCGACTGGCAGATGGCGCAAAGCCCTGTGACGGGCGGGTGTTGTTGCATATCTCACCCCTGACGTTTCTGGAAAACGAAAACAGTCCGGCCTATGGTTATCTCATCCCCGTGCCTGAGACGAGACCGCTTGATCGGGCGACCGTTGATGAGAGTCGTGACTACGGTATCCTGATTTTCTATTTCGCACTGGTCTCCGACGGCTCGAAGCGTGGCGTGATGGCTGGCCACTTCCGCGTCATTGAACAAATAGATATCAGATCGCGGCGACGAGCCGATCTTCATCACGTCCTTGAATATCAGAAATTCTTTTCCTGACAGCGGCCCCTGCGTCATTCGCAGCCAGGCATCGCGAGCCAGCAACTCGACTATGCCTATCATAGCTCCGACGCTTGCGCCGATCACCGCAAGGCCTATGAACCGGCTCCAGTGCGCGCTGGGCTTTTCGGCTCCGAGTATGAGGAAATCAATGGGGTCGAAGAGCAGCCCGCCGAACAGCCCGCCGGTCACTCCTCCCACCAGCCCGTAGATCAACAGTCGCTTCGAGCGAAGAGCTATGCCCTGGCCAAGCCCCATGGAAATTCCCGCAAGCGCCCAGGCCAGCGACCTGCCCAGCATTTGCAGGAAAAATCCGAAAGTCGAAAGCGATCCGACCGCCGTTCCGCTCTGCTCCATAGCCAGCTTGTTGAGCGGCATATAAACCAGTCCCGCCAGTATCCCTGAAATGAACCCGCCGAGGAATCCTACAACCAGGCCCACTCCTCCTCCTATCAGCGCACGGCGAGGCAGTCGGCACACTATTCCGTCTGCCGCGCCTAAGGCCAGTCCTATCAACCCGCCGGTCAATCCGAACAGCAACAGCCCGGCGGCCTGAGTCCGCGCGGCCAACTGGCGAAAGGTGAGCAGAGCCTTTGCGGGCGGAGGCTCCGGAGGAGATGTTACAACGTAGAACGCCAGCGCCACGTCTTCGGCTCCCGCCTGAACGAATTCGGCGTAGACGCCCACCTGCTGCCCGGCCTGCAGGGTAGAAGGGTCGAGAGCCGATATCGATCCGTCAGCGTTTATGGCCTTCGTTTCGGTCAACAGCCAGACCTTCTGATTGCGTATCTGAATCGAGCCGCGAGGGGTCATCCTCAATTCGAAAACCTCGTTGCCCGACCCGAAGCGCGTAGGGAGAGAATCCGACAGATTCACCTGCTCGACCGCTCCCTGAACGTAAGGGATGTCATCGAAAAAAGGTTCGAGTATCGCCCAGGCGGCGAAGGCTGCAACCCAGCCGGTCACCATGAAGATGAACCAGTTCTGATAGTACCAGCGGCGTCCCCGGTCGCGGGTCACCCCGCCCTCTCCGCGCAGGCTCATCTGTCGTTTTATGAGGTCCTCGACGTGGGCGCTCATCGCCTCTTCGCGGGTGATGCGAATGAAATCTTTGCGAGGGTCCATGGTCTCTCCCTATTTGTTGGCCTCCGGCGCAGAGTTCGAATTGCCGGGCTGCTGCTGATCGGGCGGCGGATTCTGAGTCTCAGGCTGCTGCTCGCCTTCGGGCTGCTTTTCAGCAGGCTTTGCTATCAACTCCGGCGGCACGTCCCAGGTGACGATGCCTACACCCAGAAGCACCACCTTGTCGCCAATCTGTATGGGCACGGGCGCGAAGCTCCTCACCTCGGGCGGGCGCATGGTGTTGGCATAGCTGTTGTAGATGTAATAGCCGATGCCGAATATGACGCCCACGCCTATGAGCATGCCCATCGTGAGCACGAAGCGGTGGATGGTCGAGCGCAGATCGTCGAGCGCGCGGAGAGCCTGATTGAGTCGATTCTCGACCGATTCCAATCGGTCGCCGCTCACGCTCGTTTCCTCGGATGAAGATGAAGATGAAGCGGAAACTTTTTTCGACGTCGGGACCGAGCATCGCTGTTCACGACTATCGACCCACACCTGTGTTATGTACTTGATTCCTTCGTCAGCGTTGATGCACACGCCGAGGTGTCCGCCGAGAGGGTCGGTCACAAGCCCCACCTGAGTCGGAGAGGAGAAGAAGTTTTTCTGGATGAAGACATCCATCTCGGAAAACTCCACGCCGTAGCCGGGGTGCGAGTGATACCATCCGACTATCTGCATCTTCGAGTAGCGACTCTCCATCGTCTCGTGAATCTTGTTCCAGGTCTCCTGCGTGTAGGTGACGTGAGTGCTGCCCTGTTTGGCTGCCAGACCGCGAATGACCGCCTTGATGTGAAGGAAATCTCCTTCGTCGTCTTCGCACACGTCGCCAACGAGCACGCCGCATATTTCCTTGTCGAGAGATTCTTTGGCATGAGCTATCAGTTCGGCGAACGGCTCGCGCTCAAGGGCCACGCGCAGAGCCACGTCAGTCATTCGAGGGCCGGGAAAAGCGCGGCGGATATGTCGCTTGCGATCAGTCCACTCGCTGACAGACAGCGATTCATCCGACGACGGCTTGCTTGTTTCCTCCGCCGGTTTTTTCGATTGTGGTTTTGAATCCTTCCTGCCTTGTGCCATTGCCAAGCCTCCATCACAGCGCGCGGTCTCCTGCTATCTCGATGCCCAAAGACTCGACGCCACGTCTCGCCCACATTATGTCCCAGCAGGGAAGGCCCAGTTCGGCCACCGTGCATCGGAGCAGGTCGCTGCCTTCCTCGATGGAATGAAAAAACCTCGGGGTTCGCTCCGCGCCGCACGAGCAAAGCGCGCGGTCATCGCTTATCTTCTCGACTGACGCCAGCGCCCGCTCGCGCTCTCCGCATCTGGCGCATTCGAGATAATCGACCATCTCGCGGCTCAGATCGATTGCATCCATTCCGCCGAGCCGCTCCTCGGCGCGATCCCAGATGAGTTGAAGCGGCGTGTCTGAATTCAGATCGTCCATCGAAATGATTTCAGAAGCAGGGTCGTGCCAGGGGCAATCGGGAGCGATGGGGTAATTGACCGTGTAATAGTTGTGACCTGCTCCCTCGAATACCAGCCCGCGCCCGATGAGAGCTTCCATCCGGTGAAGCAGCTTGACGACTTCCTGAGTTTGAATGCCTCCGATGATCGAAGCGATGGTCGGAGTCGTTGGAGCTCCCCGGTGGGCAAGCGCCCTTCGAGCCAGCAGCGAACACGAACGCCGCTTGTTCAACAAATCCCAATCGACCTGGCTCATAGTGCATTCGTAGCAGGCAGTGAGGGGAGGAGCGAATCCGCGCACTATGCCCTGAAACACTTCTATGCCAGCATCGATCCAGGGCCGGTTCGCTTTTGCGCACACGCTGTTGACGAACACTCTCGCTTCACGATTATCCAGAGCGCCTACTACGACCTGCGCCCATCGAAAATAACCCAGCCCCACATCCGACAAAATGTTTCCTGCGATGGCAGTGGCGCGGATGTCGGGATAGATAGCGCGCGCGCTTCGAGCGGCGCATTCAGCTTTTGATTTCCCTTCGTCTTCCTGGCGGAAGAGGACTGAGCGGCTCAGATTGCTCATCTCCACGCGATCCATATCGATTATGGCCAGGTTGCCAAGTCCGAGAAGTGCCAGGTTCTTGATGACCTCATTGCCTAAAGCGCCCGCTCCGACTACGAGCACTCGCGCCTCATCGAGCAGGGATTGATCCCACCACTCTATGGCCTGGAGGCGAGCGAAGCGGCCCTCTTCGAGCACGATGGGTTGTTGATTGAAATCGCTCATCCGCTATCCTGCGGTGATTTCAGGCTGCATGCGCAGTTCATCGCCGCTCACTACTCCGGCCTCGCCCAGCGTCTGAGAGTCGAGCAGTTGCGTGCCTGTGCGGCGAAGGTGAAGTTTGTAGCTCATGATCTGTCCGTCGGGGCTGTTGAGCGGCAGGTTCATTCGCTCGACCAGGA
>CAZPQE010000276.1:0-9064 GCA_964588615.1 uncultured Clostridia bacterium | reverse complement strand
CTATTTCGCCCAGACCGAACACGCCGCCGGTCGTTAGGTAATCGACGCATTCGGTGGCGCGGTCGAGTTCGAGGTTGATTAGATCGAGATCGGTCGAAGGCGTCAGGGCCAGAGCGCGACGACGACCAAGCGGAGATTGAACGTGACGCGCAAGCAGGCGGACGAGCGAGTCGAGTTCGAGGGTTTTGAAAGTGCGTTCATCCATGACATGAAAATCCGATGAAAGAGAAAGGGTCATCTTACGACGCGCTCACAATCGGGGTCAACGCGGGCCGATATCAAGGGTTTGCTCGGCGGGTATTTCGGCTGCCATTGGCTTACAGCTTCGATTCAAGGTCGGTGATGCGCTGATCTATGCTGGTCACTCTCTGGCTCGTTTGAATCTCAATCCTTGCCACCTTCTCGGCCAGATCGCGCGTGACATCATTGGCGAGGATGAGTTTGTCTATCGCCTCGCGCATCTCCTGCCGGTCGCCTTCTGCCTGAGAAGCCAGGGAGGCAACAACACTGGTCAGATGCGCCTGGACTTCTTTGAGTCCCTGAGCATCAGCCGTGAGCTTGCCTATATCAGTGGTGTTTTGCGCCTGACTGTTCAATAGAAATTCGATTGCGCGCTCCATCTGTTGGTCAGTCATGCGCCCCTCGCTTTCCGGCCTGGTGAGCATCTACACCCTGCGAGATAAAGCTATCGCACCTGCCGGAATTCCTCAACCTGCGCGGCAAAACACGACGATGCTTTTTAGGGGATGGATAGCCGCGAGAGCATCGGATATAATCGGCCCGCTCCGTATGAGGCTAATAGTCGGCCCTCCGAACTCAGGAAAAATCGAGCGCGTTCTTTCGCGCCTGGCTGAAGTTTTCCTCAACGCGCGGGGTCGGGCGCTTCTGATAGTTCCTTCGACGAGCGCGGGCGAGGTCGTATTCGACAGGTTGCAATCGCTGCTGCGCGGAAAGCAAGGGCGGCTCCCGGCGGTAAAAACTTTTCCCGGCCTCTACACTGACATACTCAGCGACGCCGGAATCAATCTCCACCCGCTCAGAAAAATCGAACGCGACCGCCTCCTGCGACAGGCCATCGCCTCCCTGGCTGATGAAAAGCGGCTCTCCTACTTCGCCGATATTGCCACAAGCCCCGGAACCGTTTCATCGCTGTCATCGCTGATCGAAGAGCTATGGCGCAGCGGAACAGACCCGCAACGGTTTGCCCGGTTTGCGCAGGAGAGAGGCGCAAAAGACAGAGATATCGCGTCGGCATTCGAGCGATATGCCGAGATGCTCGCTTCCCGCCACGCTGTTGATTCCGAAGGCGCGGGCCTGCGCGCAGCCCGCGCGCTGGAAACGCGCCATCGCTCTTCGCTCAACTTTTCGCTGGTCGCCGCCTGCGGATTCGATTTCTACACCGCTGTCCAAACGCGACTGCTCCTGCTCCTCTCCCGCCTCGGCGTCGAAACCCTGGCGACGCTCACTTACCAGCAGGGGCGCGCGGTTCATCTGTGGCAGAATCCCACCCGAAAAAGATTCCAGGACGCAGAGGTCGAGACCGAGGAGCTTTCAGATGCGCCTGCGCATCTGATCCGCCGCGCGGCGGCGCGGCTGCTGGCTGATGACCCTTCGCGCGATTGGACTCCTCCTGCGGATTCTCCCATCGCGGTCATCTCCGCGCCCGACCGCGCGACGGAAGTCCGCGCCGCCGCCCGCGAGATAAAAAGACTGCTGCTCGAAGGCCGCTGCTCCACAGACGACATAACCGTAGTGTGTCGCTCGCTGGCCCTCTACGCGCATCATCTGGAGCAGGTGTTTAGTGAATGCGGACTGGCTGTGACAATCGACAGCCCGGCGGCGGTCAACCACAGCCCCGCAGTCATTTCGCTTATGCGATTGTTTTCGGTCTCCTCCCGCCGGTTTCAGCGCCGCGCGGTGATGAGTTGTTTGCGCTCGCCTTTCTTCGATCTTTCCCGATTCGGGCTGGATGAAAAAGCGATTGACCTCATCGACCTCTCTTCCATAGAAGGCAACGTGACCGGCGAGCGCCAGCAATGGATGGAAGCCGTCCGGGGCGCGACGAAAAATCGACGCGGCATCGATTACACAACTGAAAACGACGCTTCGTTCGACGAGCGACGCGAGGCGGCGGCAGCAGGTCTCGAAAATTTCTTCGACGAGATCGCGCTTCCCGCTTCAGCGCCCGCCCGCGCCCATGCCCGGAAAGCTCTCAGCCTGATCGCATCCTTCGAGGTCGAAGCAGGCATAAAGCGCGGCCAAGAGCATCAGGCCCGGACGAGCGCGCTGGAGGCTTTCCGTTCTCTGCTCGAAGAGATTGAAAAAGACGAAAATGAAACTGAAATCGACTCGGCGATGTTTATCGCCGAGCTTGAGCGCGCCGTTTCCGCTGCCACCGTTGCGCGGCCTTCGGTTCAGGGGCCTTCCGTAATCGCGCAGGAAGTCCACAACCTCAGACCGCGACCTTATCGCGCAGTCTTCCTGCTAGGTCTGATCGAGGGCGAGTTTCCGGCCAGAGCGACCGAGCGGTTTCCTTACACTTTGCTGGAGCGCGAAGAGCTTAGGCGCGAGGGAATCGATCTGACCGAGACTACGGCTGACGCCGGAGCCGATGTGACCGGTTTTTACAAGGCTATGTCGGCGGCTGGCGAGCGGCTTTATCTGAGTTATGCGCGCACCGACCCGGCAGGCGGACAGTTTCTGCGCTCTTACCTGATAGATGAAGTCGAATCGGTCGCCTCAGTCCGGGAAATCTTCATCCCTCAGCAGCGCGCCTCTTTCGACAGGATGAGCGAAATCATCTCGCTCGAAGAACTCGCTCTCGCCGCCGCCCGCAGCATGCGAGACGGCTTTGACAGCAAGGATATGCTTGCGGCTCGACGGCGGCTTGAGAAGGAGTCGAAAAGCTGGGCGGCGTCTGTTCGCTCCGCGCAGATAGAGCGAGGGCGGCTTGAGGGAACCGGGCGCGCAAAGTTCAGGGGCGTGATCGAAGATGAGGAGGCGATGAGAAAGGGTCTCAAAGCGGATCATCTGTGGAGCGCGAGCCAGATGAACGACTACGGCTCGTGCCCGTTTCGATTCTTCGCCCGCCACGTGTTGAAACTCGCTCCGGTCGAAGAGCCGGTCGAGGGCTTCGTGGCGACCCTTATCGGCACGGCTTATCACAAAATCCTCGAACAGACTCACTGCCGGTTGAAAGAATCCGGCCTGCGCATATCTTCCCCTCAGTGCGTAGCCGTCGCCTCGGAGGTTGTCGAAGAGACGCTCGAAGAGATGGCCCGCGAGGGAGAGATACGCAAAGGCATTTTCTGGGAATTCGAGAAGGCGGAGATACGCCGCAACGTCCTAGGGCTGCTCGAAAAAGAAGCCGAGTGGAATTCGGAGCAGGAATCCGAGCCTGTGGCTTTCGAGCAGAAGTTCGGCTTTAAGGGAACTCCTGAGATGGTGATAGAGCGCGACGGCAGGCGAGAGCGATTGTGCGGAGTCATCGACCGCATTGATCGCACTGAAGATGGCTGGGTGGTCATCGATTACAAAACGACTCGCACCCCTATCCATCACCGCGAAGCCCTCGAAGGTCGCAATCTGCAATTGCCGATCTATCTGATGGCGGCTTCCCGATTGAACCGGGAAGCGAAGGTGGCTGCCGGGTATTACCTGCACATCACGAGTCGAAAGAAGGGATCGGAGGTTCCGCGCTCCGACGATGAGCGGTTGACGGTCGAGGCAATGATCGCGGAAGCCGAACGAAGGATATTCGATTACGCCGTCAGCGCGCGCGCGGGCCGATTCCCGGTCAGCCCGAGCAATGAAGGATGCTGCCAGGGTTGCCGCTATGAAGTAATGTGCCGAATAAATTCCATGTGAGAACGCAATGGTCGCAATCAACACGTCAGGCGTCGAGGTGCGCGCGGTAGCGAGCGCGAGAGAGCGACGCGAGTTTCTTGAACTTCCCTACCGTCTGTATCGCGGGCGTGAGTGCTGGGTCGCGCCTCTGCGCATGGCGCAAAAAGAAATACTCGACACCCGCCGTCATCCGTTTTACGAGACTGCCGACGTGGAGATGTTCCTCGCCCGCAGAAACAATCGAGTCGTCGGTCGGGTGATGGCTATAATCAATCACGCGCATAACGACTTTCACCGCGAGAGGGCGGGATTATTCGGATTCTTCGAAGTCGAAGAAGACCTCCAGGCCGCGCGATCCCTGATCGAAGCGGCCAGAGAGTGGGCGCGGGCGCGGGGGGCTGAGGTTTTGCGCGGCCCCTTCAATCCTTCGCCAAACTATGAGTGCGGGCTTCTGATCGATTCCTTCGACTCTCCGCCTGCGGTGATGATGACCTACAATCCGCCTTACTACGCCGCATTGCTCGAAGGATGCGGGCTGACCAAGGCTATGGACCTTCTGGCCTACGACATCTCGACTGATTCGTTCATCCTCTCCGAAAAGTTGCAGCGGGTCGCTGCCCGTTTGCGGGAGCGAATCATCGTTCGCTGCGTCGATATGAAGAACATAAACCGCGAGGTCGAAATAATCCGCCGCATTTACAACGATGCTTGGAGCCGCAACTGGGGGTTCGTGCCGGTGACAAAAGAAGAGTTCGAACATCTGGCCAGAGACCTCCGGCAGATAGCCGACCCGCGAGTGGTTTACATCGCCGAGCAGAAAATCGATGGCCGCGATGAGACTGAGCCTGTCGGCTTTTTCCTCGCTGTTCCTGATCTCAATCAGGCGTTGAAGAAGATCAACGGGCGATTGTTCCCGCTGGGGCTGTTGAAACTTCTCTGGCACTCACGCCGCATCAATCGCATTCGCATAATCACGATGGGCGTCGTCAAAGAGCATCAACCGCTCGGAGTGGCCTCGCTGTTTTACGAAAAGATTTACCGCGAGTCTGCCGGTTTCGGCTACCGTCAGGGCGAGATGAGTTGGGTGCTGGAAGACAACCTGATGATGAACCGCGCCGCCCAACTCATCGGCGGAAAAAGAAGCAAAACCTATCGCATTTATGAGATGGAAACCTGAAAGGGTTTTCAACCGCCCTCTGTCACGCTAAAGTATCACTTTCGCCGAGAAGCTTTTTTCAACCTTTAGAGCGTATCAGTAGATAGCGCGTGAGCAAGGGCTTTACTGGCGCAAACAAGCCCTTACGGTCGGGCTACTGACACAGGCGCAGTTTCCAGAGTTTGCAGACACGCTCTCAGCATCAGGCAAAATGAGAGAACCGGTGACAGAGTGCAGCCAGAACTGACAAAGCGGTGGCACAGCTTCGAGCTTGGCGCGACGCGCGTCTTCCAGCGCCTCCGACTTCCCGCCAATCAAAAATACTTCATACTCACCATCACCATAGCCGTCGCCTGCGGGCTGATGGCCGTCAGCTATCACCTGCTCATCAAGCTGATTTCGGCCAACCTCATCGAGCGGGCCATATCGCTTCAGGGGCCGTCGCGGATAGTGTGGATGATGGTCATCCCCGTAGCCGGAGGGCTTGCGGCGGGACTGCTGATTTATTATTTCGCGCCCGAAGCGCGGGGCAGCGGAATACCGCAGGTGAAGATCGCTTATGCGATGGACTACGGTCGGGTCTCGATGCGGGTGGCGGCAGGCAAGGCGGTAATCTCCGCCCTGTGCGTCGGGTCGGGCGCGAGCCTCGGACGTGAGGGGCCGACCGTTCAAATATGCGCCGCGCTGTCAAACGCCATAGCGCGGCTCTTTTCCATCCCGCGACGCAAGCAGATGAACCAGCTTCCGGTCGGAGCCGCCGCTGCCATAGCTGCCGCCTTCAACACGCCGATTGCGGCGGTGACTTTCGCGCTCGAAGAAATCATAGGCGACCTCAACCAGAAGCTGGCCGCTTCGATAGTCGTCGCTGCGGTCATCTCTTCGACCATCGAGCGATGGCTGCTGGGCGCGCACCCGCTGTTTACGGGCGCCAACGTCTATGCGCTCAATCATCCGGCGGAGCTACTGGCTTACGCGATGCTGGGAGTGGCGGCGGGTTTTGTAGGGGTGGGGTTTTCGAAGCTGATTCTTTTTTTGCGCATGGTGTTTCGAGACCGGGTAAACGTGCCCGCGTGGTCCAAACCCGCAATCGGCGGCCTGATAATCGGGGTCATAGGCTTGTGGCAGCCGCACTCGCTGGGCATCGGATACGATTATCTCGGTCAGGTCTTGCAGGGCCAGGATCAGTTGGCGCTCAAAGCGGCGCTTGCGCTGATGGCGGCAAAGATACTCACCTCTTCCTTCAGCTACGGATCGGGTATGAGCGGCGGAGTGCTTGGCCCTTCGATGTTCGTGGGAGGGATGCTGGGGGCGGCCATCTGGCACGTCTTCATCTACATTCAGCCTGACGCCTCGATTGCGCGCGGAGCGTTCGCGCTCGTAGGGATGGGCGCGCTGTTTGCGGCAGTCATACGAGTGCCCATCACATCGATACTGCTCATCTTCGAGATGACCTACAACTACGAGATCATCCTTCCGGTGATGATCGCAAACGCCATCGCTTATGCAGTGGCGTCGAAGCTCTCGCCGCTTTCGATCTACGAAGCATTCCTGTTCCAGGACGGAATTCATCTGGGTCACGCGCCAAAGACGGACGCGCTTGCGCGGATAACCGCTGCGTCGGTGATGACCCGCGACGTGGTGACCTTGCCCGACGACATCACCGTAGGCGAAGCCCTCGATATCGTGGGCGGTCTGGAATTCAATGGGTTTCCGGTTTTGAAAGATGGCGCGATGGTGGGGCTGATTACCACCAACGATTTGAGGAGGCTCGAAGCCGAGGGGCGGCATAACGAGATGATTTCCGAACTGATGGTTAAAAAAGTAGTTCACGCTCACCCGGATCAGACTCTCGACACTGTGGTGTTGAAGCTGGCGCAGCGGGAGCTTTCGCAACTGCCCGTAGTGTCACGCTCTGATGATACGAGATTGTTAGGGATAATCACTCTGAGAGACATCGCGCGGGCGCAGGCCCGTCTTGCGTCAATGCAGTATTCCCTTGGGCCTGACGATACGATTTACCCGGCAGGGATGTCGCCTTCGTAAAATCTCAAAGGATTGGCATGAAGTTCCTCTTCTGGAATATCAGGAAAAAATCCATCGGCTCGGTTATTTCTGAAGTCGTCGAAGAGCATAAAGTCGATGTGGTCATACTTGCTGAATGCTCTGATGAAGTAGCGATATTGAGCGCCCTCAATGCAGAAACCAGCCGTTTGTTTTACCTGACAGACAGCAACAAAACGAAAGTCGTGATTTACACGCGATTCTCCCGCGAGTTTATACAATCCATGTATAACGACAGATATTTCACGGTGCGTCAAGTGAGTTTGACTGAGAGAAGAGAGGCATTGCTGCCATACACTTCCCAAGTAAACGGCATGAATTGTACAGAGATTCCAGAGATCGGCAGAAATTGGTTTCTGACATGTCATCCAGGGTCCGTGAAATAGAAAGTCGCGTAGGGCATTCAAGAACAATACTGGTAGGCGATCTGAACATGAATCCCTTCGAGGAAGACATGATTTCAGCCAACGGATGGCATGCGGTCATGACAAGAGACATTGCGAGGAAGAGAACAAGATTGGTGCGGAAGGAATCCTATCCATTCTTCTACAATCCGATGTGGGGATATTCTGGAGATAATACTCAAGGGCCGCCTGGAACTTACTATAGGAGGAAAGGGTCGCTTTCTGAATATTTCTGGCACATGTTCGATCAGGTTCTTATCAGGCCGGATTTGCTGAAATCATTCGATAGCGCGAGCCTGCAAATCCTGACAGAATGCGGAAGCTCATCGTTCGTCAAACGATCCGGGACTCCTGGCGACTCTCGCTTCTCGGATCATCTTCCATTATTATTTGCTCTGGAAATATGAGGAAAGGAGTTTGATATGTCGAGCGCAATTGATAATCTTTGGCCAGTAGACATCGCTGCTGTTACAGAAGAGATGCCACCAATAACCATCCTCAAACAACAGTCGTCGCTCCTCGGTCAGATGACCAGGAATATCGTTGAAGCCGAAGTCGAGACGACATCGACTGACATCGAGGGGTTTCTGCGTCACACGCTATATCTTGTCGCCCCGGCTCTCAATTTTTATCGCTACCCTCTCATCGATGTTGAGCATGAAGTGACTTCGATGTATCCGGCCAATGTCAAAATGTCGAGGTCGGATACTAAGCAGAAAAAAATCCTGGCAAGAGACGAGAAGGAATTTAAAGATATATTGAAGCGCGTTTTTGCAGACGAAGAGACAAAGAAGGTAATCGGGGCTTTGCTTGCGCAGAGTGGGGGAAAAAAAAGCATCAGGATAGGGAACCCCAAGGATTCACCGGCTAGAATAGGGAGGCCTAATAAAATCGGGTAACGCAATCCACGCTTACTTGCCTGATACCCAACCGCACAACCCACGCGCCTGCAATTCGTTCACACACTCGTATTCATTTCCTGAACAGATCATCGAACGAGCGGCGGCCATCATCCGCTTTTTTCTTTCCTGCTGTGGCGCGCTTGCCGGGCGTGAAGAAATCGCAGAAGTTGGCTTTCTCCCTGTCCGACACCCATTCGGCCAGAGGTTCGCGGCACTGATTGTGCGCGCTGCGGTCATGGTTTTCGCAGTTGAGGCAACAGTGAACATCCGCGCCGCAGTTGGGGCATTCTTCAGTGCGGGAAATCTTTCCCTCAAATTTCATCTCCGTTCCGCAGGCGTGACACATCATGGCGCGATCCTCGTAAAAAAAATCTGGAGTCCAGAGTCTGGAGTCCGCGAAGAACTGTTTTCGGGCGGGTTCAATATAGCATGCGTGTAGCATGATGCGTAATGCGCAACTCCTTCATGCCGGGCCACACCCTTCATCACGCGTCACGATTTTTTCGTGAAGTTCTCAACCTGTTTTTCGAAACAGGCGGGACAGATCGAATGGCTCAGATCGTTGTCGGTGTGAGTGGTGAGATATTCCTCGACGCTGTGCCAGAGAGTGTCATCGTCTCGAATCTTCTTGCACCAGGCGCAGATCGGAAGTATCCCTCTGAGGGTCTGAATGTCGGATTGCAGGCTGAGGATGC
>CAZPQE010000275.1:0-9067 GCA_964588615.1 uncultured Clostridia bacterium | reverse complement strand
CAACCGCGAGGTCGGTTTCATTTTTCAGAGCTTCAACCTGATAGGCGATCTGACGGTTTTCGAAAACGTCGAGCTTCCGCTGACCTATCGGGGAATGAAAGCCTCTGAAAGGCGCAAGCGCGTAGGCGACGCTCTTGAGCGCGTGGGCATGGCTCACAGGGCGAAACACCTTCCCTCGCAGCTTTCTGGCGGTCAGCAGCAGAGAGTGGCCGTCGCGCGAGCCGTAGCCGGCGAGCCTGCCATACTGCTTGCCGACGAGCCTACGGGCAACCTCGATTCGACAAACGGCGAGTCGGTGATGGAACTTCTCCGAGAGCTACATCAACAGGGCGCGACATTGTGCATGGTCACGCACGACCCGCGCTACGCCCGTCACGCTGACCGCGCCATCCATCTCTTCGACGGTCGAGTGGTCGAGGAAGAAGACATGCCAAAGGCTGAAGAAGAATTGAGACAGAGCGGATTCGAAATGGCCTAATCGGCGGTCTTCAGAAACGATACGAATTCTTTTCAGCGCAGAACTATCTGCGCTGAATTCGTTTGCGCCCAAATTTACACCAGTGGCCGCTTTCCAGCAGGGAGCCAGACTGCTCTTCAGAATCAATCCGGCTGTTAATCTTTTCTCACCACGAAGTAACTGTTTTGAATATCGTGAGAGAGGCGCTTCACTTCCACGCGAGTGAAGCCCGCTTCAACGAGCAACTCGCGCGCTTTCTCTTCGCCCCACATCGTCCCCAGCCCTTCGCCGTCGAGAGCGAGCGATACCGTCATGCAATGCATGCAGGAGACTGAATAAAGAAAAGGCGCGATCGGGTTGTTCAGGTTTTCATGCAGATGGCTCGAAGCGGCTATGTCCTGCATCAGAAATGTTCCTCCTTCGCGCAACGCTTCAGCGATTCCCCGCAGAACTTTTCGAGGCTCGGCCTGATCGTGAATGGCGTCGAAAGCAGTTATCAGGTCATAGCGTTGATGCTCTCCGAGCGTGGTCACATCCTTTGTCTCGAAGCGGACGTTTGAAAGTCCCATCCGTCGGGCTTCCTCTCTTGCTGCGGCGATCCCATCTTCTGAAAAATCGTAGCCGCTGAAACGACTCGCAGGGAAAGCGGCAGCCATAAGATTGATCGAGTGCCCCCGCCCGCAGCCCACATCCAGAACATCTACGCCTGCTTCGAGCGACTCAATCCCGCCGGGGATCATCGGCAGGATGTCAGTGATGAGCGCGGCTCCGACCGTCTGGCTGCTCTCTTCGGCCATCACCTGCTGAAACCGACCATAAGCCGAATAAGGACCCCCCCCGCCTTTGTGGAAGCACTCGACTATGCGGTCTTCGACAGCGCCGAGAAGCGCGACATACTGCATGAACATAGCCATGTTGTTCGGAGTCGCCGCCCGCGTCAGCGATGCCGCATGCTCTGCCGGAAGATGGTATGTTTCGCCTTCCGGGTCATAATCGATCAAGCGACCGACCACCATCGCGCCGAGCCATTCGCGGACATATCGCTCGTTGAGACCAGCAGCCTGAGCTATCTGAGAAGACGAAGATGGAGGCATCTCCGATATTGTGTCGAACAGGCCCGTCCTATGCCCGATGCTCGTCATCAGAGCAAGCGCGGCATCGTTCAAAACGCCGAGCATCCTTTCTGCGAATGCGTCGGCCTTCGACTGGTCAAATTCGAGTGAAGTCATGTTTTCCTCCTCGATCTGGAATATGGTCGAAGAGCCTTCATTATACACTTTTGGGAATCCGCAATCCCACAAGCGGACACATCAGAAGCGCGCTCTCTCTTGTGCTCGAAACAGAAAGCAGACGCGAAAAGGACTTGCGTGATAAAAGAGCAGCGGCACGCGATTTGGTTTATCGAATCCAGCGAGCGCGCCATGCCGATTCTGAAAAAAATACTTCCCGACTCTTTGTCGCTCCGACTCCGTGAGCACTGCGCGGAGGAGGCCGCGATTGCTTCATCGATTTACTTGCCCTCATCGGTTAATCTCTTTCAAGGCCCCGTCTCTTTCGAGATGGCGGTGAGTGGATTCGATGATGATCCCTCGAAATATAGAGCGCAAATTGACAGCCTGCGCGCTCGCTTACAGGAGGGCGATGTGATCCAGACCGCCCGCGTGCTCATAGCCGACGATCAGGAATATGTGCGCGATGCTCTGATAATGCTGCTCAAAAGCGAAGGCATACACACCGCCTCCGCCTCTTCGCCTGCGGCAGTCATCGAGGCTCTACGGTCAGACTCGTTCGACCTTCTGATGATGGACCTCAACTATGCCCGCGATACCACATCGGGACAGGATGGGCTTGGCCTCATCACCCGAATCAAAACCATAGACGACACTCTTCCGGTCGTGGTGATGACCGCCTGGGGCAGCATAGAGCTTGCAGTCGAGGCCATTCGTCGCGGCGCGCGCGACTTCGTTCTCAAACCCTGGGATAACTCGCACATCGTTTCGATAATCAGAAGTCAGGTCGAAAACGGTCGCGCGCTCAGAAAGAGGCGGCGGCTCGAAGAAGCGCGAAAGGAAATAGGCCAGAAGATCAATCACAGCGATGACCTCGCAAAAATGATCCGACTGGTTGCCGAGCGGTTGCGCGACTCGCTCGATGCAAACTCGATAGCGATAACGATTCGCTCTCCGCGCGATCTTTCTTCTTCGTTGGTCGCGGGCATCGGCGTCTCGAACGAGGCGCTTATCGAGTTGAAGAGGGAGATCGATTCTCTGTCTTCCAGAGCGCGGGCCGATCAGTCGCCCGGATCGCTGACCCTGACGATCAGGCTCAATGAAACTCCGGTCGGTCTCATCAAACTCGACGGCAAAAAATCGGGCTTAGACGCTGACGAACTGGTCTTTCTCTCTGAAGTAAAAGATCAGGTCAGCGCCGCGCTCGGCCTGATATACTCGCGACAACAGCAGCGCGACATCGAAGAAGCCCGCACGATTCAACAACGCCTCCTGCCAGAAACCATACCGCGAGTCGGGGGATGCCTGATAGCCGCCGCCTGGCAACCGGCCCGCGCCGTGAGCGGCGATTATTTCGACGTGGTGAAACTCACCGAAAGCCGGGTCGCTCTGGTCATCGCCGATGTGTCAGGCAAAGGGCTTCCTGCGGCGATGCTGATGTCCAATGCCCAGGCCGCCCTCCGCGCTCTGGCTTCGGAGAGAATTACTCCGAGCGAGATGTGCGAGCAGATCAACCGCGTGCTTTGCGAAAACATCGCCGAGAACAAATTCATCACCTTTTTCTATGCGGTCGCTGATCTCGAAACCAGAAGGCTCGTCTACACAAACGCGGGCCACAACTATCCGGCGCTTGCGCGAAGCGACGGGAGCCGGTTGCGGCTCGTAGAGGGAGGCCCGCCGCTCGGCGTCTTTTCGGATTCCATCTACGAGCAGGGAGAAGTCGCGCTGGCATCGGGCGACCGGCTCGTGCTTTTCACCGACGGAGTTGTAGAAGCGACCAACCCTGACGACGAAGAGTTCGGCGAAGAGAGGCTCATCGACCTGTTGGCCGGAAACAGAAGCCTCGACGCCGAGCGATTGAAGGAAAAGATATTGAAGGCTCTCTTCGAATTCGGCGGGCGCAGCCTCCACGACGACGCCACTCTGATCGTGATGTCGGTCGGTGATTGACCAAACCGAACCATCCGCAGATGGCGCAGATTTCACAGACCGGAGATTGTAACATCAACATAAGAAGTGGCGATCATTCGCATATCCTCACAATATCGTCCTGGCAACTATCAGAGTGAGAGGGGTGCAGTTTCCAAAAGTAGGTTGAAATCCCCCCAACGTAAGTTGAGGATCAGGGCTGGGCAGATTTTCGCGCTGGCGGCTGTCAGGGTGGTCGAGCTAAGAGGCTTGTCAGATGGGCTATCAAGCCGTTTCATTCTTCCGCATTCAATTCGTTCCCTTTCTATGCCGCTTCGACTTCGACGACTTCACTGGTGGAAGATGGGGGAGGAATCGGCTGACCGCTCTCGTTGAGACTTTCAATATGTAGTTCGATTGCCTCACGGATCAGTGTCAAGGCTTCTTCCCTCGATTCACCAGCCGCGATGCAACCCGGCAAGTCAGGAACGTATGCGCCGAACGATTCCGGTCCTTCTTCGATAACGACGAGATAGTTCATAGGTATTACTCCTGCTTTCTGAGGCCAGCCTGTTTCAAAGCGCTGTTGAGAGTGCCGGGTGGGATGTCGACATTCGGTTTTCCCGCCACCGTCACCGTCCCTGGTTTTGTGGGATGGTGAAATTGCCGATGGCTGCCCTTCATTCGAACCTGGAACCAGCCATCAGCCTCAAGCAGTGCGATCAATTCCTTGACCTTCATCTCACACAGCTTACCACGTCACTGCGCAGGGGGCTTAACGCCGGCCATCACGTACCTGCGTTTTCGCAGGTCGCGTGCATGGCCTTGTTGGGCAAGAGCTATTTGTCGCCACGAGCAGCCTCCCTGAAATCCTCTACGGCGGAGTCTAATGTAGCGAGGATGCTTTCAGCAGCTTCTTGAATTCTTTGAGTCCCTGACGTTAAAACTCCGGATGTAAGGTAAATCGCGTACCAGGTTTCCGGATACCCCTCTCTAAACGGATTCAGGTTTCTCATCGAGATAGTGCGCTTGTGTCTGAGACCAGCGCGTAGCCTTTAGAAGAACGAATCTTTTCCTTCAAGCTGAAAGCCAATCGTTCACCGACGCTATCATTTCCAGAATGTTTCACAGCGACCGAGATTTTATTCGCATCTTGAGCTGCGGCAGCAATGGAACCCAGCATGCAGACAATAAGACACTGAACCGGTATCCACTTCTTCATTCCTATTCTCCCAACTCTCTCGCCCAACAGGAAATGGGCGAACGAGAAATGTTCGCGATACCGGAAACAAGCTTCCAGTATCAGAAATATCTTTACAGATTCACAAACTCATTCGCTTACGAACCCATAAACCTCCAAACCAAACTGCTTTTTTCAAATCAGGCGCGTGCGCGCATCTCGTCTCATCTATGCGCTTCGCCTGCCGTATCAACCGTAGGTTTTTCAGGCCGGTCTCAGTCTATTACTTCCTCACTTCGGGTGTCAAGCGTGACTCATCGCACATATCGCGGTGAAAGCTTCGAGACTGTGCGTGAGATGAAAGTGAATCTCTCCGAAAGCACGAGGGTCTCGCTCAGGGCGTTCGACCTGTTCATCCAATCTCATGCCGCCGCAACACGTACCTGATGACGAGGGATCGAGCCTGTATTCGATCTCTCGCGAAAAAATTTTTGACATCGATATATTTCCAGGTAATATATTGCTATGCTATATACACAGTCACAGATGCTCGACCGCGAACTGAAGAAGGGCAGCGCCGAGTTGTTGATACTTTCGCTCATCGAAGCGCGGCCCCGGCACGGTTATGAAATCAGCAAGCTGATAGAGACGCGCTCCCATGGAGCGTTGAGTTTCAACGTGGCTTCGCTCTACCCGCTGCTCTACCGGCTGGAGAAGCGCGGATGGATCGAAGGGCGATGGGTGGAGAAAGCGGGTCAGCGACGGCGGCGTTATTACAAGCTGACGAAGGAAGGCAGGAAAGTGCTGGCCTCTCAGCGCAGCACATGGCAGTCCTTCGTTGCGGCGATCAATCGGATCACGGATACGGAAAATGCCTGACTGGAAGCACGAAGTAAGAAAGCGGCTGGCCGATTTGAATCTTGAGCCTGTGCGTGAGCAGGAGATAGTCGAGGAACTCTCCGAGCATCTCGAAGACCGCTATCGGGAGTTGCTCTCCGGCGCGGCGAGCGGCAAATGTTGATCCTCTTGTGGCGCTACGCAACGAATGAATTTGATACGGCCCGCTAACACGTGAGGCTGGGAAGATCAGTAGGAGACTCAGGCGTGCCTGAGCGGAAGAAAAAAATCAGACAGCGGCTGATCGGATTGAGGTTCGATCCTGTGCGCCAAGCAGAGATAGTCGAAGAGATGCAGCGTCTCGAAGACCGACACTCAGAGAGGCTTGCGAAAGAACTCAGCGGAGTTGAGCGAAGGATGACTCGTGCTCCTGTAGTTTTGGGAGCAGCGAAGTTGCTTTATCGGAATTCAGACTCATCCTTCATTCATCAGAAGCCATTCCCACGCCGGGCGCACGGCGACGCCTCTGGGCGCTTCGGCCTGTGCGACAGCGGCATCAGCGGCGTTGAGCGTGACGAGCAGCGCGGGGACGCGGCGATGAAGCGAGCGCGCGGCCTTGATGGCGCGGAACTCCCGCTCACGAGTCGCGGAGTCTGCAAGGTCGGCGCAGACCTGAATGAGCGTAGGCTTGCCTGTTATTGGCGTAGCGAGGAAGTCAACCTCGAAACCTTCCGGCGTTCGCACATAGCCGCGCTCCGAGCCGCGCCGCTCCAGTTCCGTCTGCACGACGGTTTCGAGCGCGTGGCCGAGGTTGCTCTTCCCCGTGCGGTCGAACGCGCCGATAAGTCCCGCGTCAACGGGATAGACCTTGCGCGGATTCGATTGCCGCTGGCGCTCGCTGCTGGTCGCTACGGGGACGAGCCGCACGAGGAAAGCGTCTTCGAGATGGGCGAGCATTGCATGCAACGTGTCTTTCGCTACCGTAACGCCTTGCGAGCGAAGATCGCCCAGGAAGCGATGCACGCTGAACAAGCCGGTGGCCGCGCCGAGCAACTGTCTGGTCAGGCGGCGAAGCGCGACTACGTTGGTGATTCCGTGACGCTCGATGACATCACGAAAGATGACGGCATCGACGTAACTTTGCAGCAAGGGAATCCGGTCGCGCGGTGTCAGGCCTTGCGCTTCGGGAAAGCCGCCCACAGTGAGATACTCGCGGAAGAGTTTTTCCAATTGCGAGCGTCGCGCTTTCGGCACGAAGGTCGGATCATCAGGAGGCTTCACACCCCGATGGCGCAGAAATTCCGGGAAGCTGAACGGAAAGATTATCGTTTCGGTCGCGCGCCCGCGCAGGGAGGTGGCGACTTCGCGGCTCAACATCTTCGCGGACGAACCGCTTACAAAAATTTCGATTTTTTCAGTATCGAGGATGCGGCGCACAAAGGATTCCCAACCCGGCACCGCCTGGATTTCGTCGAAGAAGAAGGTCGCCCGCTGCCGGTCGCGGAAGTTTGGATAGCGGGCAAAATATTCTTCCACCACCCAGCCGAGGTCGGCGGCTTGGAGTCCGGCCAGCCGTTCGTCCTCGAAGCTGAAATAGACCAGCGACTCGCGCGGCGCTCCGCCTTCCAGCCGCTCGCGCAGGCACTGATGCAGGAAATACGTCTTGCCCGCCCGACGCATTCCTATGATGGCATGCGCCCGGCGCGGGAGCCTGGGCAGCCTGACATCCCGCCGCGTCAGTTCGGGCGGCTCGAACATCAGGGCGTCAGCAAGTTTTTGACGGATAATATCGCGCATATCAGTCCTTGTGAGAAGGACACACTATCACATATCCATCCTGCTAAAAAGGACTGATGTTCTGTTTCAGAAAAGAGGCGCGAAAGGAAAATCAACCATGCCTGAGTGGAGAGATGAAATCAGAAAACGGCTGGCCGATTTGAATCTTGAGCCTGTGCTCGAGGCCGAGATTGTCGAAGAACTCGCGCAGCACCTCGAAGACCGTTATCGGGAATCGCTCTCTGTCGGCGCGACTGAGCAGGAAGCCCGTCGCGCATCGTTGCAGGAGTTGAGCGACAGCCATCTGCTCGCGCGGGAACTCAGCAGAGTTGAGCGAAGGATGACTCGTGAGCCGATAGTTTTAGGAGAAGGGAAAAAGAAAATGATGAACGACCTTTTGCAGGACTTGCGCTTCGGCGCGCGGATGATCGTCAAAAATCCCGGATTCACCGCAATCGCAGTGCTGACTCTCGCCTTAGGCATCGGAGCCAACAGCGCGATATTCAGCCTCGTCAATACCGTGATGCTGCGTCCGTTGCCAATCGAAAACCCCGATCAACTCGTCTCGCTCAACAACACAGCCAACAACAGGACTTTTTCCTCGTTCTCTTATCCCAACTACAAAGACTTCCGCGACCGCAGCGAAGTGTTCTCAGACCTCATCGCTTATCGCTTCGCGCCGTTGAGCCTGAGCCGCGATGGCGTAAGCGAACGGCTCTGGGGTTACGAGGTGACGGGCAATTACTTCGAGACCCTCGGCGTAAAAGCCGCGCTGGGGCGACTGATTTCTTCAGAAGATGATCTCACTCCGGGCGCGCACCCTGTCGCAGTCGTCAGCCACGCTTACTGGCAGAAGCGTTTCGGCGGCAATCAGAGCATCATCGGCAGCGATGTGATAGTCAACGGTCGCAGCTACACCATCATAGGCGTTGCGCCGCAGGGCTTCTTCGGAACCGAGATAGTCGCCGCTCCTGAGATGTGGTTTCCCGTAGCGATGCAGGCGCAGATCGAAGTCGGCGATGAGTGGCTCGATGAGCGGGGAACGGAAAATATCTTCGTGCAGGGTCGCCTCAAGCCCGGCATCAGCCTGGCGCAGGCTCAGGAGGCGACCAATCTGATTGCCGCGCAGCTTGAGCGGGAATACCCCGAAGAAAACGAAGGCAAGCGCGTTTCACTTTCGAGTCCGGGTTTGATGGGCGGCATGATGCGCGGGCCGGTTCTGGGATTTGCCGGGATGTTGATGGCAGTCGTCGCGCTTGTGTTGCTGCTGGCCTGCACCAATCTGGCGAATCTGTTGCTCGCTCGCGCCGCTGAAAGACGCAGAGAGATAGCGGTGCGACTGTCGCTTGGCGCGAGCCGGTTCAGAATCGTGCGACAACTGCTGACCGAAAGCCTGATGATGGCCGCAGGCGGCGGGGCGCTGGGTTTGCTGCTGGCTTACTGGCTCGTCGAACTGGCTATAGCCATCAAACCTCCGGTAGACGTGCCGCTCTTGATCGATCTGCATATAGATTATCGAGTGCTGATCTTCACCTGTGTGATTTCGCTTGCAACGGGCGCGCTGTTCGGTTTGCTGCCCGCGTTGCAATCGTCGAAAGCCGATCTTGCGACGGCACTAAAAGACGAGTCTCAGTAGATCCAAATTTCATAGCAACGGCACCGAAGGAGCCGTGATCTCGC
>CAZPQE010000274.1:0-9087 GCA_964588615.1 uncultured Clostridia bacterium | reverse complement strand
TAAAGATCGGCTGCCGGGACAGGCTTGAGTTTCAGGATCGATTGAGAGTCGATTTCATTGATCGAGACGGGCCGGTCGCCTTCAGATGCCCTTCCCTTCCCGCGCCGCTGCACCTTCTGGCCGGGCTTGCGCGGATGCGCGGCCTCAGACTGTCGGACAAGCTGCGCGCTCTGGGACTGGGCCGCGCCATCAGAGCCTCGAACGATGACCTCGCAGACCACCTTACGGTCGACGAATGGCTGGCCAGTCTTCACCAATCCGAAAGGATGAATCAGAGGTTCCTGCATCCGCTCTCGATAGCGACTCTCAACGACAGCCCCGACATCGCCTCGGCCCGCATGCTGTCGGTCGTGTTGCGTCAGGCGTTCGGCGGGAGTCGCTCGGATTCCTGCATAGGAATCAGCCGCGTGGGGCTCAGCGACCTCTACACCGATGCGGCGCGTCGCCACATCGAATCGCGCGGCGGAGAGGTTCGAATAGGGTCTTCGGTTCAGCGGCTGGCAATCGAAAATCGGAGAGCGGTCTGGGCAGA
Organism: uncultured Clostridia bacterium; assembly: GCA_964588615.1. Classification (GTDB taxonomy): domain Bacteria; phylum Acidobacteriota; class Blastocatellia; order UBA7656; family UBA7656; genus UBA7656. Next base: position 8,555 of record CAZPQE010000274.1, on the reverse strand, counting down.
GTTGAAAAACGGTGAGCGGGTCGAAGGCGACTATTTCATCAGCGCCACTCCGCACAGAGCTTTTCTGGATATGCTCCCCGAAGACATGCGATGCGGGGAGTTTTCTTCGCTTTCGCGGCTCGACCTCTCGCCGATAGTTTCAATCAATCTGTGGTTCGATCTCCCGGTCTTCGACCGACAGTTTGCCGGGGTCTTGGGCGCTCGCATTCAATGGCTGTTCAACAAAGACCTGATAGTCAAGGGCGGCGCGACCGCTAACCACCTGGCGGTCATAATCAGCGCGGCGCGAAAGTTCGTCGATTGCGCGAAATCGGAATTAGTCGCTATGGCCCTGGAAGATCTCCGCGAGTTGATCCCTTCGGCCCGCGATGCCCGTGTGATTCACAGCCTGATAGTGAAAGAGCGCGAAGCCACGCTTTCGCACACCGTAGAGTCGGACTCTCTGCGCCCCAAAGCGCGCACTTCGATAGCCAATCTCCTGCTTGCTGGCGACTGGACTGACACAGGGCTCCCGGCGACCATCGAAAGCGCAGTCCTCAGCGGCCACACTGCCGCCCGCGAGATCACTCGTTCCTGATCCTTCAACGGAGTCGAGGCGACCAATCAGCAATGGCCGCATCGGTGGCGAATCGTTTTTCAGATGCCGAAGCCTTGCAGGAAAACTCTGCGGGTGTTCGGGCCGTCGAACTCGGCGAGTATGACGCTCTGCCATTGGCCCAGGACGAGTTCTCCGTGAGCGACGGGGATCGAAAGGCTGTGGCCGAGGACTATGTTTCTGAGGTGAGAATCGGCGTTCTGCCGGTCGCAGTCTGAATACTCAGGATCGTTGTGTCGATAATAGCCCTGCTGCGGCACTATCTGGCCGAGCATCGTTTTTATGTCTGCAAGCAGGGCATCCTGCCATTCGTTTATAAACACCCCCGCGGTGGTATGAAGAGAAGAAATTTGTATGTATCCGTCTTTGATATCAGAGTCGTCGGCGAACCGTCGAATTTCCGGGGTGAGGTTCACAAGGTCCAATCGCTCGCGGGTTTTGACTTCAATCTTTTTTGAAAAGACTCTGGCCACGCCCTCGTTCCGGTAGCAGTCGGGTGAGGCGCTTTCACGGGTCTTGATCGCTTCCATTCTCTGTCTCCTTCTCGCCCGCCTCAGTCAAGCCTGAGCATCGACTGACGGGTCAGAGCAAAAAATCTCCCTTGTCGGGAACCGTGCATAATACAGGATCGAGAGAGCGATTAACAAGCTTGGCTGGATGGCGATCATTCGGCGTCGGATCGAGTCGGGCTTTGTTAGCGCGCGCGCTCAAGCTCTTTCCTGAGACGGGCGATTTCATCCTCAGCTTTTTGAAGGGCCGCTTCAGCCTGACGGCGCGCTTGTGTTTCTTCAGGCGGAGTGGGAAGAAGTCGCCCGGTCGCAGGGTCGAGAAAACGCAGCGTCTTTCCTGTGTCATCAAGCTCAAGCCCAAGGGCCGCGCTCCTGACTTTTCCGTTTTCGACTGCGACCTGCTCGTATTGACCTTCTTCGAGTTTGTAGACAAGCAGAGGCGTTGGCAGATAATCGTACTCCGGGTCGAATATGTAATACTCCTCGACGCCGATTTGCGCATAGAGCCGCCGCTTCATTTGCAGGTCTTCTTCCCAGGTTTCGCGCGAAGAAAGCTCGATGACCACATCAGGCGCGCGACCTTCCTCCCATAGCTTGTAGATCCGGCGGTCGTGTTTGCCGACGGCCCGGATGACGAAAACATCAGGCGCGACCCGCTTCCTTGTATCCCCCTCAACGTAGTAGAGCAGCGGGTTTCCCGATACATAAACCATCGGCTCATTCTCGAAGAATCTCTCCAGGTCTTCGATCAATCGAGCCATCAGTTTACGATGCGCATCGGTTTTGGATATGGGTTCACAATCCGAAGAAGGGTATTCGATTGTCGTTACAAACTCGTCTTCGCGCAGGCTCATAAACCGCCTCTCTTGCCTGATCGCCCTGAATGCGCCTTATTCGCCGAGCAACTGTTTGATCTCGGCTTCGAAGACTTCTTTCTTCGTTATGCCGACGTGCTTGAATCGGATGCGGCCCTGCTTGTCGATAAGAAATGCCACCGGAAGAGATGAATCCTCTACGGAAAATTTTCCGGCGAACTCCTTATCTCCGACGGCCTGAGTGTAGCTCATCGGGTACTTCTTCAAAAACGGTTTGACCTTCGCCGCGCCTTCCACGTCGAGCGAGACGGCCACGATCTCAAGCCCTTTGCTCCGATACTCTTTGTCGAACTGATTGAACATCGGAATCTCGGAGATGCACGGCACACACCACGTAGCCCAGAAATCGATCAACACGACTTTGCCTTGAAGCGACTGCAATTCAGTCTTTTTGCCATCGATCAGGTCGAAGCTCACAGCGGGCGCGCTGACCGTTTCGCCGCCCGGTTTCTCCGCCGTGTCGGTTGAAGCGCGAGGCGTGAACTCGACTTTCTTCAATCGCTCCACGAACAGATTCGGCTTTTCGAATCCTTCGAGGCGCAGGTCAGAAACCTCGCGGCCATCTCCTCCGACGAAGATGACCGTCGGCACTCCGCGAATGCCGAGTTTTTCTTTGGCCCGACCGGCTTCGGACTTCGCGTCATCAGCGTGCGTAAGATCGAGTTTCAACCTGACGAACCGGTCGGCCTCGTTCTTCACCTCTTTGTCGGTGAAAGTAAACTTGTCGAGTTCTTTGCATGGCACGCACCAGTCGGCGTAAACATCGATTACGACTCCGCGCCCTTCGCTTCGCGCCTGCGACAGCAACTGTTCGCTGTAGGGCTGCCACTTGATTTCAGCCTCGGTGTCTTTAGGCAACAGGAATATCACCGCAAGCGCGAGCGCGCCCGCTCCGACTGCCCGCAGAGTCCAGGCGAACCCTTTGGCTTTCGCTTTCCTCGCTTCCCACCCTATCAGATAGATCGCGCTCAGGAGGAAGAAAGCGGCAAAAACATAATTTGTGAATCTGCCCATCAACGGTATAAGAAAATAAAGCGCCATGCCTACGAGCACGATGCCGAAGAATTCTTTCACCGCCACCATCCATACTCCCGAACGCGGGAGGCGCGAGATCGCGCCTGAAAATGTGCCGAGCACCAGATAGGGCAATCCGAGGCCGAGCGCCAGCACGAAAAACATGAAGAACCCGTAGACAGGTTTTCCCACCGACCCGACGTGGACGAGCAGCGCGAGCACGAACGGCCCTATGCAGGGCGCGGCCACTATCCCCATGGTCAATCCCATCACCAGCGCGCCGAAAAGCCCGCTCGTGGACTCGGTGCTTCTGGTCGCAAACCGATTCAGAAAATCAGGAACCTTGAACTCATAAACGCCGAACATCGAAAGAGCCAGCGCCACCATCACCGACGCAAGCACGATGAGCACGATGGGGCTTTGAAGCGCAGCCCCGAACAATCCCTTGCTCAGTGAAGCTATCACGCCCAGAACAGAATAAGTCGAGGCCATCCCCAGAACGTACATAGAAGACATCATGAAGGTGCGGCTGAGTCGCGCCTCTCCTTCCTTCGCGCTCTGATTGACGAAGAATCCTATCGTGATGGGAATGATCGGATAAACGCAGGGCGTGAGATTGAGGCCCAGCCCGGCTATGAATATTCCGAGCAGCACTATCACGATTCCCCTCTCTTCGATCTGCTTCGAGAGCGCGTCCGCCGGTTCGCCTCCGAAAACCGAAAGCGAGGCGGCAGCGGCGAAGATTTCCGAGTTGGCTTCATTGACCTGCTGACCAGCGGCGACGACTTTGACCGGTATCTCGACATCGATGTCAGAGGGGGCTAGGCATTGCGTGTCGTTGCAGGATTGAACCGTCACTTTGGCGCGAATAGTCGCATTGCCCGCTGCAAGGGTAGTTTCAGCCTCGGCGTCGGCAGTGACATAAACGGTTCCTTCGTGAACGGCGAGCTCGGTTTCGGGCGCGAATTCGAAACGGGCCATCTTGGGCTGCGGATAATTCACCGCGCCTGCGCGAAAACCTGCTGCGGGCGCAAGCTCGACAGTTGTCGGCACGAGGTAATCGAGCGAAGGCTTGTTGGCGTTTATGTGATAGCCGTGATCGATTTCGATGGCGACCGCGATCTTGAATTTGTCTCCCGGTCGAACAGCATCGACCGACAGGTGGCCTCTGGCTTTTACGACTCTGGAACTCGACTGTGCCAGTGCCGCCGAAGTCGCGGCGAGGATCATCATCAAAATGAGCGCGATATTACAAGCGATATTTCTTCTGTTCATCATTCGACCTTCACCTCGTTTTTTCTACTCTATCCACCCGCCGCCGACGACCGCATCATCGTCATAAAAAACCACGGCCTGACCGGGCGTGATCGCAGGCTGCGCCTCATCGAATTCCACCAGCGCGCGGTCACTGTCGAGCGGAGTGATCGTCGCCGCTGCTTCCGTCGCGCGATAGCGAATTCGAGCGCGGGCTCTCACTGCTCCCTGGGGCGGCGCGATGCTCAACCAGTTGACTCCCTTTGCGACAAGCTCTCTGCCGAGAAGTTCTTTCTTCTGCCCGACGATCAAACGATTTCGCGGCACATCGATTCGCACGACGTAGAGCGGTTCCGTCGCGGCTATTCCGAGTCCGCGACGCTGCCCGATGGTGTAGCGATGCAACCCGGCGTGCTCTCCAATCACCCGCCCGTCGGTCGTCGTCACCTCTCCGCCCGCGTCATCAAGCTGCCGTCCCATTTCATGGCGGGCATAGTCTTCTACGAACCGCGCATAGTCGCCGTCTGACACGAAGCATATTTCCTGACTTTCGGGCTTGTCTGCCGTGTCGAGACCCATAAGACGGGCCGCTTCGCGCACCTGGCTTTTGGTCATCTCGCCCAGCGGGAACAGAGCGTGAGCAAGCTGCTTCTGAGTCATTTCAAACAGAAAGTATGACTGGTCTTTCGACGCATCAAGACCCTTCCTGAGTGTATATCGTCGGGACTGCTCGTTGTATTCCACACGGGCGTAATGGCCGGTCGCAACTTTTTCCGCGCCTATCTGTCGGGCGACGGTTACGAGGCGGGCGAACTTCAGTTTGGTGTTGCACGACACACAGGGAATGGGCGTGCGGCCCGAAAGATAATCTTCGACGAAGGGGCGCACGACTGCCTGCTCGAATTCGTCTTCGAGGTTGAGCACGTAAAACGGGAAATCCATTTCTTCGGCCACGCGCCGCGCATCGTAAACGTCATCGAGCGAGCAGCAGCGCGAAGGCTGAGGCTCGCCGTCGAGCCTGCGTCGCTGATTCCACAACTGCATCGTGAAGCCGACTATCTGCTGTCCCTGACTCTTGAGCAGAGAGGCCGCGACCGAACTATCGACTCCTCCGCTCATCGCTACTGCGATCGTCATTTTCGTTTTCCCATTGCTGGCCTGTCTGCCAGCCTGATGCTATGATCGTTCGCTTGTGACTCGATCATACGGAATGCAGAAAGAGTCGCAAAGAACACGAAATTATACACGACGCTCCGAACGACATCCATCGAGGTCTTATGACGACGACCAATCAGGAAAGCCTTGAACAGGCGATAGAAAAACATGTCATCGCGCGCGAGCCTTATTATCTGCCGGTAGGCAGAGAGGTAGAACTATTCGAAGCCGCATATCAGGCCCGTCTTCCGGTTATGCTCAAGGGGCCTACGGGGTGCGGCAAGACGCGATTCGTCGAGTACATGGCCTGGCGTCTGGGCCGCCCGCTCATCACCGTAGCCTGTCACGAAGACCTCTCGGCCACCGATCTCGTAGGCCGCTTCCTGCTCGAAGGCGATCAGACGGTCTGGCACGACGGGCCGCTCACGACGGCAGTAAAACACGGCGCGATCTGTTATCTCGACGAAGTGGTCGAAGCGCGCAAGGATACCATCGTCCTCATTCACCCTCTCACTGATGATCGCCGGATACTGCCTGTCGAAAAGCGCGGGACCGTGCTTCAGGCTCCTGATGAATTCAGCCTGGTCGTCTCCTACAACCCCGGCTATCAGAGCGTGCTCAAAGACCTCAAGCAATCGACCCGTCAGCGTTTCGTCGCTCTCGAATTCGATTACCCGTCGGCTCAACTCGAAACCGACATCGTCGCCCACGAAGGCGGGATCGATGAACAGACAGCCCGCGATCTGGTAGTCATCGGCCACAAGGTGAGAAACCTCAAGGGGCATGGGCTTGAAGAGGGCGTATCGACTCGCCTGCTGGTTTACGCCGCGCAACTCGTGAGCCGGGGCATCCCGCCTCAACTCGCCTGCGAAGTGGCGATAAAAAGCCCGGTCACGGATGACGCCGAACTTCAACGGAGCATTCACGAAATAGTCACAACCGTGATATGACCATCTGACGGCAGGCCGCTTTCATAATGCATGCTTTCCACTATCAGGATTTCTAATGTCTTGAAATGCGCAAGCGAGATGTGGCAATTTGATTATAGAAGTTGAGAGCGAATGGAAAAGGGACAGAAAGCATGGATCAGAGTGCGAGGAGCGCCGAGCGATCCGGAGTCATTCGACCTGGCGACGTGGACTGGCATTTACTGGGAGATACCGCGCCTCAACTCGCTCGGCGACACGATCTACATCCACATCCCTGATTACATAGTCATAGAGAAATTCCCGCCCACGAGCGATCCTTTCAAAATTTATCGCGAAGCCGCAGAGAACGACAAGCGCCCGGCGGAAAAGTAATCCGGGACATGACTTTTTCTGAAACATAAATCAGAATGAGAATCGTTGCGCGCTGAACCTTAATCTGCGCGCGAAGCATCAGCAATCATCCGCACACCTTCGCCGCGCACGGCTCGCTCGATGCGGCGGAGACAGATTTCATGATGACGGTGGGAGGATAAAAGCAAATGAACAGGAATCAGGTCAAAGCTTTCGGTATTTCGCTTGCGCTTTTGATCGCATTCATTCCGACGATTCGCGCGCAGCAGTCCGCGCAGACATCTCAACCCTCGACCCAGCCCAGACCGCAGCCGGGCCAGCAACCCGCATCTGCGTTCAAGGCTCCTGACAATATCGATTTCCGCGCGGCCAGCATAATGAGCGAAGGCGTCAGGCTGCACGCGGAATTGTTCTCGCTCAAATCGAACGCCGGCAAAAAGCTGCCCACCATAATTCAGGCGCACGGATGGGGAGGGACGGCGGCAGCTTTTCGACGGGACGCCATCGACCTGGCGAACGCGGGCTATCTGGTCATCGATTTCGACTATCGCGGCTGGGGCGAAAGCGATTCGCGGATGATTCTCACCTCTCCGGCTCCGCAGTGGAAAGATCGCGCAGAGATGCGTCAGGCTCGACGCTTCACGGCAGAAGTCGTCGAAGTGCGAGGAGTAGTAGACCCTCTGGAGATGTGCGCGGACTGGCTCAATGCCATTCACTGGGCTATGGGCGAGCCGATGGTCGATACCAGTCGCGTAGGCTTGCGCGGATCGAGTTATTCAGGCGGCCATGTGGTTTATGTGGCAGCGCGCGATCCGCGAGTCAAAGCAATAGTCAGTCAGGTCGGCGCGCTGGATTCGCGTCCCCGTTCGATCCCCATCGGCGGAACGGCTGATGATCAGATGAAACTCACTTACGACGAAGCAACCAGACGCGCGCGCGGCGAGATTGGCTATCCGCCGCCGTTTCAGACGGTGATAGGCAATCTGACGGGAGCGCCGGTTCGAGACCACTTGCTGCAATATCATCCCGTCGATGACGCTCATCTGCTCAAAAGCTGCGCGGCGTTGTTCATCGTCGCCGAGAAGGAAGAACTCTTCGATAACAAAGATCATGCTTTTCTGGCCCACGAGCGCATCCCGCATCAGAATAAAAAATATGTAGCGATTCCCAACATCACTCACTACGGCATCTACACGACCGAGCGCGAACGGGCCATCAAACTCGCCATCGAATGGTTCGATCAATATCTCAAGAAGTAGTCATTTGTCATTCGCCCCCTGTCCTTTGTCTCGACTGCTCGATTCATCGTCGTGACTTCAGCGAGTGAACATAAGACAGATGGTAACTACTAGCCTCTTTGAGAGATTTGAACTGTGTGCGGCTCCGCCGGTTTGATGTGCGGAGAGTCTGCGATTCTCCGGAAGACTTGCCACTCTTTTTTTGCGGCTATGCCGCGAAGGAGGCTGCGCCTCGGAAAAGCTCAAAGGCAAGCAAACGACGCTGACCGAAAGGCATAGCCTGTCGGCGCATCAGAGCGGCAGAGCCGCAATCACTGGTTGAGCAGTTACGACAAATGACAAACAATTTCAACTCGCGCGCGCAGCCACGGTGTTTGAAAGGGTTCCGATTCGTTCGATCTTTATTTCTATCTGATCGCCTGCCTTCAAAAAAACCGGCGGATCGAGGAAGACTCCAACGCCCGATGGAGTGCCGGTCGAAATGATGTCTCCCGGACGGAGTGTCAAATCCTGCGAGATGAATTCGATCAACGTCGGAATGTCGTAAATCAAATCCGAAGTGTTCGACCTCTGACGAATTTCTCCGTTGACGCGAAGCTCAATGTCGAGCGCGCCGGGGTCGCCTGTTTCGTCCG
>CAZPQE010000273.1:0-9089 GCA_964588615.1 uncultured Clostridia bacterium | reverse complement strand
GGGCGGCGAACCTATGCGGCGAGTCCGGCGATTATATGGGTCTGATCCTCCTCCGACTCCGCCTCCGCCCAGACCATTGTCGCCGCCCGGCCCATAGCCTCCGCCGCTTCCTCCCCTTCCATCGTCATCGCCGTAGCCTCCGCCCGGCGTTCCACCGCCATCGCCGTAGCCGCCTCCTCCGGGGCCTCCTCCTTCGCCCGGAATGCCCGGAGAGCGCCCTCCGCCGCTGTTGCCGAAATCCCCGTCAGGCAGGAAACGGGGTCTCACTACGCTTGCAAGCGTGACCAGTCTCTCGGCTTCTCTGTCGCCGCTGATTTCAGTCCGCGCGGTGAGCGTCACTTCTACGGCCAGCGTCCTGTACTGGCGCGAGATGTTCTGCGCCCTGACCCACTGCCCTTCGATTTCGCCGTCGCGTTGTTCGAGGTAGCGGAGTTGAAAGGCCACGATGTTGCGCGAGATTACTATCGGCTCGCCGTCATTGATTTGAAGCGCGAAAGACGGGTGCTCCGGTTCAGTTCGTCGATCAACGAAGTATCGCTTGATGGTGACCGGGCGGAGCGAAAAGGCTCCGTCCTGGTAATCCGATCCGAACGGGATTTCCGGGGTGACGCCTCGGTGCTCAACAGGGTCGAAGCTCAGACGAATGGTTCCCTCCTGAGTGAGTCCTGCCCCGCTGACCCGGACGAAATCGAACTGCACCGACCCGTCCTGAAGCGTCGCGCTGAGTATGAATTCTTCGCCCGGCTCTAAGTAAGAAATCGCAGTGGCCGAATCCATGCTTCCGGCCCCGTTTGGAACGACCTCGGCGGAGCGATCGCTCACATTGAATTTCTGCGAGGTGGCCGACACCAGCGGCAACGCTGCTGAAGGAATCTTGCTCTCGGTGTCCGAAGACACTATGGTCACTTCATCAGTCTTCCCCTCCGGCCCGTTGTAGGAGTAGATAGAGCGGAACTTCGATCCGAGACCGAGCGCGTTTTCGCGCGACTGCTGAATGTCGCGCGTCAGGAAGTCCATCATCAGACGGGCGTTTTGATCCATCTCGGCTACGCCCTGCTCGGTGCGGAATATCTTCTGGCTCTTGGAAAGCAGGAGCACCACCGAACCGATGACGACCGTGAAGACCATGATTGCTATCATCAACTCGGTTAGCGAAAAGCCCCGTTCCCTGCTCCGCGCTCCATAGTTTGAAACTGCTTCAGGTTTCATATTTCACCTCGATTGCCGCTTTGAATAGGATTGATTTTCCGCCTATTGATTCGTGAAAACAGTGAACAGGTCGACGAGTTCAGGCGCTTTGCCCGCCGTCGCCTGCTCGCTCTTGACGCGGACTGCGACCGTCAGACGGCGGTCAGCCGGGTTCTCTTCATTGCTCGACATCACAACCCAGCGCCGAGAGTAACTGACTCGATCTTCTCCGAAAGGATTTCCTTCGAAGACCGTCCCGTCCGGCCTGCGGGTCTCGGCTTTTCCATCCGGGCGGATGACTGTAACGGTCCCTTCCGGTTCGGCCTCATCGCGGCCCGCGACTATGATCCTGTCGAAGTAATAAGTGCCGTCGCCATCTATCAGGTCTTCTTCAAGGCTGCCTGCGATCCACACATCGTTTTCGCCCGTAGCCGCAGGGTTGCTGCGCATCCGTGAGGGATCGACCAGCCGTTGAAAGGTCAAGGTTCCGAGTTGTTCGAGTTTGTCCTGAGCGAAGGTGGTGGCGGTCGTCAGGTTGCGCGAATGGGCGTTGGTCTTCATCGCTATCGAAAACATTCCGGCAAGGCTGACAAGCCCTACCATCGTCACAAGCATGGCGATGAGCGCCTCGATGAGAGTCAGACCTTTCTGACCCGTCTTATCGGTTCGCTTTTCTTTTTCTTGCATAACAGACTCCGCTCTCTCAATCGCTTTCCCGCCTGACCGGATCGGAAACTCTTATCTGTCCGGTCGGCGAAATGGTGATAATCACATAGTAGCCGTCAGAGCCATTCAACTTTATGGTCGGGCTTTCCTTGGGCATGGGAGTGAGGATGCCGCGCCCGTCGAAGGCGATCTGTTTGGGATAATCTTCAGACAAAAGGATTCCTTCGGGCAGGTGAACAGTTCCCTTGAGTTCGGGTTCTATTCCGGCCTGAGCCGGGAACTGTTGAATATCGATCTGTTGGAGGTTAGGTATGCTGATCCCTGCGCGAACATTGTTGGATGTAGCTATGTAGCGGGCGCGCTGAAGCGCGGTTGCGACGTTGCGCCCGGCGACTCCAAGTCGGTACTGCCGCATGTAAGTGAGTATCTGAGGCACGAAGAGCGCCGCAAGTATGGCTATGATGAGAAAGACCACCGCCATCTCTACGACAGTAAACCCTCGCTCCTTGTCCTGACTCAGGCTGAGTTTCTTAGCTTGATGAAACATAATGTTACAAAATATGGCAGACCCTTACTGACACATACCGTCAAGGGGACAGGGTGATGCAGGGACAAGCTATAGAACCGAGGGCTTTTGCTAAAAAAATCAGCAGAATACAGAGGGGGCGAAAGAGCGACAAGATGCAAGCCGCTTTATTGTCAGGCAATCCCTATTCCGTTAAACTGGCCCCGATGGACGCGCGGAATGAAAGCCGATCCGAGACTGACGATCTCTCCTTGCTGCTGGCCGTTCTTCCTCCCCACATCCGCGACTCGCTTCCTCTTGCCGGCCAGTTGGATTCGCTCATCGAAGTCGTTCTCGACCTCGGACGACGCCCCGAAGCGCGCTATCCCGGCATCGCCGCTTATCTCAACGATTCATCCGTCTCGCGCGAAGACATTCAATACGTGGCAAGCCGCGTCGGACATTTCACGCGCGACAACCGCGCAGGCATTGAGCGCACCCTTCATCGAATCTCGGCCATCAGAAATCGCCTCAGCGAAATAGTCGGCCTCACCTGCCGCGCCGGTCGCGCTATCTATGGCACGGTCGACATCATTCGTGATGTCGTCGAATCGGGCAAGAGTATTCTTTTGATGGGCAAACCGGGAACGGGCAAAACCACTCTGTTGCGCGAAGCCGCCCGCGTGCTTGCCGATGAGTTCGAGAAGCGGGTCATCGTCGTCGATACCTCCAACGAGATTGCGGGCGACGGCGATGTCCCCCATCCCGGCATAGGCCGCGCCCGTCGCATGCAGGTTCCCGAACCCGACCATCAGCACGCGGTGATGATAGAAGCGGTGGAAAACCACATGCCTGAAGTCGTCGTCATCGATGAGATAGGCACGTCTCAGGAAGCCCTCGCCGCCCGCACCATAGCCGAGCGCGGCGTTCAACTCATCGCAACGGTTCACGGCAACACGCTCGAAAACCTGATGATGAATCCAACTCTGGCCGACATCATCGGAGGCATCCAGCCCGTGACTCTCTCGGATGAGGAAGCCCGCAGGCGAGGGACTCAGAAAACCGTACTCGAAAGAAAAACCCCGCCCACCTTCGATGTGCTCATCGAAATTCAGACCCGCGACCGGCTGGTCATCTATCACGATGTCGCAGATGCCGTCGATGCCATGCTTCGCGGCTACATCGCCCGAACCGAAGCCCGCGAACGCGCGCCGGGCGGCGAGGTGAGGGTTATCACTTCCGAACCTGACGATCAACGATCCGCTTTTCCCTATTCCGACAGGCCGCCTCGCAAAAGAGGCGAGCAGTACCCGCCATCGAAAAAAAGGCTCAGGATATTTCCATACTCATTGAACCGCGAGCGGCTCTCACAGGCAGTCGAAGAGATGGGCGTTCCTGCCGCGCTGGTCAGCGATCTCAAGGAAGCCGATGTGTTGCTCACTTCGAAATCCCATGCCCGCCGCCCCTCTCAGAAAACACGCGAGGCGCGCGAACTCGGCATCCCTGTGCAAACCGTTCGCGCAAACACCGTCGGGCAGATGAAGAATTTTCTGCGCGAGCACTTCGAACCTTCAGGCGCAAAGGAAGACCGAGGAGCGGCCATGCGCGAAGTCGAAGTCGGAGTCGAGGAAGCGGTCGAGACCCGTCGCCCGGTCGCGCTTTCTCCCCAGCCGAAACACATTCGACGTTTGCAGCACATCTACGTCGAGCGAAGCGGTCTGCGGTCTGAGAGCAAAGGGCGCGAGCCTATGCGCTATCTCGTCATCTATCCGCAGCGGTGAGTTTTTTATTTGATCGGATCGAATGCATCCCAGTCGTAGGTGACGCCGAAGGCCAGCCCGGTTTTCGGCGCGCGGTCAGACAATCCGAATATTCCCGCAGCATTCCATCGCACACCGAGGGCGCGCACCTGAGCGCCGATTCGAGCTTCGGAAAAATCTTCCGTGCCTGTCGGCGTCCTCCGGCGAGTCGAATGAAATCCGTTGATTTCTCCCACGATGTTGAGATTGTCCGAGACGGTGTAGATGCCCGCGATGCCATAGGTCAGCACATCGTTTTGAGTGAACTCGTTGACCGGCGCATCGAGTATGCCGAGTCCGATGTTGCCGAAGAGGTTGAGGCGGTTGTCGAGAAATCGCTTCCCGGCGATGATCGAAGCATAAAAGTTGGTCGTGTTCGAGCCGATGCCGCGAGACTGATCCGTGTTTGGCAGACTCACTCCGAACCTGAATCCAAGCGCCGGAAGTCGGCTGGTCTCATTGCGCAGCTTCATCTTCATCCACAATGTAACATCTCCGACATCGTTGGTGTCCGTCTCGTTGGCTCCGAGTTTGAGTGGGATGGCGGAAGGGCCGCGCCGGTTTATCGAGAGAAAATTCTGAATCGTCCACTCGATCTGAAATTCCACGTTGGGAGAGAGACCGAAGCTCAGACGAGTGTCTGCGAGCTTGGTCAAATCGCCGCGAAGACCTGAGAGAGTGAACTTCTGGTCTTGCAGGAACTCGAAACCGGTTTCTATTCGGATGACGCCGGGTTTTACGATATCGACATCCTCGGTAATCAAAGGTCGCTGCTGTCCGAGGGCGGCTGATTTGATCGTTGCCGCGACCAACAGGGCGAAAAGCATGCGACCGATGATTCGAGTCATCCGTTGAAATCCTCTCATTGAAGTCGCTGCCGATTCTATTTGCCTGCGCATTCGAAGTCAAATGACAAGGCTGTTGCAAAGCCATGTCTTCACTGCATAGCTGGCAGAGATTTCTAAGGATCAACCGAACCGTTTATGCGAAATTCCCGACACGCCTGTCAAATGAATCGTGTTTTGTCAACAGTCACCAATCAAGCCGATGTCAAAAATATGTGCCGGAGGAACGCAAATAGTCATCAAAGCCGTTTCCATCCGGCCTTATACTCGTTTGTGAACTCTATTTCGATTTCTATCGATTCAAACCTGCCCTCTCCCTTCTTCCGGTGGAACTTGTAATTCCTGGCTTGAATCACGCAATAGAAACTCTCCACTTTTATCACCCGCTTGGCCGAGAGCGGAACCCCGACTCCAAAGAATCCACCTATATACAAATCCCGACGGTTCTCCGACGCCAGCAAAGAAACGAACTTTTCGCGGGTTATCCCCTCTCCTGAAAAACCGCGCTTTGCCTCCAGCACCGATTCTTTCTCCTCTTTATCGAGCAAGATTATCTTCCAGGAGTCTATGTCACCGAGTTCGCCAGGTCTCGGCTCAACCCTCAACCTGTACCACTCTCTCCCGGAGGCGTCCCTCACAGCCCTCTCGTAGATTGGATTCTTTGTATCCAGCCTGATATTGATCTTTTTCTCCTCCACCTGCCGTGTCCCCTTCTTCCAGCTCTCGAAAAAATAGACGGCATCATTGGTGAACTCCACCTCGACTTCGATCTCTTGAAGCACTCGATACTTGTTCGGCTGCATCTCGTAACTCTTTACTTGTATGATGCAGTAAAACCCTTCTACTTTTATCACCCGCTTTGCCGAGAGAGGCAGGCCCCAGAATCCATTCCTTATGTCAGGATTTTCTTCCGGAAAGAGAATGTCGATGAACTCCTCTCTGTCGAAGGTATCTCCTCTAGGACCGTGTGATTCTGCTAATACATCCTCATTATCATCAATATCGACGAGGAATATTCCCCAGGAGGAAAAATCGAAATCGCTGTCTTTGATGTTGGGTCGGGCGCTCAATCTGTAAAACTCTTGCCCGGAGATGTCCCTCACAGCCGTCTCGTAGATCGAATTCTTTGTATCCAGCTTGATATTGATCTTTTTCTCCTCCACCTGCCGCTTTCCCTTTTTCCAGCTCTCGATGTAAAAAGCGGCAGGTTGACTGACCGGGTGTTCTTGTTGCTGACCGCTGTTGCCGAGACTGTGAACCGTTCGCATTAGTGCGCTTGTGTTTTTAGGAGTCGAACACAGGGACTGCTCACCCACAATGCGACGGGTCGGCAGAATCTGTCCATAGTCTGTCGAAGGCATTAAAACACAGACCATCAGCACATACAGGAATCTGCACAGTCGATTCTTCAGCAAAGGCGATTTGATTATTGTCATGTACCCCCACTCGTTTGTAGCTACAAACATCTCTCCCGCAGTAACCGCGTGAGATTCCGGCTCCCTTCCTCCCGGTTTCTACCGAAATCTGTATCTCTCGCTCCGGCTCTGTGTGCTGCTTCGTGAAGCAATGTGATCGCCTGGGAGTCCAGATCACCGTTAAAGAAGGCCGGGCCAAGAAAGATGAGGCCGGACCCTCGAAGCGTAACTGCGGGGTCGTTAGGATGCTGTCTGAAGTACTCTGCAATTGTGATTTGAGTGCGACTGCCCGGAGGTTCTTCTATTAGGGATTGCGATGTGCGGCCATCGAAAATGTTGCCTTCTGGGATATCATAGCCGTCTGCGTTTGTAACTACAGAGCCTATATCCAACCCCCCGACCAGTGCGGCAAGGCTCGGTATACCATAATTCCTTAATGCCTCATTACAACGCGCGTTGCTCGTCAATGCGCTTGCCCTCACAGCAGCCTGTGCAACCCTTGCTCTGTCGCCGCCATTCAAAGGCACAGTGACTTCACGGACCCCCGGCCCCTGTTCTACACCGCCCTCACCAATATCCTCTCCCTCGCAGTAGGACGGAACAAACCAGCTTATGCTGAGTATCAACAATCCATTGAAATAGAGTTCCCACGTGTACACATTACCGTGACATAATCTCTGCCCATCCGGGTCACGCATGTTTATCGGATCATTCCGCGAATACGCATATCGGTTCAAACTCTGAACGTCCCCCAGGCTGCCGGCCTTTGTTGGATCGCCCATGCTGGGACTGACAGGATCGATTCGATTGAATCTACCAGTGCGGTGTGCATACTGTCGGTTTATGGCATAGTCTGTGTCCGTCTCTGCATCTCTTTCATAGCTGGTGAAACGATGCTTGTCGTTTGTACCCGTCGCGTTCAACTCCTCTCCGAATGGCAAATGCGCCTGTCGCCCTTGTATGTTTCCATTGCCGTCTGAAATCGTCGCCCTCGCGCTCAATCTGTCGTTGAGGAAAAATATCCTCCCGCTGCTTCCTCCTTCTCGCGCGACCATCCTCCCACCTGCGAAGATGTACTCGTTCAACATCGCTCCCGTGCTTCCGTTGTGCTCGGCGATGACCTTTGAGCCTTCCCACACGTAATGCGTCGTCGTCGAGCCGACCGTTTTTTTCACTCGCCTGTTTTGATGATCGTAGCTGTAGCTCGCCGCCGTCGAGTCAACGGCCACAATGCGATTCTCTGCATCGTAGGTGAAAGAGTGCGAGCCGTCATTGGTCACGTTCCCATCTGAGTCATACGAATAATTCAGGGTGCTTCCCTGAGTCACACTCGTAATCCGATTCGTCGGCGATCCTCCTGATTGCTCCAACGCCACCGACTGAATCTGATTGCCTCCTGTCACCGCATCATACACCGATGTCCGGTTCCCCCATCGATCATACTCAAACCTCCGCTGCGCGCTCGCCCCATTTGAAGTCTGATTCGACGTGACAAGCCTTCCGAGATTGTCATAAGTGTAAGCCGCGCTCTCGGTCGCTCCCCCGATGTTCCCCGTCACCGACATCAACTGACCTGCGTTTCCCGCTGTGCTGCCTCCTCCCATCTGTCCCGCCGTCGCCTGATAGCCGTAATTCAGGCTCATTCGCGTCTGACTGTTCTGTGTCACCGTCTGAGATGTCATCTGCAATCGGCTATTGTAGCCGAAGCTCTCTACGATGTTCGTCCCCATCGTCCACTGCCCAACCTGGCCGCTCTCTTTGTAGCTTATCCCGCTCAGATAATTCGCGCTGTCTGAGTTGTTGACGATTGATGAAAGCCGACCGATTGAGTCGTGATTGATGTTGATCGCTCTCAGCGACGGATAAGTCAACTGCGTCACCTGCCCTGCCTGCGTGTAACTGTAGCTCGTCGTGTAGCTCCGGCTTCCTATCGTTCGCGTCACGCTCGACAGGAAGTTCGTTGTCGTGTCGTAGCCATAGCTCTCGCTCGACTGCCCGCTCACGCTCACCGACAGCAGCAACCCTTCGGTCGCGCTCCCGTCCGTCGTGTCGTAGGTGAAAACCACCGAAGGCGTCGAGGCCACTCCCGGCGCTCCCGTCACGTTGTAGCTCACCTGCGTCATCCTTTGCAGGTCATCATAAGAATAACTTGTGATGACTCCTCTGGCGTCCTGTCGGGTCGAGACCTGATTGTGATCCGTGTAGACATATTTCGTCGTCCACATCGTTCCCGTCCCGTCGTTTATCGTCGCAGTCTGCTCAGGTATCTTCTCATACAGCAATCTTCCGAGATCGTCGTACTTGTATTTGCGAAGCTGATTGCCCTGATTGACTTCTTTCAACCTGTCCATCAGGTCATAAGTGTAGCTGGTCTCCTGCGTCGGCGTTCCTCCCGCTGAGGTCTGCTCGTAGACCTTCACCAATCGCCCCAATCCATCCGCCTCTCGCTTCATCTTGCGATTGACCTGATCTGTCACCGTCACCGTCTGGCCATTATAACTCGTCTGAACTGTCTGGCCATCAGGCAATGTCACTACAGTCGTCCGTCCAAGCCCGTCGAACGTGTTGACCGTCTCAAACGGAGTCTGCCCTGACGTGAACGGATTGGTCTGCTTCCAGACTCTCCCCATCGAATCATAAGTCGTGTTGACCTGCGCTCCATTCGGCCCGA
>CAZPQE010000272.1:0-9124 GCA_964588615.1 uncultured Clostridia bacterium | reverse complement strand
CATCGCTTCGTCGATCCGCGACCGGGACATTCGATCAATCCTTCCTTCTATGCCAGCAACGGCTATCTGGTGTTCATGCCCGACATCGTCTACACCATCGGCTATCCGGGACAAAGCGCGCTCAAGTGCGTGCTGCCTGGTATTCAGGCCGTCGTCGACAAGGGGTTCGTGGATGAAAACGCGATAGGCATTCAGGGCCATAGCTGGGGCGGATATCAGATCGCTTACATGGTCACGCAGACCAACCGCTTTCGCGCTGCCGCTCCGGGCGCTTTGGTGGCCAATATGACGAGCGCCTACAGCGGCATTCGCTGGGGTACGGGCCTGCCCAGACAGTTTCAGTATGAGCACACGCAGAGCCGCATAGGCGGAAGTCTGTGGGAGCAGCCCATGCGCTTTCTGGAAAACTCGCCGGTGTTTCGAGCCGACCGCGTGCAGACTCCGGTGTTGATGCTCCACAACGATCAGGATGACGCCGTGCCCTGGTATCAGGGCATCGAGTATTATCTTGCGTTGCGCAGGCTCGGAAAAGAAGTTTACATGTTCAACTACAACGGCGAGCCTCATGGAATTCGCCGCCGGGCCAATCAGAAGGACTATACGATTCGACTGCAACAGTTCTTCGATCATTTTCTCAAAGGCGCGGCCAAACCCGACTGGATGGAAAAGGGCATCCCTTATCTGGAACGCGAGCGGGAGAAGGAAAAATACCGCGCCGCGCCCGGCGCCGTCGATCAGAACGCCAGGAAATAAAAATAACCGGGCGAGTGATCGCCCGGTTCATCTCAACCTGCGGGGTTGAGCGATTTGACGGCATCCACAAGCTTTCAGCCTTACCAACGCCAGCCGCCGCCCGTGCGACGATAGCCGTCGTCATAGCCGCGTTTGTAGGCTTCACGATACACTCTGCGATAGAGTTCTCGGTCTCGGTACTCAAGGCGAAAGCCGCGCATCCCATCGCGATACTCATCCAGGCTCTCGTAGTCATAACGAGCCTGCTGGTTCCGGCAGTGCTGACCGTGACGGTAGCCGTCGCGATAGCCGTTCTGCTGCGCTATGCGGATGATCTGATCGCGGTTGTATCGGCCATAGCTGTCATCGTAGCGGTCGCGGTAGTCGCGCCCGTAGACATTTCTCAGACTGTCGCCGAGCAGTCGCTCGACTTCGCGGCGACCGAATCGGCAATTGCGCCCGTCGCGGCCTTCTCTGAATCCGAATTCGAATCCCCTGCGATAGGAAGTGCGATAGGTATTGCGGTCGCCCATCCAGGACAGGAATCCGTTGGTGTCGTTTCTGTATTGGTGCAGGTCGTCGTGGTCGAATCGGCGATCCCTGTAAGAGTTCTGTCGGCCTTCCGGGTAGGCGATGAAATAGCCGAATGCGAAAGCGTAATCGCGGGTTCGCTCTCTTGGCCAGTAACCCCGGTTTCCGTGTCGATCATAACGGTGATCGTACCGATCATCATCATCATCGCGATACTGAGCCTGAACCGCGCTGCCCGGTATGAAAATAACCCCAAGCGCCAGCACGCTCATCAATGCCACGCCGCTCAACCTTTTCTTCATCTTGTTCATATTCGTTCCTCCCGATCAACTCTCTGTGACAGAGTGTCGAATGATCGCTCTGCGATAATAGAGGATTACAATCGCCGTGCCAGAAGCGGTCAGCGCGATTGCGCGCAGAAAGATGCCCTGTTTCAGTGGCATTTTCGCAGGAAAGCGAGCAA
The DNA here is from genome assembly GCA_964588615.1 of uncultured Clostridia bacterium. GTDB lineage: Bacteria > Acidobacteriota > Blastocatellia > UBA7656 > UBA7656 > UBA7656. The sequence goes on along the minus strand of CAZPQE010000272.1, from coordinate 7,398 downwards.
CGAGGCCCAAACGTGAAATCAAATCCGATACCAATTGCGATTGACATTCAACGAAATGGTATGGCTTCTGAGCAGGGGTGCAGGGGAGAGAAGGAGAGACGGGATGACAGATCAGACTACTCGACGATGGCCAGCGGTTGATTGGCGTTGACGGTGTCGCCTTCACTGACGCGGACTTCGACGACGCGGCCTGATTTGGGCGATTTGATTTCGTTCTGCATCTTCATTGCTTCGACTATCACAACGCCCTGACCTGCTTCGACCTCGTCGCCCGCGTTGAGCAGCACTTTTATGACCTTGCCCGGCATAGGAGCGATCAACTGCTGTCTTCCTTCCTGGCCGTGATCGAGGCCCGGTCGCCAGTGCTTGCGGTCGATTATGCCGATGTTGAAAACTCTGTCGCGCAGATGTACGACCATCGCCCCTGCCTGCGATTTCCACACCCGCGCTTCATACACGCGCTGGCCCTCGAAGAGCAGATAAACTCCCTCCTGGGGGCGAACCGCTTCAACCTCATAAGCGCGCCCGTCGATTGCAGCCGACACGCGAGCGTCGCGCTCGTCGAGTTCTATGTTGACCTGACGGCCATTGATTTCCGCTTCGTATTTCATCATCTTCTCTGAGCCAGGCGGCCATGCATCTTCCATCGGCTTTCAGCCTCCGATGGAGTCGAAGCGGTGTGACGGGCAAGGTCGGCTTTCGAGTGCAGGGCGGCTGCGATTGCGGCAATGTCAGCAAGCCGCAAGGCGTCATCGCTCGCTTCCTTGGCGTTCATGATTTCGCTCAGATGGCGGTCGATGAATGCGGTGTCGAACTCGGCCCGGCGGAACCTCTCGTCGGAGGCGATGGCTCGGAAAAACGGGAGCGAGGTCTGTATTCCTTCGATGACGCATTCATCCAACGCGCGCGCAAGGCGCGAGATAGCCATCTCGCGCGTCTCGGCCCACACGCACATCTTCGCAAGCAGCGGGTCGTAATGAACAGGCACTTCCCATCCTTCATAGATGCCGCTGTCGAGGCGCACTCCCGGCCCGGCGGGATTGCTGAGAGTTTCTATGCGACCGGGGCTTGGGGTGAAATTGTTGCGCGGGTCTTCAGCGTAAATCCGGCACTCGATTGCCGCGCCGCGCATAACGATGTCGTCCTGCGAAAATGAAAGCTTCTCGCCCGCCGCAACCCTTATCTGCTCATGAACCAGATCGCGGCCAGTGACCATTTCTGTGACGGGGTGCTCGACCTGAAGGCGGGTGTTCATTTCGAGGAAGTAGAAATTCTTCTCCGCATCGAGGAGGAACTCTATCGTCCCCGCGTTGTAGTAACCTGCCGCGCGGGCCACTCGCACGGCGGCTTCGCCCATACGCCGGCGCAGGTCTTCATCGACTACGGGCGAGGGGCATTCTTCGACTACTTTCTGATGCCTTCGCTGAAGCGAGCATTCGCGCTCGCCTAAATAAACCATCTGGCCGTAGCGGTCGCCTATGAGTTGGATTTCGATGTGGCGCGGTCGTTCTATGTATTTTTCGATGTAGACGGAAGGGTCTTTGAAAGAAGACGCGGCTTCGGATTGAGCAAGCTGGAACGCGCTTGCAATCTCTTCGGGTGAGCGCACAAGCCTCATCCCTTTGCCTCCGCCGCCTGCTGCTGCCTTGAGCATCAGCGGGTAGCCGATCTCCTGAGCCACGCTTCGAACTTCATCGATTGAAGAAAGGGGCGAGACGGTTCCGGGCACGACGGGAGCGCCTGCTGATTGAGCCGCCTGTCTCGCGCTGGTCTTCGATCCCATCGTTCTCATGGCCGAAGCGGGCGGGCCGATGAGAGTAAGACCCGCGTCTTCGACCGCCGTTGCGAACTCGGCGTTTTCGGACAAAAAGCCGTAGCCGGGATGTATGGCTTCCGCGCCTGCGCGACGGGCGGCATCGATTATTTTGTCTGCTCGAAGGTAGCTTTCCGCAGAAGGCGCAGGGCCGAGATGGATGGCTTCATCTGAGACGCGGACGTGGAGCGAGGCGCGGTCAGCGTCGGAGTAGACCGCGACGGGCGAGATGCCCATCTCGCGGCAGGCGCGGGCTACGCGGACGGCTATCTCTCCCCGGTTGGCTATGAGGAGTTTCTTGAACATAACGCTCAAACGCGACGAGGCGGGCAATCTCGCCCGCCCCGTCATAAATCAACTCGACTGATGCCTCTTCAACGGTTCGGTGCGCCGGAAAGAACCGGCGCTTTGGGAGGCTCGGAAGCGGAGATGAAAACCCCATCGCTCATGATAATGTCGTCGGCGGTTCCCATCTTCTCATCAGGCCCGGCTGAACGCAGTTCAAATTTGTTGAAAGAGAAACCCACTCCGACCGGCCCACCGGCAGTTTCAGCGTGGCTCTTGTACTGTATATCATTTCCCCAGTAGTCGACAGGCAGCGCGACTCCCGCCGCTTCTCTGTATGCCGAATAATCCAGGGGATAAGAGTCTTTAGCGAGGCGATATTCTTCGATCAGCACTCGCGCGTGGCAGATGCTGGCGCGTGTTGCTGCGGCTTGTTTTTCTTCGTAGGCCGCGAGGTATCGCGGGATGTAGGCTATCCCCAGTCCGGCTGAAACGGCTGCGGACAGGGCAGCGATTGTCAGTATCACTGTGGCCGCGCGCGCGCCGCCGAAACTTTCGGGGTCCGATTTGGTGAGTCGAAATGCGCGACGGGCAGACCACAAAGCGATGACGCTGGCAAAAGCCAGCCACTTGGTGAAGGCCAGAGTCGCGATTACGACTGCGGCAAAGACGGTGGCCGCAGTCATCACCGGGCCGAAGCGCCTCACTCTGGCCGGCGACTGATCGAGCGGATGGCCCACGAAACGCGCGCCGCAGCGGCAGTGGCCGTCGCCGAAAGTCAATATTCCCCCGCAGCAGGGGCACAACATCGTCTGCTTGACTATATCGCTCATCCTCAACTCTGAACCGAATAATCGACTCCGACCAGATTTTCGCTCGCGATATTCTCGTCTGACTCCTTGCGCTTCGCCTCCTCGACCTTCGCCCGGTCTGTCTCCCGGAGTTCGCGCCAGGTGTGATAAATCCTGTGCATGACCGTCCAGTGCGAAAGTATGGCCAGCACCCAGAGCGTCTGCGGCAACTTGTGCAGCAGCAGATGCGAGGGGCCTATCTCAGTCAGCGAGGCGATTATGAGCAGCACCATTCGCTCCGGCCTTTCAAGGAATCCGACCTTGCAAGCTATGTTGAGTGACTCGGCCCGCGCCCGCGAATAACTCACAAGCACCGAGCCGACCAGCGCCAGGCCCGTAAGGGCGACCAGCACCGTAGAGTGTGCAACCGAGTCGCGCGCATAATAAACCATTATGCCGACGTAGACCACGATATCGGAATAGCGGTCGAGCACAGAGTCAAAGAACGCGCCGAACCGCGTGACCTTGCCTCTGAGCCGGGCCACGCGCCCGTCGAACATATCAAACAAGGCGGCAAAGATCAACAACAGTCCCGCCGAAAAAAGCTTCCCGTACCCGTAGAGAACGCCGCAGCCGATGTTTATCAGCATTCCGATGAAGGTAAGGGCGTTGGGGCTTATGCTGCTGCGCGCGATTGCTCGCACCATCGCATCGATTATTCTTCTGGCCCCTGTCCCGATGGCATCACTGATCATTCTGGCCTCCGGCTTTCGGCCTCCACGCCACCGACGCGCTAATATCGCAAAGGCTCCTCACGATTGTCAACAATAAGTTTCCAGGATGGGGGAAACGCAAGCGACGGCTTTTTATTCCTGGCCGTCATGAATAGTCAGGAGGCGGACGACCTCGAAGCGGCGTCGGCCTCCGGGGGTGTCGATTACGGTCTCGTCTCCCTCGCTCCTTCCCATCAATCCGCGACCTATGGGCGAGGTGGTCGATATTTTGCCCTCGGCTATGTTGGCGTCTTCGGCCATAACCAGCGTGTAGGTTATCTCCTCGCCCGAATCGAGATCGTAGAGCGAGACTCTGGAGCCGTATGCCGCGCGGTCGCGCGGAAGTCGGGAGGTGTCGAGCATAGCCAGGTCGGTGAGCCGCTTGCGCAGGTTGGCGATGCGGGCGCGCACATAGTCCTGGCGATTGCGCGCCGCTTCATACTCGGCGTTTTCCGAAAGGTCTCCCATCGCTACGGCCTTTTTGAGTTCCTGCGGAATTTCGGTCCTCAGTTCCCCTTCAAGCTGCCGCAACTCTTCCTGAATCTTCTGTTTTATATCTTCCGGCATAACTGTATACTCCGACCTCGGGGTGAAGATAACCGCTCACCCTCGCCATCAAGCGACAAGTTTATACACGCGGGCATCAACTAACAAGCCCGGAAAAAAAGTGGCGCGAGATGACATCTCGCGCCCTTCGATTTTCGTCTGTCACGGCGATTTTACGGTCTGAAAGAGAAGGTTTGTGATCTCAGTCCGTCGCGGTTGATTATGCTCAGAGTGCTGTCGCGATCTGCGGGCAGATTTTTTCTCCCTCGACGGATGATGATTTCGCGTCCGGGGTCATCAGGATCGCGATCAGCGAGGCCGAGGTCTTCGCCGTTGAGCAAGACTCGCGCGCCCGCGAGGAAGTTGATTCCACGAATGATCGTCTCTTTGCCTTTTACTTCCACATTGCGGATGACCGGCCCAATCGTCACGTCAATCAGAGTGAGTTTCCCAACCTGCGATCCCAATATAAGCCTGCCTTCGTCTTCGAGCAGGCGCAGATCGCTGAAAGCGAAATCTACAGGCTCATCGTTGAGAATGTCTCCGGTAAGAGTATCTATGAAAAACAACCGCTTACTCAGAGTGGGGACGATGGCTATCGTTCCTGATTTCGATATCTGAGAGGCAGGATTGATAAGGTTGTCCGTATCGCTTCCGGGGCTGCGTCGCGGAAGCGTAACCCGGATTGTTCTCGTCAACGCACCGTCGGGAGAAAGTGAAATCAGATCAACCAGACGGGTGTACTTTGACTTCGCTATGGCCTCTATAACTTTCGGTGTCTGTTTCAAAACCTTTACGATCCCAAAGTAAGGCATCACCACAGTGTTGGTTGAAGGAGCGAAGCTGACACCGGAGGGAAGGTATCTGGTTTTCAGGAAGGAACTGCTGCTCTGGTTTTGAACGAGGTCGAAAGTGGACAGTTGATTCGACCTGTCGGAGGGGTGATCCGGGTCGTTGGTTACTACATATCCGTCATAGGTGATGAGATATCGCCCATCCTGAGTCACTGCCATGGCAAAGTTAGACCCGCCTTCCATATTCTTTATCCGGGTCGCCAGCGCAAAAGGCTCTGATTCAGGTGTGAATATGTATGCAATTCCGTCTGCGACAGCTATCGCCCGATTGCCGACAGGGTCGAATATGATCGAATGAGATCGTAACGGCGGATGTTCCAGATCGATGACCCCGAGTTGCGCGCCGTCTTGAGTGTTATATAGTACGACTCGTTTGTTGCTCGCGTCGTCATAAACCACATAAACTTTTGAGCCATCCTTGTTAAATGCCAGCGTCGACCCCAAAACATCTCCGCCAGGGTGAGAAGCTGTCCATAGCTTTGTGAACTGCCCTGAACGGTCGACTTTGAGCATAACGAGTTTGATGAATCCATCCTGGTAAATGCCTAAGGCTGCGACGTGTCCGGTCTCGGGGTTCGCTGTTTTAACAAGAAAGGGGAATGGCGGTCCCGGCCTTGCGCCGAAATCATTGACAAGGTTGAAATCGCTCAGAACCTTTCGTTCTGCCAGAGAGAAAGAGAAAACCTGCGTCGGAAACAACGAAGAGTCAGTCGCCACCGCCAATCCTATAGTGTTTCCGTAAACGAATTGAAGTTTTAGTGAACCGGCAGAAAAGGAGTGGTTATCGATGGGAAAAACTATGTCTTGCTGCTCTGCTGACGCGCTCAAACGACATAATGATAAGACTGCAACCGCCATTAAAATCCGCGCTGTTGTATTTTTCATGATTTGTGCCTCCTGATTTGCCGAATCAATCCGGGCAGCTTTCGCAAACTGCCCGGATTTGACTCGCTGGTTGTTAATGCCTTTGCCACTCTCTTATGAAACGCCAAACCTTTTCAAAGGCAGGCGCTAGAGCTAACTGCCGCTCAAAGCTGAGACGCGTAGGCTGGACCTGACGAGGTTTCTTCCAGCACCCTTAGGTTTCGCCCTCCACCAAACGCTATAATTGGGGTCGCTTTGTCCAGCGGGAGTCCACTTCCCTGTAACTTCGATCGAGTGAAGGATCACCGTCGATTGGCCTGCGCTGGGGTAATTCGTATTCTTGTACTTTCCCTTCCCAGTGAAGTTCGTCACCTGGCCAAACGCAGAATAGTAGGGCGGATCAACCGGCCCCGCGAGCAGTTGCCATCCCAACACAATAGGCGTATAGCCATCTCCAAAAGAATTCCAGGTGACGCTCCCATTAGGGTTGGAAGTCCAGACAAGATCGTTCTGGGTCCTTACGAGTGGAAACAGATTAGCATCGTCTCTTGTTTCTACTCGCGCAGTCACGATAGACGAAGTAGCCTGGGGAGCAGGCTCAGTGTCCACGGGAGTCACTGTGTAAGTCAGCGCGGTGGTGTCGACCGCCACTTCAAAGGATGGGACAGGTCCGACGGATGAATCACCCCATCCTTCTATCACGACTGAGCCATCTTCAAGGATTGTGACGCTCAGGTTGGTGTTTGGCGGCACATATCCCGCTGGCTCCAATGTGTATTGGACAGGGGAAAACGTATCGTCGATGTCTCCGTATTGCCCCATCGTCCGACCCGGAACGAGCGTCATAACGAACACCATTACAAACGAAATCATCAGCCCATAGCGCAGCTTGTTCTTTGACTTCCTTTCACTGCGATTGCCTGCGACTTTCTCATCGGGTATATTCTGCCTCCAACATTCTCCTTCGAGGATGTTGGAGGCAGGACAGACTGAACCTGTCAAGCAAAGTCCTGTCCTGCCTCGCTGCCATTGCCGACTGCGAGACGCTTAACCTCACAGCTTTTATCGACTCCCCTCCCAGCCAGTTTTGCAAACACCTTCGTCTATCCGGTGTCCATAAAAAAATCTAAATGGTTGCTACGGGGGGGGGTAAAAGAGAAGCGTTTGCGACAAGTTTGATTCAGCTTTGATCGTCACGGTTATCTCCAAACGCGCCGTATTATACATCATCAATATCGGATGTCAAAGGTATAGTCGGCGAAACCGAACTCAAGCAGATATCTCCGTAACATCTTTCATTCACTTTCCGCGTGATGATGAAGAACGATGCGCAAGACGAGGGACGCTCACACGCGCCTGCCTGCGATTTCACCCGTCAGCCCGTGTGTTGAGAAGATAATTGACGCTTGTGAGGCGAGGGATTAGAATCACCGTTGTCCGCAGGATAAGACTTTCTCGTTTCAAACATTTTC
>CAZPQE010000271.1:4683-9125 GCA_964588615.1 uncultured Clostridia bacterium | reverse complement strand
GGATATGATGAGCCGCATGAAAGAGGATGACATCGAAACAGTGACGCTCTATCGCCCGGTGGGATTGAATGAATTGAAACTCATCGAACAGAGCGGTCATCGAGAGTTCCCTCCACGCCTCCCCGATCAGCCAATCTTTTATCCGGTTTTGAACCAGGAGTACGCCGCGCAGATCGCCTGCGACTGGAACGCAAAGTATAACGAGTCGATATGCGGCTTTGTGACGCGCTTCAGAGTGCGGCAGGATTTTCTTCAACGATTCGATGTTCACATCGTCGGTGGCCAACAACATCAGGAATACTGGATTCCCGCCGATGAACTGAACGAGTTCAACCGAAACATCGTCGGAAGGATCGAAGTCATAGCCGAATTTCGAGGCAAAAAATAGTGAAGCGTTTCTTCAAATATTTCTGGACGAGCAAATCCGTTGGGATGACGCTTGCGCGAATGGCCATGATGCTTATAGTTGGTTTTGTCATTCTGATTATGTTTTTCGAAGACAGCTTCATTTACTATCCGTCGAAGTACCCCGAAGGCGAGTGGAACGTCGAAGCGACCGCGCTTGACGGAGAAATCACTGCTGTGATCGAAGACAGCTACTTCGTCACCTCAGACGGGCTGAAGTTGCACGGCTGGTTCTGCTCGCCGCACAAAGGCGCAGGCGGCAAGCTCGCTCCCATGCCCTCAGAAATGACTCTGCTGTGGTTTCACGGCAACGCGGGCAATCTCTCTCATCGATACGACATGATTCGAATGCTCTCGAAACTCCCCGCGCAAATATTCATCATTGATTATCGCGGCTATGGCAGAAGCGAAGGCGAGCCTTCAGAAGAAGGTCTCTACCTCGACGCCCGCGCTGCGTGGGATTACCTGATCGAAGTGAAACGAATTCCAAAAAACCGGATCATCATTTTCGGCAAATCTCTCGGCGGGGTTGCTGCAATCGATCTTGCGAGCAAAGTCGAGGCGGCGGGACTGATCGTGCAATCGAGTTTCACATCGGCGGCTGATATGGCAGCGACCATCATGCCTTTCATTCCGAGCGCGATGATCAAATCGAAAATGGATTCGATCAACAAGATCGCCAGTGCGCATTGCCCCAAGCTCTTCATCCACAGCCCGGCCGATGAAGTTGTGCCTTACAAACTTGGCCGCCGATTGTTCGAAGCAGCGCCGGAACCCAAACAGTTCTACGAAGTGAAGGGAGCGGGACACAACGACACCTGGCTAGTCGGAGGCGATTCTTATCTTGAGACGCTGCGGGCCTTCGTCCGCTCCTGCGCGCCGGGTCAGAACTGAATGCGCCGCCGCTCGAAATCAGTGATTCGGTCTTCGAGTTGAAGCGTCAGCCCTATGTCATCAAGCCCTTTCAACAAACACTGGCGACGATGCGGATCGACTTCGAACCGAAATACCGCTCCCGCGTCGTCGCTTATCTTTAGCTCTTCGAGATCAATCAGAAGCTCATAACCGACGTTGGCCTTCGCCCGTCGAAACAGTTCCTCGACATCTTCTTCCGACAGCCGGATGGGAAGCATGCCGTTCTTGAAGCAGTTGTTGTAAAAAATATCGGCGAACGACGGCGCGATGATGACCTGGAATCCATAATCGCTGAGAGCCCAGGGCGCGTGCTCGCGCGAAGAGCCGCACCCAAAATTGGCGCGCGTCAACAGAATCTTTGCGCCTGCGAAGCGCGGCTCGTTGAGCTCGAAATCCGGATTCAGTCCGTCGTCGCCTTCAAACCGCCAGTCATAAAACAGAAATCGTCCGAAGCCTGTCCGCTCAATGCGCTTGAGGAATTGCTTGGGAATTATCTGATCCGTATCGACGTTGACTCGATCAAGAGTCGCCACGATGCCTTTTATTCTGGTGAACGCTTCCATAGATTCCTTTCAACTTCCGACTCGACCGATTTATATCTCCCACTCTCTCACATCGACGAAGTGACCGGCAATGGCGGCGGCGGCGGCCATCGCAGGGCTAACGAGATGAGTGCGGCCTCCCTTTCCCTGTCGGCCCTCGAAATTGCGGTTCGAAGTCGAAGCGCATCGCTCGCCCGGTTGAAGCACATCCGGGTTCATAGCCAGACACATGCTGCAACCCGACTCTCGCCAGTCGAAACCTGCTTCTTTGAATATCGCGTCAAGCCCTTCGCGTTCGGCCTGCGCCTTGACCTGCTGCGAGCCGGGGACGACCATAGCTTTTACGCTTGAATCAACTTTCTTTCCGCAAGCCACTTTTGCCGCCGCCCGCAAATCTTCGATGCGTGAGTTGGTGCATGAACCTATGAAGGCTCGATCAATCTTTATATCCTCTATCGCCATGCCTGCCGTTAGGCCCATGTAATCGAGCGCGCGGCGCGAGGCTTTGCGCGAGTTTTCATCTTCCATCGAGTCAGGGTCGGGAACGCGACCGGTCACGTCTGCGACCATCGAAGGAGAGGTTCCCCAACTGACCTGCGGCGCAAGCGTCGAGACATCTATTTTGATGTTGCGATCAAACCGCGCGCCCTCTTCGGTCGGCAGAGTTTTCCAGTAAGCCAGAGCCTCCTCGAATGCTTTGCCCTTTGGCGCGTAGGGTCGGCCTTCGAGGTATGCGAAGGTCGTTTCGTCCGGGGCGATCATACCGGCGCGCGCGCCCGCTTCGATTGACATATTGCAGATGGTCATCCGCTCTTCCATCGATAGTCTTCGAATCGCTTCTCCCGCGTACTCGACGACGTGTTCGGTAGCGCCGTCGGTTCCGATAGTGCGGATGATGTAAAGTATCAGGTCCTTGGCAGTCACCGCCGGGGGAAGACCGCCGTCCACTTCTATAAGAAATGTTTTCGGGCGCGACTGAATCAGGCATTGAGTGGCCAGAACGTGCTCGACTTCGCTGGTTCCAATTCCGAAAGCGAGAGCGCCGAATGCCCCGTGAGTGGCGGTGTGAGAGTCGCCGCAGACGATGGTCATTCCCGGATGGGTGATGCCGAGTTCAGGGCCGATGACGTGAACTATTCCCTGATTCGGATTGTCGAGATCGAAAAGCGTGACTCCGAAATCGCGGCAATTGAGTTCGAGGGTCTCGATCTGAGTTTTCGATATCGGGTCGAGTATCGGCAGTGACCTGCTCCAGGTTGGCACGTTGTGATCGATTGTGGCGAATGTGAGGTCAGGTCTTCTGACTTTTCTGTTTGCCAGCCTCAACCCCTCGAATGCCTGCGGAGATGTGACTTCGTGGACCAGATGGCAATCGATATAGATGAGAGCGGGCTTGTCAGCTTCAACGTGGACGAGGTGATCGTCCCACACTTTTTCGAATAAGGTGCGCGGCATCAATACTATTCTCCCCTGAAACAAAGTAGAAGACCGACAATGATACATGATTTCGGTGAGGGCGTGGTAATAAAACGCGCTTATCACATAATGAGCGCGGCATGGATGTGATTGCAGATCGAAGGTGTCTGTAGCCCGCGCGTCAGCAAGAGCTTGATTCTACTGGCCTCAAGGTCGGGCTACTGACACACCGCTTCCGGGCTTGCGCTTGAGGGTGGGTTTATCAGTCGAGTCACTCTCTTCGCTTCTGGGCACGCGCTTGAGCACAGGGCCGCCGCCTTTGGTCGTGTCCGTCTGGCGAACTGTCGAAAGCAATTTCAGTCTCACTGCGGCAAACTCCGAAGTCGATATTGAATACTCATCGCGCTCAGGGAAGTGAGCGAGAAGCGCGCGGCTTTTTTCGAGTCGTTTGCCGGTCGCCGGGTGAGTGCTGAAAAGCTTTTCAAGAGTTCCCGGCTTTTGTTTGTCGCGCGCTTTGAGCTTCTCGAAGAAGTTCAACATCTCGGTCGGGTCATAGCCAGCGGCCCACAGATATTGAAGTCCGAGCCGGTCGGCCTCTTCTTCCGCTCCCCGGCTGAACTTCAGAAAGGTCAGCGGAAGAAAGATGTTGGCCGCGTTCTGCATGATGATTCCAGGAACTCCGCCGACGAAAACCAGCGGTATCGAAAGATACTGAAAGAGCGTCCCCTTCGTGGCCTGCTCGACCCCGTGACGCGCGGTCACGTGGGCTATCTCGTGAGCCATCACTCCTGCGAGCTCCGCTTCGGATTCTGCGGCCACTATCAGCCCGCTGTTGACGTAGAGGAATCCGCCCGGTAATGCGAATGCGTTGAGATCAGGCGAATCGATGACCTTGATCGTGAAAGGCATCCTGGCATCTGACCGCAGAACGATATTCTGTCCGATGCGATTGATGTATTCGGTGACGAGCGGGTCAATGATGAATTTGGCTTTGCGGTCGACTTCTGCGGCAAGCTCGCGCCCGATGGCCAGTTCCCTGCTCGGCGAATAGAAATTCCAGTTCCCCTTGTTGATGTCCCTCTTGCCGATCATCAACGGGTTATCTTTGTCTTTGATCGGCTGATTTCTTTGATCTTTTTTCTGGCGCGCAAAGGCCGAATCGGG
>CAZPQE010000271.1:0-4673 GCA_964588615.1 uncultured Clostridia bacterium | reverse complement strand
GGATGCGAAGGTTTTCGTGAGTGTGTGGCTGCGCTTCATTTCCACCTGCTCCTTTGCCTCAACAGAGGCAACAGCGGAAAGCGAACTCGATTCGAACTCTTCAAGCCAGGCTGCCGCCATATTAGCAGCGCGATTCGGCGAGGCGCAACCGCGCCTTTAGTTGACACTCTTTTTCCGGCATTCCTATAATCGGTCTTTTCGCAAATCTGTTCCAGTTCGCGCATACAAGTTGGAGAACCTTATGGATGAAGAGCAGCAGATTTCTGACCTCAACGACCAGATGCGCGAGCGCAGGCGCGCGCTCGATGCGATCATCGCCCTCGGTTTCGATCCTTACCCCCACAAATTCCAGCGCACTCATACCATCAGCGAAATCATCGCCGGGTTTGTGGCGAAGACCGCCGAGGAACTTGAAACCCTCCGACCGCAGGCCCGCGTCGCAGGCCGCATCCACGCAATCAACCGTATGGGCAAAGCCGCTTTCATCCGCTTCTCCGACGGGCGCCAACTGCTTCAGGTCTATCTCCGGTCGAACGAAGTGGACGAAAAAACATGGGAGCTTTTCAATCTGCTCGATCTCGGAGACTTCATAGGAACCGAAGGCCGACTCTTCCGCACCCGCACCGGCGAGCTATCGATACATGCCGACTCGCTCCACTTTCTTTCGAAAGCCCTCGTTCCTCCTCCCGACAAATACTATGGCCTTCAGGACATCGAACTGCGCTATCGCCAGCGTTACGCCGATCTGATAGCCAATCGCAGCGTCCGCGATGTGTTCGAAAAACGCTCTGCAATCATTCGCAGCATTCGTTCGTTTTTCGATCAGCGCGGCTATGTTGAAGTCGAAACCCCGATGCTTACGCCTCTGCCGACGGGCGCGGCTGCGCGGCCATTCATCACTCATCACAACGCCCTCGACATCGATCTTTACGCCCGCATCGCTCCTGAGCTTTACCTCAAGCGGCTCATCGCCGGCGGATTCGAGAAGGTCTATGAGATTAACCGCAACTTCCGAAACGAAGGCTTATCGATTCGCCACAACCCTGAGTTCACCATGCTCGAGTGGTACGAGGCATATTCCGACTACGACGATTTGATCCACCTGACTGAGACTCTGATTTCGGAACTTGTCGAAAAAGTATGCGACGCGCAGGCGGTCGATTATGGCGAGAGCAGAATCGATTTCACGCGGCCCTGGAAGCGGCTCACGTTGCGCGAGGCCGTCATTCATTTCTGGTCACTGTCGGACGACAAACCGACCATCGAAGATATGTCTTCGCGGGAAGGCGTGCTCCGTTGGCTCGACAAATCGGGCCATCCTGAAAACTCTATGTTGCAGTCGATGGACTACGGCCATCTGCTGGGCGAGTTGTTCGAGCGCGTGGCCGAGCCTCGTCTGATCGATCCGGTGTTCATAACCGAGTTTCCCACCGAGCTTTCGCCCCTGTCGAAACAGAACCAGACGGACGCGCGGTTCGTCGACCGCTTCGAACTGTTCATCGCGGGCATGGAGATAGCCAACGCTTTTTGTGAGATAAACGACCCGGCAGACCAGCGGTCGAGATTCGAAGCGCAGATGAAACTGCGCGAGCGCGGAGACGACGAAGCGATGATAATCGATGAAGACTACCTTCGGGCGCTCGCTTATGGAATGCCGCCGACTGCGGGCGAAGGCATAGGAATCGACCGGCTGGTGATGATATTGACCAATCAGAAATCCATACGCGACGTTATCTTGTTTCCTCACATGCGCCCGGAGGGGAAATGAGCAGGGGTGAAAAAGTGATGTATTACACGAAGGCCAATCTCGCCTGCACATCTGCTCCCCTGCTCCCTTTCACCCCTGCTCCCCGGCTCAGGAATCTATGCCTTATGAACTGTTCATCGCTCTGCGCTATTTGAGGGCCAAGCGCAAACAGGTGATGGTTTCGGTCATCACTCTGATCGCAATACTTGCGGTCGCGGCGGGGGTGGCTGCGCTCATCACAGTGCTTGCGCTGATGACGGGATTCCGCGAAGAGTTTCAGGAGAAGATTCTTTCCGGCACTGCTCACATCAACCTCTTCCGCAGGGACGCGCGCCCGATTGAAAATCATCAGGAGCTTGCGGAAAAAGCGCAGCGAATGCCGGGAGTGCGAAGCGCGACGGCTACGCATTATAAACGGGTTCTGATTCAGGGGGCGAAGGATGTCGAAGGAGCTATTCTCAAAGGCGTGGATATGAGCGCGCCGCGCGAAGCCAATGAAATCTTTCGCTTCACCACAGAAGGCGACCCGGCATCGCTGGCCGAACAGGAAACCGATCAGGAGAGCGGCATAAAAACCGACCGGATCATCATTGGCCGGCAGTTGGCCGCAACGGTAGGACTTAATACGGGAGACATAGCTACGGTCATCTCGCCTGACGGGAGCCTCTCGCCTGTCGGAATGCAGCCGCGATTTCGGGAATTCAGAGTCGCAGGCATATTTGAATCGGGGCTTGCCGAATACGACTCGACGTGGGGCTACCTTTCGCTCGACGCCGCCCGCAGGCTTGAGGGGGCGGAGGAAGTGGCAGACATAATTCAGATCAAAGTCGATGATGTCGACCGTGTGAAGGATATTGGGCGCGAGATAGTCGCCTCGCTGGGTCAGGACTACGGGGTTCAGGATTGGCAGGAACTCAACGCTCCGGTTTATACGGCGTTGAGTTATGAGAAACTTTTTTCGGGCATCGCTCTTCTTATAGTCATCGGCATAGCCGCGCTCAACATCATATCGGTGCTGGTGATGATAGTGATGGAAAAACACCGCGACATTGCGATACTCAAATCCATGGGGGCGACTTCGCGCTCGGTGATGTGGCTGTTTATGATTCAGGGGTTGTTGATAGGGATTATGGGCATGGCCATAGGAGTGATCGGAGGGTTGGTTTTTTGCAGGCTTGCCGACTCGAAGCAGTTCATAAAGCTTCCGGCAGGAGCCTACGCGCTCGACTATCTGCCTTTTCACACCAGAGCGTCGGACGTACTGACGGTGTGCGCGATAACGGTGATAATCAGTTTTCTTTCGACCATCTATCCGTCGAGCCGGGCGGCGCGGCTCGATCCTGTTGAGGCTCTCAGATACGAATGAGGTGAGGGTTGAAGAGCGAATCGAAATCGAATTCCACACCGCTGGTGAGAGCCGAAGGAATCGCCAGGACATACAGATCGAATCGAAATCGGGTCGTGGTGTTCGAGTCGTTGAGCCTCGAAATAGGTTCAGGCGAAATGCTGGCGATAGTCGGGCCTTCGGGAGCAGGAAAATCGACTCTATTGCACATTTTGGGTGGATTAGACCGGCCCGATGCGGGGTCGGTCAGATTGGGCGAGTTTGACATGTTCAAACTTGCTGAGGTAGACTTGGCACGGTTTCGGAACAGGGAGATTGGGTTCATATTCCAGTTCCATCACCTGCTGCCCGAGTTTACGGCCCTTGAAAATGTGATGATGCCGTTGCTCATCGCCCGAATGTCCGGGCCTGAAGCGCGAGAGCGCGCTCTGGCGATGATCGCTGAGGTGGGACTTTCGGACCGCGCCGCTCACAGACCCGGAGAGATGTCGGGCGGCGAGCAGGCTCGAATAGCTATGGCCAGGGCGCTTGTCGCAAGGCCCCGCCTGTTGCTGGCCGATGAGCCGACGGGCGATCTCGACAGCAGAACGAGCGAAAGCATTCATAATCTTCTCAAGGGGATTCACAAGTCGCAGGGACTCACTTCGGTCATTGTCACCCACAATGAACGGCTGGCTTCCCTTTGCGACCGTGTTGTTCACCTTGAGGATGGGCGGTTGACCACAGATGTCAGAGGCTAGATGTCGGATGTTAGACACTCCCGCTCAATTGCTGACATCTGACTTCTAACATCTGACCATTACTCCTGCGGAAGCTCACTATGTTCGACCGTTATACTGAGAAGGCGCGTCGCGTAATTTTCTTCGCCAGGTATGAGGCAAGTCAGCTTGGGGCGCAGTCGATAGAAGTCGAGCACATACTCCTCGGCCTGCTGCGCGAGGACAAGCAACTGTCTCAGCGATTCTTTCGAAGCCCGCACTCAACGGTTGAATCCATCCGCCGCGAAATAGAGCGCAACGCGGTCTTTCACGAAAAGGTCAACCAGAACGTCGATCTCCCGCTCTCGGTCCCCGCAAAGCGCGTCCTCCAGTTCGCCGTCGATGAAAGCGAGCGATTCCATCACCGCCACATAGGAACCGAGCACCTGCTGCTCGGCGTACTTCGCGAGGAGAAGTCCCGCGCAGCTGCGCTGCTCAACGAGCGCGGCCTTCGTCTCAACCAGATACGCGAAGACCTGCAGCGGTCTCAGCAGTCCGAACGCGCGCTTGTGGCCAAGAAGGAAGCCCCTCACCTGGCCGAATTCAGCCGCGATCTTTCTGAAGCCGCTCTGGCCGACGGGCTCGATCCGTTGATCGGGCGCGAGGCCGAAATCGAACGCCTCATTCAAATCCTCTGCCGACGCACCAAGAACAACCCGGTATTGATTGGCGAGCCGGGCGTCGGAAAAACCGCGATAGTCGAGGGATTGGCTCAGAAAATAGTCCTGGGAGATGTGCCGCCTTTCCTCAGAGACAAACGCATACTGGCGCTCGACCTCTCGCTGATAGTCGCCGGAACGAAGTATCGCGGCCAGTTCGAAGA
>CAZPQE010000270.1:0-9170 GCA_964588615.1 uncultured Clostridia bacterium | reverse complement strand
GCCATCTGCTCGCCTCCCGACAAGCTGGCAAACGGTCGCTCGAAGCCATCCTCTTCGAGTATCACTTCATAACCGGCGTCCCAGCGCAGCGAAACCATCGGATTGCCGGTGATGTCGCGATATAGCTGATTGGCTTCGATCGATATGGATTGAAGGTGGGCTTCGGTGATGTAAGGCCCGGCCTTCTTGAGCACATCGCGTATGAATTCGGAAAGCGACAGCAGGCTTGCGCAGCGGTCTCTTTCCTCTCTCAGTCTGTCTACTTGACGCTTTGCCTCTCGTGCGTCACCGATCTTTTGAGCAAGTTCGGCTGCGCGCTGTTGAGCCGCTTCGATTTCCGACGCAAGTGTCGCCGTCCTCGCGATGGCTGCTTCATACTCGCTTACCGCGAGCTTATGTCTTTCCTCATCGTAGAGGGCGCGATCCTCTTCCATTTCTTTTTCAACGGCTGCCAGCCCGCGCGCAGTTTCGGAGAGATCAGTTTCAATTCGCGTCAACTCTTCTTCTCGCGATTTCAACAAAGCGGCCAGCGGCTTGTTTGAGACATGCAGTCTGTGGTCTTTTTCGGAAGCAGCCCTGCGGTCGCGCTCGCGCTGAATCCGCTGGTCGAGGCCGTCAAAGGAAGCGAGTCGGTCGCCAAGCGATTCGAGGGCCGACTGCATTTGAGACTTCTCCCTTTCGAGCGACTGCGCGCTCTGCCTGATGTCAGGCTCTCTGCTCAACGACTCCCTGAGCAGGCGACAGCGCGCTCGCGGGTCATCGAGCGCGACGATTCGGCGTTCGACCTCAGCCATCTCATCAGGCAATCCGCCCATTTCTTCTATGAGTTTTTTCATGTCGTCGAAATCCTGCCGCCTTTTCGTGCCTTCGACTTTCAATCGCTCCTTGCGAAGGCGAAGCGAGTCGAGGGTCGCATATTTCCCTCTGGCTATTTGAGCCTCGCGGAGTTCTGAATCCAACCGGTCGAGCTTTTCTTTAGTCTCAGAGAGCAACTCCTGACTCAGGGAAATAGATTCTATCTCCGACTTGAGCCTCGAACGGGTCGATTGCTGGATTTCGAGTTCCTGCCCTGCCCGCTGAAGCTGCGCTCTGTTGTTATCGGCGACCGAGGCGAGGGTGTGAGCCGACCTGGCCTCGGCGAGCCGCGCCAGGATATCTTTTCGTCGCTGCTCTGCTTTTTCCAGAAGTCCGCGATCCTGCCCGGCCTGAATCTTGAAGTATTGATCGAGCCCCTCTCCTTCTTTCATGTTGCGGCACTGCTGGTCGAGGAGCGGGCATAAGCCTCCTTTGATCTGTCCGATCAAACGGGTTTCTCTCTCGATGTTGATTTTGAGCGCGGCAATCTCTTCGATGATCTCTTGATTCTCCTTCTCAATCTCAGGCAACTGAGAGGCGGCGCGCTGGGCAAGGCGGCAGGCTGCCAATTCCTTTTCGAGCGTTTTGATCTCCCCGCCGAGCCTGCTGATGTTTTCCTCGGCGCGGACAAGCTCGCGCCGGCGATCCTTTAGCCGTTGATCGTTCACCTGCAATTCCCTCAGATGCGCTTCCGTCCGCCTCCGCTCTTCTTCGAGCGAAGGCACTCTCTCGGCTTTCGCTCGATATTTTTCGGCTTCCTCGATCTGACGAGAAAGCTCAGAGAATTCCCTGCGAAAAGTTCCAAGCTCACGGTCGGCAAGTTCAGCCTGAGCTTTTAGGGCAGTGAGCCTGCTGATTTCCTCCTGCAATCGACCGCGCTCAGATTCCAGGTTTGACTGCTCTTTTTCCATCCCGATGAGCCGTTCGATCTCCAGTCGCGCGCTTTCAATCGCGGCCAGTTTTTCCGTTTCCGCATTATGCGCCGCTTCGATCCTGATGAGTTGGCGCTCAGTCTCCGTGTGCTTCGCTCTCAACGAGTCGCGCTCTACGGCCTGCTTTTCCAGTTCGGCAAGAAGCAGGCTCGCTTCATTGAAGACCTCGAACCCGTCGGCGGTCGCTTCGACTATCTTGCAGGCGCGGCGCGATTCCGTCACGCTTTCCGATGCGCCCTCTTTTCTCGCTTCGAGATCGGTCTTCCTTCGACCTAGTGTTTGGCGGTCGCGGGTCAGGGATTCTATCTTTTTTTGAAGCTGGCCCATTCGCTCCAACTCCTGGCGCAGGCAATCGCGCCTCGCTTCAGAAGCTTTCAACTCGCGGCTGAGTTTTTCGATGGTTTCGCCGTTGCGCTCATCTTCGATCAACAGATGATCGAGCGCGGCTGCTTCGACTTCCACCCTGGCCATCTCCTCGCGCAGGCCGATATCGCGCCCCTCGATGAGCTTGATGAGGTCTCGGAGCTCGTCTGATGATCGCGTGTACTCTTCGACCCGAAGGACTTTATCGAAGCCGATCTTTCGCTTGGCGGGCTGATCGGCGAAGTCCAGAGTGAAAGCGCCCTGCGGCACGCCGATGGTCGAAGTAAACAGAGCCTTGAGGTCGCTCGTAGGCTCGACTCCGATGTGCTGTTTGATCCAGGCTATGACCTGACTTTTCTGCTCCACCAGCCTCATTTTGGTTATCGGATCGTAAACATAGAAACCCGATCCGGTGTCTCGATAGACTGTGTACTCGCGCGAGTCGAGGGCGGACTCAAAGGTAACTCTCGCGCTTCCCTTTCGCGCTCCCCGGCGCAGGAAGTCTTCCTTTTTGTAAGGCAGGTGATCGAACAGCGCCCAGGCGATGGCTTCAAGTATCGTGGTCTTGCCCGCCCCGTTAGGCCCGCTGATGGCGGTCACTCCCGAAGCGAATTCGAAGCAGCCTTCTTCATAACTCTTGATGTTTTCCAGTTCAACTCTGGTGATAAGCATAATGGTCGAGTCCTGATTGCGAGGGATCACTTCCGGTCTGAATTCTAGCATGGCATCTGAGACAGGCGAAGCAATTCGAGAGACGCAGAACCGGCTTCGAAAAACGCCTCGTTTATCGTATCCTTTCAACTCCTCATTGACTGCTATGATGAATAAAACACTAAGTCGCGAACTGGCAGCGGAATTTCTCGGCACGTTTGTGCTCATAGCTTTGGGCGCAGGGGTAGTCGCGCAGGTGACATTCGGCAACGGAGGGAGCGGGACTTATATTTCGATCAACATCGCCTGGGGCATCGCCGTCACGATGGGCATATACGTCTCAGCCGGAGTATCGGGCGCGCACCTCAACCCGGCAGTCACCCTGGCGCTTGCCGTGCGAAGAGGATTCCCCTGGTCGAAAGTCTTCCCCTACTCGCTTGCGCAGGTGGCCGGAGCATTCGCCGCATCGGCGATGGTCTACCTCACATACCGCGAAGCCTTCGACGCCTTCGACTCTGGCATGAGGGCAGTCACCGGAGCTAAAGCGACCGCCGGAATATTTGCCACCTATCCGCAGCCGTTTCTATCGACCTTCGGAGGTTTGATAGATCAGATAGTCGGCACTGCGATCCTGGTGATGGTCATCTTCGCCATCACCGATTCGCGCAACAATGCGCCGTCGGCAAATCTGGCTCCTGTAGTAATCGGGTTGCTGGTTACGGCCATCGGAATGTGCTTCGGCTTCAACGCCGGGTATGCGATCAATCCAGCGCGCGATTTCGGGCCGAGGCTCTTTACGATGGTCGGCGGATGGGGGAGCGAGGTTTTTCGGGCGGGCAACTACTGGTTCTGGGTACCGATAGCAGGCCCGATGATCGGCGCTGTCGCAGGCGGTTACGTTTATGACGCGCTCATCGGCAATCACTTCCAGGCGGTCGCTCAGGATCCGCGCGCAGAAGAATGAAGCTTGCAGGTTTTCATCGGTTGCGTAATCCGGCTGGGGCATACTACCATAGTGTGCCTCAGCCCCCTGCTTTGCGGATCAGTCCGTGAGCCGGGGGTTCTCGCTGTTGAGGGGGCAGAATCTCGCGCAGGAATTCTGATCCCATAAAAACAGGTCGGACAACTGACTGATGGAAATTGTTCTCATCGCAATCGCATTGATACTGGCTGCCGGTGTCGGTCTTCATCTCTTCAAACGGCACAACGAAGCGCGCGCGCGACAATTGAAGGAACGGGAGTATGAAGCGGCTCTCGCGCTCTGGCATTTCGGTCGCGATGTCAGAGACTATCTCAACGAGACGGCGAGGCTCGGAACCGGGGTGCTGGATTTCAGAAAGATCGTCGTCCCTCATTGCAAGGGCTACAAGGTGCTGATCGAATTCATCGGCTACGCTTTTCGGATCTACGCCTTGCCCGATCATCACGCCAAAAGCGGACGGCTCTCCTTTTATCTGGACAACTCGCTGACGCTCAGGGCCGCCGACCGCAATGGAGAACGGGCTACAGAACAGGACGAAGAATACACAGGGGATTTCAACCAATGAGCCAGGACGATTCAGAATACCAGTTGGCGGAGCATTTCAATAAACTCCCTTTGCGCTTCAAGCCGGGCAAAGTTGATCGACGGATGCTCTTCTACTTCGAGATCGAAGACGAAAAATATACGGTGATGGTCGAATCAGACCGTTGCGAGGTGGCCGAAGGGGAAGCCGACGGAGAAGCGGACTGCTACTTGAAAACGACGAAAGAAATTCTGGTCAGAACCGTTCGCGGCGAATACTCGCCGTCGCTCGGAGACCTGATCACCGGAAAAATAAAAACCAACCGCCCCGATCTGCTGGCTGTCTTCAGGCAGGTTTTCATAGATTGACTTCTGGAGGTGTTATGGATTACGGCGTGGCGATGTTTCCGACCGATTACGCGGTGCGCCCTGACGAGCTTGCGCGAGCGGCCGAGGCGCGAGGATTCGAATCTCTCTGGTTCCCCGAACACACTCACATTCCGGCAAGCCGTCGAAGCCCCTGGCCGGGCGGGGGCGACCTGCCCCGCGAGTACTGGCACACTCACGACCCGTTTGTGGCGCTCACTGCCGCCGCCATGGCGACATCTCGCTTGCGCATAGCCACAGGCATCTGCCTGTTGATCGAACGCGATCCGATCACGACAGCCAAAGAAGTGGCATCGCTCGACTTTCTGTCCAATGGCCGATTCATCTTCGGAATCGGAGGCGGATGGAACGCCGAAGAGATGGAGCATCACGGGACTGAGTTCAAGAAGCGGTGGAGAGTGTTGCGCGAGCGGGTGCTGGCGATGAAAGAAATCTGGACGAAGAAGGAAGCCGAATTCCACGGCGAGTTCGTCAACTTCGACTCTATATGGTCTAATCCCAAGCCCCTTCAAAAACCTCATCCTCCCATTCTGATGGGCGGAGACGGGCCGACGACTTTCGACCGCGTGGTCGAATTCTGCGACGGATGGCTGCCAATCGGATTGAGACTCGATGACCCGAAAGGAAAGATAGAAGACCTCAGAAGGAAAGCGGAAGCTGCGGGGCGCAATCCATCTGAGATATCGATTTCCATATTCGGAGTCAAGCCTGAGCGCGCGGTGCTCGACGAGTTTCAGGCCCTCGGAGTCAATCGCGCCATCTTCTCTCTCCCCAGCGGAGAAAGAGACCTGGTGCTTCCTTTCCTCGACAAGTACGCAGCGTTGACCCGCTGAGAACTCCTGTCAGATAGTTGCGCTTTGATGAAGACAGGCGCAATAGAAAACAGAAGATGGATACTCATCGCCGTCCTGGCCCTGGCGATCCTCCTGACCATAGGGTTGAGCCTCGCGCTCTACACCGAGTCTCGCCGCCAGTTGTCCGAGCAGCAGATGACTCAGGTGCGAATAGAAACCGCCTTCCTCGCCTCCGACCTTCCTCGCATTCCTTCAGCGATCAACGAAGAAAGCATAAGATCGCTTCTGCAACATCATTCGATACAGGCGGTCGCCGCCCTGTATTGGGTGGATGGAAAGCTCATCGCTAGAGGTTCGTCCATCGAGAGTGCCATCGAGTCGCAGCGATTTTCAGCCGGCATGATATCGTTCGACTCGTCGGGACTCGAAGAGGCAACGACCCAGAGGCCGATTCGGGCATCGTCCGTGAGGCTGAGAAGCGACAACGGGTTCGTCATCGCAAGGGTGCGCGTGCCTGACCTGGGCCTGTTGGTTGTCGCCCGCCCCGCTTTTTCAGCTTCGACTGCCATTACCTTCTATGTACTCAGTTATCAGGTTGTCGCCCTCATTTTCGGGCTTGGGGTCATTTTATTGACCGCCCGCTGGCTCATCCGCCCTTATCGCCGACTGGTCAAAGCTGCCCATGACAGCCCTGTGCATGCCGCAAGCGCACGGAGCGAAAGCGAATTCGTGGTCGAAACCTTTCAGGCGTTGATCGAACAGTTGAGAGAGAAAGAAAAAGAGCTTGAGCGATTGCATGCGACCGAGCGCACGCGGGCCGAAAGAAGCGAGCGATTCAGCGAGCGGCTCATAGCCAACATGCCCAGCGGCCTTGTGTCAGTCGACTCAAGGGGGATCGTAACTTCGATCAACACGCGGGCAACCGAGATTTTCGGCATAGGGCAATACGACACAGGCCCTCTCACCCCTGAGCGCGTCTTTGGCGCGCAACAAGCCCAGTACCAGACCTTGTTTCGATCTGCGCCCAGGATGGTCGCTCTCGTCTCCAACTGTCTGGCCGGAGGAACCTCCTTCAGGCGCGAAATCGTCGACCTTACCTGCCCCGACGGGCGCATTCGTCATCTCGGATTGAGTGTCTCTCCGATCACCGATATGGAATCGAAGCTCGAAGGGGCGCTGTGCCTTCTGACCGACATCACGGAAGTCATCGAGTTGCGCGAGCGGATGAAATTGCAGGAAAACCTCGCCAACCTCGGAGAGATGGCCGCAGGCATCGCCCACGAGTTCAAGAACTCGCTTGCCACCATACAGGGCTATGTTCAACTTATGGAAGCGCAGTCTGTGTCAGGCAATCAACCTGTCAGCACTCAGGCCGCTCTAAACGAAGTGCGATTGCTCGCTCAACTCGTAACCGATTTTTTGAATTTCGCCCGCCCGCAGAGCCTCGCTCTTTCAACAATCGATCTTCGCGCGCTCATTGCTGACTGTATCGATGAAGTAAGTCCCCTGCTCTCTGCTGCCGAAATCGAAATAGCCTTCGAAGGCGAGGAGGTCGAGATGCCGGGCGATGAATCCTTGCTTCGTCGCGTGTTCGGCAATCTGCTTCGCAATGCCATCGAGGCAATCGATCCGCTGTCGGAGAAAAAAACCGTAAGAGTCTCTCTCTACTGCGACAGCGCAGGCGATAGAAGGCACGCTCACATTCGCATCAGCGACACTGGCCGGGGGATTTCGGTTCAGGACTTGCAGCGAATCTTCATCCCGTTCTTCACAACCAAGTCGCGGGGCTATGGAATTGGACTGGCTATAGTGCAAAAGATCGTTGTGGCTCATGGGGGCAATGTCGCTGTTGAAAAGAGCGACACGACCGGCACAACTTTTCATTGCCGACTTCCGCTTGAATTGGAACAGCCCGGACTGGAGTCTTTTCACTCCGAAGATATTTGATCCCCGGCGATAAGATTCCCCAATCAGGCCGGAATATCTTCAACTCTGGCGCTTCCTGTATTTCCTTATGTTTGATACGCGATGGGGAGCGCATTTCACAATGCGTAACTAAGGGTGACGCGGGCTTCTACCATATTCGGTTCAAATCCGGCAGATGGGCCTGATGGTTGGACAAATGAGAAAAAAGCTCCCCCCGAAAAGGGTATGGCAAGGTATTTGCACCAAAGCAGGTTCGATCTCTAGGCTGCTTTTTCTATCTAGTGGAGGAGGGGGATGAATACATCTCCGAACGAAAAAACCAGTGTAAACGAAGACCTGGGTCGCGGGATGATGGAGGTCATCCTTGGCGTCCTCATAATTCTGATACTGGGATCGATCCTGCTCCATCTGATTCGCCTCGGCTATAACATGTACAGGCTCAACAATGCCACACAGGAAATAGCCGGTGAACTCGAAAAGGCAAAGGAAATCGCTCAGGTCAAGAACCAGGACGTCGGCGTCATCTTCGAAGCCAGGAACCTCAGATATGGAATTGACCGCAACTTCAACGGCAGGCTCGAAAGCGGCGAGGCATCTGACCTTCCCGACGGCGTGCGCATAGCTGAAGACGGTCAGGTGATTTTCACGAGAACCGGCTCTCTGGCAAAGGGATCGAAAGAACCCAAAATACAGATCAGCAACAGCAGAGGATCGCGCAGCGTGAGCGTCTCCTCTCACGGCGCAATTCAAATCGAGTAGGCCGACTCGGAAAATCACTACTGTTCTGGATTTCTTCAACAAGCCTTCGTTTCCTCTTTTCGCAATCCGAGTGCGGGTGTGTCTTAGGCTGATTCCTGTCGCTTGATTATCTTTCCGCGCTTGTTTACTTTCATCGCAATATGTGCGACACGATGGTAGCAACCGGAGAAGCGACTGCCGATGGAGCGGTCTGGTTTGCAAAGAACAGCGACCGCGAGCCGGGCGAGGCCCAGGTAGTCGAGCTTATTCCGGCTCGCCTCAATCCCACTCCCTCTTCCCTTCCATGCACATACATCGAGATACCCCAGGTCGAGCGTACCTTCGAGGTTCTCATCTCCAGGCCATTCTGGATGTGGGGAGCCGAAATGGGGGTCAATGAAAAAGGGGTCGCCATCGGCAATGAGGCTGTATTCACGAAACTGCCATATAGAAAAACCGGATTGACCGGAATGGACCTGCTGCGCCTTGCGCTGGAACGAAGCCCTACGGCCAGTGAAGCTCT
This sequence comes from uncultured Clostridia bacterium, assembly GCA_964588615.1. Classification (GTDB taxonomy): domain Bacteria; phylum Acidobacteriota; class Blastocatellia; order UBA7656; family UBA7656; genus UBA7656. The sequence continues at coordinate 497 of CAZPQE010000270.1, read as the reverse complement.
CGACACGATCACCCGACTAATCGAAGAGTATGGGCAGGGGGGAGGGTGCGGCTATCGCCATCGAAGATTTCGTTATCACAACTCGTTCATCATAGCTGATCGACAGGAAGCCTGGACGCTTGAGACCGCCGGGTCATGCTGGGCCGCTCAACGAGTGAAAGATTTGAGGACCATCTCGAACGCGCTTTCAATCCAGACCCCTGATCTCGTCTCGGCTAACGCAGGGTCTTTGATGGATGGGAAAGCGGGTTTTCGCTCGGCGTTCTCCGACCCTCGTTATTCATTCCTGGCGGGCGGCGCAAACAGGATGCTTCGCACCACACAGATTCTCAGCGCCAATCGCGGGCAACTGCGACTGAACCATTTTTTCGATGCGCTCCGCGATCACGCAGGAAAGTCGCCTTCGGCAGGATGGAAAATGAAGATGCCCTGCGCGCATGCGTCGTGGTGGCCTGCGCGTCGTCAGGGCCAGACGACAGGCTCGATGGTCTGTCGCC
>CAZPQE010000269.1:0-9182 GCA_964588615.1 uncultured Clostridia bacterium | reverse complement strand
GCGATGAGCGCGATAAGACTCGCGCGGGGATTTGCGGGCCGCGACCTGATAGTCAAATTCGAAGGATGCTATCACGGCCATTCCGACAGCCTGCTCGTAAAAGCCGGATCAGGGCTTGCTACCTTCGCCACTCCTGACAGCGCGGGCGTCCCTGCCGACTTCGCCCGTCATACGCTTGTGCTTCCGTTCAACGACATTGAAGCTGTAAGAAAAGCCTTCGATGAAAAGGGAAGCGAGATTGCGGCAGTGACAGTCGAGCCTGTCGCAGGCAACATGGGCTGCGTGCCTCCCGATATAAAATTTCTTGAAACTCTCAGAGAAGTCACTCTCGCTCACGGCGCGCTGTTGATATTCGATGAGGTGATAACCGGATTCCGACTCTCACTGGGCGGCGCGCAACAGGTCTATGCGGTCGCGCCTGATCTTACCTGCCTGGGAAAAATCATCGGAGGAGGGCTGCCTGTCGGCGCATTCGGCGGTCGCCGCGACGTGATGGAACATCTCGCGCCTCTTGGAGCGGTCTATCAGGCAGGAACGCTTTCGGGCAATCCGCTCGCAGTCACCGCCGGGCTTGCGATGCTCCGACTGTTGAAAGAGATCGATCCTTACCCGGAACTCGAACGACGCAGCGCGATGCTCGAAGCCGGGCTGCGCGATGCGGCGCGAGAATGCGGCATTCAATCGACGATCAATCGGGTCGGCTCGATGCTGACGGCATTCTTTGTCGAAGGGCCGGTCGTGAACTGGGACACAGCGAAGAAATCTGATACCGAGCGTTATGGCCGGTTCTTTCGCGCGATGCTCGACGAAGGGATTTATCTCGCTCCCTCGCAGTTTGAATGCGCGTTTGTGAGCTACGCGCACACGGATGAAGATATCGAGAAGACGGTTGAAGCGGCGCGCAGGGCTTTCGGCGCGATGTCGAAATAAAATTCCAACCGCGCGCGTCCTTGCGGCGTCAAAAGAAGCGATCAGGCCCGGCTCGTTGAAAGCAGGGTCGAACGAAGGCGACCGCTGGTCGAAGTTTTGTGTCGCCGATTTGATAAAAATGAGAAGGAGATGAAAATGCGAAACCCTATTGGGAAAACCGTAGTAAGCTTGATGGTTGTTTTTATGCTCATGGCTCTGTCCGTTTCGGCTCTGGCGCAGGGTCGTCATCGCGGACGTTTCTACACGAAAGCCGATGTCGACCGCATCATCAAACGAGTCGAAGAGCGCAGCGACATTTTCAAGAAGTCTGTCGATGAATCGCTCGACAATGGCCGCCTCGACGGGACGGAGGCCGAAGACAGGATCAACGATCAGATCAAGGACCTCGAAAGCGCGCTCGACGAACTGCGCGACGAGTTCGACAAGCGCGACAAATGGCTTGAGGTGCGCGAGAACGTGGTGAAGGTGATTAACGAAGCCGACGAAGTAAACCTTATCTTTCGCCGCAGGACGCTGGCTCGAAGAGTCGAAGCCGAATGGATCACTCTACGAGTCGATCTCAACAAGCTGGCTGGAATCTACAACGTCCGCCTGCTGAAGTGAAAACAAATCCAGTGAGAAAAAACGCCGGGAGGCTGTCTTCTCCCGGCGTTTTTGTTTCTAATGTCCTTTGTCCTTCGTCCCTGGTCATTTGTTCAACAGCGGAGTTTCGTTCCCTCCTGCAAATGACCAATGACAAGTGACCGTTCAACCCAGAAAATCAGCCACCGCTTTGACGAATTCATCTTCGCGCTCGAACATCAAAAGGTGGCCGCAGTCTTTGAGCGTTACCACGCGCGAGTCCTTCATGCGCCCGGCCCATTCTTCGGCATAAACCGGGGGGATGAACTTGTCGTCATCGCCCCAAAGTATGAGCGTGGGAGATTTGATGCGGCGCAATCGAGACGCAAGCTTTGGGTTGTGACAAAACGGATTCCATCCGAGCCGCGCGGTCGCCGCCATAGCCTTGTATGCTTCGGCCTTCATATCGTCATCGGCTTCGTCGGGAATGAGCATCTCGGCAAGAGACGATTCGGGGTTGTGAAAGTTCATTGTTCTGAGACGGTCGATGTGAAGCAGGCTTGCAAACATATCGGCCATCGGGTGCGCGTCGATCCACAGACCGGCGGGAGCGGCAAGCGCAAGCCGCCTGACTCTTTCCGGGTAGCGAGTGGCGAACTCCGCCGCTATCCATCCTCCGAGCGAGACGCCGACTATGTCGATCTGATCCTGAGCAAGATAGTCGAGCAGGTCGAGATAATGAAAAACCATGTCTTCCATCGAATCGATTTCTTCGATGCCTTCCGACTGCGCAAATCCCGGATGAGCGGGCGCGATGACGCGGAACTTCTCAGAGAGCTTCTGATGAAAAGGCATCCAGAGGTTTTCGCCGTAGGCTGAGTGCAGATAAAGCAGAGGCCGACCCTCGCCGCCCTCCATGATCTGAACCTTGCGCCCGTTGAGATCGACTACGCGGACGCGATCCTGAGTCGCTTCGTACCACTTCACCTTCATCGCATACTGAATGGATTTAAGCTTGTCTAACATAAGGCATCACCTCCTCGGCGAAGAGTTTCATGGAACGGCGGGCCACGTCGTGCGGAAGAGTACCGATCTGCGGCGAAGTCAGAATGTTTCCCACTCCGAGATGTTTCTGATAGTGGCTCAGTTTTTCGCGCACGGTTTGAGGGCTTCCGACGATTGCGTACACGCCTTTTTCGATCTGATCCCATGTCTCGACTGAAGCCATGAACTTGTCGCGGTTCCTGTCGATTGCGAGCGCGGACCTGACCGAAGTGTAGCCCGGCGGCGAGATGGTTATGCCGAGGAGCAGTTTTTTGGCGAAGTACCACAGCGCAGGTTCGAATTCGCGTCGGGCCTGCTCGTCGGTTTCGGCGACGTGGATGGGAACTATCCAGCCCATCTGTTCCGGGTCGGGCGTGTAGCCTTCGCGGGCGCAGCATTCGCGGAAAGTGTCGAAGGTGCGTTTGAATACATCGATGTGAAAATAGGGAATGCCCATGTAGGAGTAGCGATGTCGGGCGACGAATTCCATCGTCTCGATTGACCCCACTCCGGGAATCCAGATTGGCGGGTGAGGCTGCTGAATGGGGCGCGGCCAGGGATTGACGTAGTTGAGATGGTAATGTTTGGAGAAGAATCGAAACGGCCCCGGCTCAGTCCACGCGCGGATGATGAGGTCGTGAGCCTCGCGGAACATCTCTCGCGCGTGAGTCGGGTTCATGCCGTAGGAGAAATACTCCGGCCCGCCTCCGACGACGAACCCGGCGATGAGTCTTCCGCCAGAAATGCAATCGATCATGGCGAACTCTTCGGCGATGCGCGTGGGCGGATTGTAGAGCGGAAGCGCGTTGCCGATTACAGCGAGCTTAACTCTTTTGGTTTGTCGGGCGAGAATCGATGCGATGAGGTTAGGCGAAGGCATCAATCCGTAGGCATTCTGGTGATGCTCGTTGACGCACACGCCGTCGTAGCCGAGTTCTTCGGCATAAATGATCGTATCGATGTATTCGTTGTAGAGGCGACCGCCCTTCTGAGGATCGAAAAGAGTGTTCGGAGCCCAGATCCATGCCGAGTCGTATTTCTTTTCGAAGTCGTCGGGGAGTTCCTGCCAGGCCATCAGATGGAAGAAGAAAAATTTCATCAAGCACCTCTCTGTCGAGTTGGTGAGAACGATTTTCGCAGCGCCGCGTTTCGGCGCGCGTGATGATATAACAAGCTGCGAGACTTGCTCAAGCGCGCGGGGGGGGCAGAATTCAAAAGTCGGTCGCCTGATGATGTTTGCGACAATCTTGTAGAGAAGCACTCCCTGACGGTCGTGCTACTGACACATATCAGTGCCGCGTGTCAGTAGCCCAAGCGTGAGCGCGGGCTTAGGGCAACTACCCGACCAACTTTAGAAAACTGCACCCGCGTGCGGGGGCGTTGTGAAAAAGCAGGCCGGATAGTCAGACAACCCTCTTGCTCTGAGAACCTCCTTGTGTTAAGAAAATTGCCAAAGAATAAACCAGTTTATGGCCGCAGTTGATAAAAGCTTGATGAAGCCTTGAAGCGAAGGAATGGTTCTGAAATGACCGATAAAACAGGAGCAGATTTATTCATCGTTGATAACAGCGATAGCGAGTGGAAGGCCAAAGACTATCTGCGCGAGTGGACTGAAATCGCTCATACCTTCGATATTGCTACCGGCTATTTCGAAATCGGCTCGCTGCTCGCCCTCGATGGCTACTGGCAGAAATTAGACAAGATTCGTCTCCTGATGGGAGATGAAGTGACCAGACGCACGAAGAAAGCTCTTGTCGAGGGGTTGCAAACTGTCAAACACGCGCTTGACGCAAGCATCGAAGATGAAAAAGAGAAGAATGATTTTCTCAAAGGCGTTCCCGCTATTGTGGAAGCCCTCAGAGAAAAAAAGATCGAATGCCGAATCTACACAAAGAAGAAATTCCATGCCAAAGCCTACATTACACATTCAAAATTGACCGTCGTCGGTTCATCCGCCCTTGTCGGATCGAGCAACTTCACATATCCGGGACTGACGGATAACGTCGAACTGAATGTGCAACTCAGGCGCGAGGTTGAAATTCTGCAGGAGTGGTATGAGAGGCACTGGAACGAAGCCGAAGACGTTACGCCCGAAATCCTGAAAGTCATAGAGCGGCACACGCGAGAGTATTCGCCTTTCGAGATTTATGTCAAAGCCCTCCAGGAATACTTTCGCGCTCACGAAATGTCGGTTGGCGAATGGGAACTTGCCGAACCGGGGAAGGGCGGCTCTCACATCTTTAGGATTCTGGATAAGTACCAGCAAGAAGGATATCAGGCATTGATGAAGATCGCCGACAGGTATAACGGAGCTTTTTTATGTGATGGCGTCGGATTGGGAAAGACTTTCATCGGACTGATGCTCATCGAGCGGCTGGTTGAAAAAGACCGCAAGCGCGTCGCTCTCTTCGTTCCCAAGTCGGCACGCAAGCCCGTCTGGGAAAAAACCATCGAACGCTATTTGCCAAATCTCTACGGCGATGATTATTCAAGCCTCGCCATCTTTAATCACACTGACTTGAACAGCGACAGACAGGCAAAGCGACTGGAGCGCGTCAAAGACATGGCCGATGTCATCATAATCGACGAAGCTCATCACTTCCGAAATCCCGGCATCAAGGGGGAAGGGGGAAGGCGTCCGTCGCGGTATCGTAAACTGTTCGATATCTGCGAAGGGAAAAAACTGTTTCTGCTTACCGCAACACCAATAAACAATCACCTCTCAGACCTTCAACACATGATCGAGCTTTTCTCCCGCACGCAGACCGCTTATTTCAAAGACGCCCCGCTCGGCATCCATTCTCTGCCCGGTCACTTTCGCAAAATGGAAAAGGCTCTCGAAAACCTCATTCAACAAAAATCCGTCGAGACGGACGAGATAGAAACCAACCTCGCGGAAGCTGATCAGATTTTGTCCAATGACCTTCTGTTCAAGGAACTCGTAGTCCAGCGCAGCCGCGCATACGTCCGTCAGAGTCAGATTCAACAGGGCGCTTCCCGGACGCTCTTTCCCAAAAAGCAGGACCCGCAGTTGGCGGAATACTCGGTCAGAAAAACCTACGGGCGACTGCTCACGATGGTTGACAAGGCGTTTGCAAAGGAAAAGCCTCTCTTCTCGCTGGCTATCTATGATCCGTATGCCTATTACAAAGGCCCGGACGAAGAGATCGACCCACTGCTCAAAGGTCGCCAGAAACAGGTCGTCGCCCTGATTCGCACACAGTTCCTGAAACGCTTCGAGAGTTCGGCCCACGCTTTCAAACTTTCCTGCGAAACGCTGCTGGCAAAGCTGCTCGCCTTCATCAAAAAAAACGGCAAGCCCTCGGAACTTTCGCGATTGGAAAGATGGCAAGCTCAGAAGTCTGACCGCATCGGTTTTATGCGACGAGATCAACCCGGTCTTTTTGAAGAACAATTCGATCTCGGCACGGCTGCCGAACAGGAAACTTTTGATGATCTGATCACTGAAGAAATGCTTGCCGACACAGAAGAACTCAACCGCGACGAGTACAAAGTCGAGGAGATCATCAACGAAACATTTCTCGACCTCGATCAGATTATCGAATTCCTCGATGAGTTGAAGAAGTTCAAGCCCGCGAGTGACGACAAGCTGAAAGCCCTTGTCAAACTCCTCAAGACCGACCCGGTTTTGAAAAAACATAAAGCCCTGATCTTTACGGAATTCCGTGATACCGCGCGTTACCTCAAAGAACAGCTTGAGGCAAACGGCATCGCAGGAGTCGAAGAGATAGACAGCAGCACGAAAGAAGATCGAGGCCAAATCATTCAGCGTTTCGCGCCTTACTACAACGAATCATCGAGCGCCCAACTCGAAGCCGCAGATCAAAAAGAGATTCGCGTCTTGATTTCTACTGATGTGCTTTCGGAAGGCTTGAACCTGCAAGACTGCACCCGACTCATGAACTACGATCTGCACTGGAATCCGGTGCGGTTGATGCAGCGCATCGGTCGCGTCGACAGGCGCATGAATGCAGACACCGAAGCGCGGATTCTCGCCGATCACCCTCAGCAGAAAGAAATTCGCGGCAGGATCGCCTACTGGAATTTCCTGCCGCCCGACGAGCTTGATGATCTGCTCAAGCTCTATTCCCGCGTCAGTCACAAGACGCTCAGAATCTCGCGCACATTCGGGATCGAAGGCAGGAAACTCCTGAAGCCTGAAGATGACTATGAAGCCCTGCGCGACTTCACGCACGCGCTCGATGGCGCGACTTCGCCTGACGAGAGCCTGCACCTTGAGTATCAGGATATTATTCAAAAGCACCCCGACCTCGCAGCAGGATTGAACCGGTTCCCCCTAAGAGTATTCAGCGGCAAAGCGCATCCGTCGCCGGATTCAAGGGCGGTCTTTTTCTGCTACACCCTCCCGGCGCGTCGCGCGTCTGAGGATGCGCAGGACGCTTCCGCGTGGACTGAAGAAGCAGGATTCACGCGCTGGTATCTTTACGATTTGAAGACCGAGCAAATCAAGGAAGAGCCTGCGGAAATCGTCATCGTCATTCGCAGCGCGCCCGACACTCCGCGATGGCGCAATCTGAAAGATGAAACCCTCTCGGAGATTCGCGCCAAAATCGAAAAGCACATAAAGAACAGCTATCTGAAAAAAGTTCAGGCTCCCGTCGGCGTAAAGCCTGCGCTCAAGGCATGGATGGAAATCGCGTGAGCGGGAATCAATGTTATGGCTACGAAGAAAGCGATAAAGAAAAAGACTCAAAAGCCCGGATCGCCAACCGCTGCGCGCAAGGGCAAACCGGAAATCACTTCTGCGCGATTGCTGGGCGACATCCGCAGGTTGATCGATGAAGCGAGGATGCAGGTCGCCCGCGCTGTCAATGCCGGAACCGTTATGCTCTGCTGGCATATAGGCTCGCGCATACGCTCGGAGATTCTTCAATTCAAACGCGCCGAATACGGTGAGGAAATTGTGCAGACACTGTCTGCACAATTGACGGCTGAATACGGTCGCGGCTACGGGCGCGCAAATCTTTTCAATATGATTCGCTTTGCCGAAGTGTTTCCTAACCTGGAAATTGTCCAGACACTGTCTGGACAATTGAGTTGGTCTCACTTTGCCGAAATTATTTACATCCAGGACGACCTCAAGCGCGAGTTCTACGCCGAGATGTGCCGCATCGAGCGTTGGAGCGTCCGCGCTCTGAGGAAGAAAATCGGCGGCATGATGTTCGAGCGCACGGCAATCGCCAGGAAGCCCGAAGACATAATCAAAAAAGACCTGCAAACCCTGCGCGAAGAAGACCGGCTGACCGCAGACATGATTTTCCGCGATCCTTATGTTCTGGATTTTTTGAGATTGCCCGCCTCGTTCAGCGAGAAGAACCTGGAAACGGCGATACTCAGCGAGATGGAAACTTTTCTGCTCGAACTGGGAATGGATTTTTCATTCGTGGCGCGGCAGAAGCGACTGACTATAGGCAAGGAGGATTTCTATCTCGACCTGCTCTTTTATCATCGCGGCCTGCGGCGGTTGATTGCCATCGAACTCAAGCTCGAAAAATTCTCCGCCGCACATTTCGGACAGATGGAGCTATACCTGCGCTGGCTGGACAAATACGAGCGTCGCAGGGGCGAATCGTCGCCGCTCGGATTGATCCTGTGCGCCGAAAGAGATGAAGAGCAGATCGAACTTCTCGAACTCGACCGCCGGGGCATCCGAGTCAGCCGATACCTGACCCAACTGCCGCCCCGCGCATTGATGGAAGCGAAACTCAACGAAGCCATTCGCCTTGCGCGTGAAGTTGTGCGGAACAAAAAATCGAAGCCCGACAAACGCTCTTCTTAAAGAGTCATCGATGTAGAATAGGCTGCCAGCCTGTTCATACCTTGAAATAATGAAACCCTGCGACAGGCTGGCAGCCCGTCGTACCTGTTCGGAGGAAATGAAAATGGTCAGTATCGAAGCGGTTCGAAAGGTTCACGATTTCAATTCATTGCTGGCTCTGTGTCGCAACGAACTTGATTGGGATATTGACCCTGACTATGAATTTGACGAACTCGCTTTCGAGTGGCAGGCCGATGAATTGAAACTGAGCGAATCATCTGCGATTCGTTTACGCGATGGTGTTGTCCGACAGTTGCAACCCTTTCCCGATATCAAAGACCAACCCTGGGGCATCTTCTTCGTTGAGTTCAACGATCAGAAAATTTCTCTAACCACGCTCAGGCAGGTTCTCAGAACCCTTGTCCCCAAGCGACGCGGGGCATCGCCCGACCATAAAACATGGCACAACGAAAACCTTCTCTTCATCTGCGCGACGAAAGACTATCAGCGATTCACCTTCGCTCACTTTCGCGGCCAGATAGCCAATCGCGCCGTGCTTTCGACTCTCGGCTGGGAACGCGGCGACACGCACGTTCGCACACTCTGCGAATTCAACCTCCCGGCTCTGCGCTTTCCGGCAAACCCTGATGACCGCGAAGCCTGGTTGAAAGAGTGGCGCAAGGCTTTCGATGTCGAAGCCGTAACCGATAAATTCTTTGACGATTACCGCAAGGTCTTCACCGATGTCGAAGCCGAAGCGCAAAAGACCATCATGGAAACCGAAGCCTGCCGACTCTACACACAGCGACTCTTCAATCGGTTGATGTTCATCTACTTCATTCAGAAA
>CAZPQE010000268.1:0-9203 GCA_964588615.1 uncultured Clostridia bacterium | reverse complement strand
TGAGACGAAGGCGCGGACGATGCTTTCGGGCTTCCGGGTCGAGGGAGGGGTGAGGAAACTCGCGCCCCGGATTTCGACGATTTCGGGAGAGCCTAAGAAATGGTTGCGGGTGACAGAGAGATTGCGCATTCGGCGGGCGAGACGGGATTCTGCGCGAAGCATGTCGTCGCGGATTTCAGATGCGTCTCTTTCAGCGATGATGCGGCCTTCTCTTGCGCGACGGGCCAGCGTAGCTGCGGCGCGCTGCTCTCTTTGCAGATCGATCTGTTGATCGATTGCTTGCAGAGCGGACTTGGCCTCGGGGGTAGAGGCCAGTCTTATGTCATAGAACTCCATTGAGTCGGTTTTCTGATTCGATCCCGCATCAGTCTGCGAACGGACTGCGGCCTGTCGATAAAGTTCGGGGAGTGTCAACAGGCACAATGTCAGGATCAGGGCTATATTGAAACCTCTTCTGCTTCGCATGAAAAGATCCTCCTCGGAAAAGGTACAGCAGTCTGCCAGCCTGCTGGTTCTTCAAATTTTCATCCTTGTCATAGAGTCAACAGGCTGGCAGCCTGTCGTACATCAAAGACTCCTTGGAAATCGATCAGTGATCTGTCTTGCTTACCGCTTGCGCGGGCTGATAGCAGCCTGCGCAAGGGAAGGAGAAATACAGCCGAAACTGCATCGCAAGCAGACAACTCTACTTCCGAAATCAAAACCAGGCGGAAGTGGAAACCCAATTCAGGTTCCACCTGATGCTGATGCTTGGGCCTTACCCCAGGGCCTTGATCGATTCCAACCTCAGCGAGGATAAACCTCAGTTGAATTGGAACCCCAAGCCTGCCATTACGACGAAGTGCCTTTATGTCAGGGCGCGTATGCTATCACACGCGCTCCGTTTGTCAAAATCAAATTCGAGCTACCTGTTTGGGTAGCCCGAAGAGAGTGGGCGGAAATCATCGCCGCAGAGGATCGAAGGCCGATAAGACAGGCGAGTCTGATGGTTATGAAAACTCCCTTTATGATTGACAACCTAACGCCTCCGTAATAGTATCGAACCCGCTCGTCATTTCGCACTGACCAGGCCCCTGTTAGTACCTTTGCAAAGCCAATCAACCGCGCTCAACGGCTGGGCATGTGCGAGCGAATTGACGAAGGACGAGAGTCGACGTGCCGGCTCTGAATCTGCGCGCAGGCCATTGGGAGGATAAATTGATGCGGACAGTGATTTCGAAATTCTACTATGCCTTCATTCGACAAACGCGATTTGTGATGGCGCTGTCACTGATGCTGCTGACTGCGCTTGTCTGGGCTTCGATCAGGTTTTCAGGAGCGTCGGCTCACTCTGCGCCGGTGATCGCGAGCCGGGTGCTGGCTCAGACCGGGCAGAGCGGCAGGCCGTGGGTCAACCTGTCAGACGTTCGCAGCGTTCCTGTTCAGTTCTCAGGCCCGGATGCGGCGCGCTCGGCGTTGAATCAAAACAGCGCGCGACCGCTGGCTATGGCCTCCGCCGATTTTGATGAAGACGGCGTGGCGGATTTCATAAGCGGCTACGCTTCGGACGGGCGCGGGTTGTTGGCTCTTCAGCGCGGCAACGCGGATTCTATCTATCCCAACAGCCCGCAGGCGCAATCTCGCAGGTCGAGAGGCGAATCATCCGACGCGCCGATGCTGGCAAACTCAAGCGTGATCGAATCCGCCGTCATCCCGGAATTCCTGGCGGCGGGCGATTTCGATAACGACCGGCACGCCGACCTTGCCGCTGCCTCCGCAAACCGGCTCTATATTTTTCCGGGAGACGGGAGCGGCGGTCTGAGTGAAGCGCGGGTGATAGAACTTCCCGGCCCTGTCACCGCTATGATCGGAGCCGACCTCAACCGCGAAGACGGACTCGTCGATCTTGCCCTGGCCATAGGCGGAAGCCAGCCTCGCCTGATGGTCTTCGAAGGCCCGGCAGGCGCGGCCTTCGCCGCCCCGGAAACCTTCTCGCTGCCGGCAACCGCTCGATCACTGGTCTCTGGCCAGTTCGATTCCTCCTATGAAATGGATCTGGCAGTCGGCGCAGGGCGAAAGCTGATGGTCATTCGCGGCAGAGACCGCAAGCTCTCGACCGACAGCCGCAGAGCGGGCGCGGCAGTGATTGACTCGCGCTCTCTGGATTTCGATATCAGTTCCATCGCATCAGGCGATTTCACTGGCGAGCAGGAAACAGACCTCGCAGTGCTGGCCACTGATGGAGGTCTGCACCTGTTGAGCGGAGACGGAGCCGATCTGTCGAAGGGGATCGCGCGGTGGAGCGCAAAGAAACTGACCGACACCAGCCACAAATCATCGAGTTTTCTGGTCAGTGCGCGGGTGTCGAGCCTTTCCATCGATAGCCTCATCGTCGTGGAATCGGCCAGCGGAAAGCTGACCGTGCTGACCGACTCGGATGGAAAAGGATTCGAAGAAGAAACCGCCCGCCCGCCGGCGCTGCTTGAAACCGAATTCAACGTGGAGGGGGGCGCTTCATCGGTTCTGGCCGCCCGTCTCAACGGCGACGCGATGAGCGATCTGGTCATACTCGGCAACAGTCAGGCATTGACTTCCTATGCCACGACTCTGGTGGCTTCGACTTTCACCGTCACCAACAATAACAACAGCGGGCTCGGCTCTCTGCGTCAGGCTATAATCGATGCCAACAACAACCTTGGCGCAGACAGCATAACCTTCGCCATCGGGTCGGGAGTGCAGACGATCACCCTGCTTTCAGACCTTCCGGGCATCACCTCTCCCATCACAATCGACGGGACGACACAGCCCGGTTTTTCGGGCACGCCGATAATCGAGATAAACGGCGCAGGCACGCCTTCAGGAATCGGCCTCAAGGTGGCAGGCGGCACTTCGCTGGTGCGCGGATTGGTGATAAATCGCTGCTCGCTGCACGGAATTCAGTTCGTGCAGAAAAACGGCAACATGCTCGAAGGCTGCTACATCGGAACCAACGTGGCAGGCGCTGCCGCGCTGCCCAACTTCGATGGCGTCAATCTGGCCAGCACCTCCAATCATCTAGTCGGCGGCACGACCGCCGCCGCCCGCAATGTCATTTCGGGCAACACCAATTTCGGTGTGAGGATGCATGGCCTGAGCAATTCCAACAACACTCTGCATGGCAACTACATCGGAGTCGCCGTCGATGGCGCGACTGATCTCGGCAACGGAAACTCCGGCGTCTCGATCAACTCCTTCAACAACAAAATCGGCGGGACTGCGGCAGGAACGGCCAACGTCATCTCCGGCAACGCTCAGGAAGGAGTGATCGTATCGACCGGCCCGTCGGTCAGCGGAAACCTGATTCAGGGAAATATCATCGGCCTCGGAAGCGACGCTGCGACTCCGGTGCAGAACGACCTCAACGGCGTGCGATTGTTCAATGTGCCGAATAATACAGTTGGCGGAACCGCCATGGGCGCGGGCAATTTCATTTCAGAAAACGGCGCTCGCGGCGTCGAAATATCGAGCCTCTCTGCCAGCGGAAACAAGGTTCAGGGCAACACGATTGAAAACAACGGCACCGATGGCGTGTTCACCTCCGACGGGACGAACGCCACCATCGGTGGAACGGTCGCCGGAGCGGCCAATATCATTTCGGCCAACGGCGAGAGCGGCGTCGAAGTGTTTTCGGGAACCGGGAACAATATCCGACAGAACTCGATCTTCTCTAACACCGGCCTCGGTATCGATCTGGCCGGAGACGGCATAACCGCTAATGACGCAAACGACCTCGACGGCGGGCCCAACGCGCGACAGAACTTTCCGGTGCTCACCTTTTGTCGAGGAGGCGCGACCACTCAGGTCATAGGAACTCTCAACAGCGCGCCCAACACGCTGTTCACGATAGAATTCTTCCTCAACGCCGTCTGCGACCCGTCGGGCAACGGCGAGGGCGAAACCTTCATAGGCTCGACTACGGTGACGACCAACGGCAGCGGCAACGCCAGCTTCAACGTCACCTTCATGGTCGCCTCTGGCGGAGGCCAGTTCGCCACCGCCACCGCCACTGACCCGAACAACAACACGTCGGAGTTTTCTGCCTGTCGCGTCGTCTGCGTTTATTCTCTGAGCGCGACGAGCACGACCATCGGCGGGCTTGGCGGCTCGTCGAGCGTCAATGTCATAACTCCGGGCGGATGCGACTGGACTGCGGTGAGCAACGCCGCTTTCATCACCATCACCTCGGGGTCGAGCGGATCAGGCAACGGAACGGTGAACTTCACCGTAGCCGTCAATCCCAACAACGCTCCGCGAAGCGGGACGATGACCGTCGCGGGAATCACCTTCACCGTCAATCAGGACCCGAACCCTGCCGGATGTACTCTCACCATAAGTCCGATGAGCCAGACCGTAGGAGCGCCCGGAGGCACAGGGATGGTCAGCGTTATGTCGACTCTGCCCGATTGCGCATGGATGGCGGTGAGCAATGATGCGTTTATAACGATCACCAGCGGGTCGAGCGGCATGGGCAATGGAACGGTGAACTATTCCGTCGCCGCCAACCCCGCTTCCACTCCGCGAAGCGGAACGCTGACTGTCGCCGGGCAGACCTTCACGGTCAATCAGGACCCGGCCCCCTGCGCCTTCGGGCTCGTGCCATCGAGCATGACGTTCCAGGCGGCGGGCGGCTCTTCGAGCGTGGCGGTCAATGCGCCGGGTGGATGCAACTGGACTGCGGTGAGCAACGATGCGTTCATCACCATCACCTCCGGGTCGAGCGGGTCGGGCGCGGGCACGGTGAATTATTCCGTGTCGGCAAATCCCGGATTCACGACCCGCATGGGGACGATGACCATAGCCGGGCTGACCTTCACCGTGACTCAGCTTCCGCCATGCACGTTCAACATTGCGCCTCTGGGAATCAACTTCCTCAAGGCCGGAGGAACCGGAACCATCACCGTGACGGTCGAAGCGGGATGCACATGGACGGCTGTTCCCAACGTACCCTGGATTACCATCACGATGGGCGCGACCGGAAGCGGCAACGGCACGGTCAAGTACTCGGTCTCCACCAACACCACCGGGGCCAAACGCACAGGAAAGATCACCATCGGAACCAAGATGCACACGGTCACTCAATCCGGCTGACCTTAGAAAACAAAAGCGCGCTCGAAGGGTTCGAGCGCGCTTTTTAGAATCTTTCCATTCTGTTCAAATATCTTTGCGACGCGATTGCTTGCGAAGAGAGCGATTCAGATTGCGCTCCATTTCGCGCATAGCCCGCTCCACTTCGCGCTCCGTCTTTTCGGCTTCCTCTATCGCGCGCTCGGCTTCCATAACGGCATCTTCTTCTTTATCGAACTCCGAATCTGATGGCAGAGTGTTGGTCACTGCGCTCGGCGTCCGCCCGTCCGCAGCGCGGTTTATGCGGATGCTGCCATTGACATTGTTGAGATCGATGCGCGCGCCTCCGCGCCCCAGCACTCCGGCGAGCGAACGCCCGACATACTTGCCTTTTCTCACCGGCAGCCCCAGCCCGTTGCTTATCCCTCCATGCACCGTGCTCGCTTTGATCTCGCCTTCGGCATCCGATGCCAGCAGGAGTTCGACCGAGCCGTTGACGGAACTGAGCGAGATTGATTTCGACTCTCCCACACGGTCGAGCGAGGCTTCGAGATGCCCGTTGATGGTCGAAAGACGGACTTCGCCGGAAAGCCTCCGAGCCCTGACCTCGCCGTTGATCGACGACGCGCGGACATCGCCCTCCAGTCCTTCGATGTCGAGGTCGCCGTTGATAAGCTCGATGGAGTCTATGCGAGAGGAGCGCGGAACGGTGAGCGTGTAATCGACGACAGCGGGGTTTTCGTACCGACGGTCTGCCTCATCCCAGTCGGTCGAGCGCGAGTACCGGGTGCGAATTCGTATCGCGCCTGCGGCGGCGTCAATCTCGATGCGGGCTTCGTCGAGCCGCTCTTTCTTGTGAGCGCGCTTGATGGCATCGACCTTTACCTCGTTGCGATCCCACACTGAGACGCGGGCTGCGCCGTTGATGTTCTTGAGGCTGACTTGCCCGCCTGCGGCGAGCGGATAGGTTTGATGAAATTCCTCGCGCGCTTCTTCGCGCGACTGGGCCGCCGCGATTGCTGAAAGCGTCATCAGCAGCGCCATGCACGCGGAAAGACGCGCCGGTCTGAAACTCCTGGCCATCTTGACACTCCCTTCGAAATTTTTCTCTCTGCCCCGTGTTAGTGGCTGAAGATGGCCGGAGGTTTCAAAAATCTGTCTGCGGAAAAACTGCCCGCGATGCGTTTTACTTCGCTCCCGCCGCGCCGCGCTTGATCATCTCTTCGATCTGATGATCCGCAAACCCAAGCTCGCGCATGATCTCGAAGGTGTGCTCTCCGACATCAGGGGCGGCGCGCGGCATCGCCTTTTTTGCGCCTTCGATGAAGAAGGGGCTGTTTACGGTTCTGAGCCTGCCGTGCTGCGGATGATCGAAATCCACAAACACCTGGTTGGCTTCCATCTGCGGATCGCGGGAAACTTCTTCGATGGTTTTCACCGGACTCCACGCGAGATCGTGAGCGGCGAAAATTTCGGCCCACGCCTCCATGTCTTTTTCGGCGAAAGCGCGATCGAAAACAGCTATCAGCCGGGCCGCGTTTTCCACTCTCGCTTCGCCCGTAGCATAGAGCGGATCGGTTATCAATTCCGCGCAGTCGATTGCCTTGCAGAGATTGGGCCAGTCCTTTTCGGCCTGAATGAGACAGAAGATGAACCGCTTCTGATCGCGCGAGACATAGTGATTGACCAGCGGATTGAAGGCCGAAGCGCGCGTGCCGCGACTGTACTCGGTCGCCGAACAGAGCGCCGCCTGAATCAGGCAACTGTTGGCCCACGCGCCGCTGGCCATCAGCGAAGTAGACACTTTCGCTCCCCGTCCCGTCCGCTCGCGCTGATAGAGGGCGAGCATAACCGCTCCGAAGACTATCATCGCCGAAGGATGATCGCCCATCCCGGCGACCGAAAGAGCGGGATCGCTCATCGCGTCGTGAACCGCGTCCATCAACCCCGACCGCGCCCAGAAGGCCGTCATATCGAATCCGGGCTTTTCTATTTCTTCTCCCTGCTCTCCATAGCCGGTGGCCTGCGCGTAGATCAATCGCGGATTGAGCGGGCTGAGGTCTTCGTAGTTGAGCCTCAGTTTGTCGAGCACCGAAGGCTGATAGTTGGTAATGAAAACATCAGCCGTCTCGACGAGGCGGAGCAATGCGTCGCGGCCCGCCGCGTCGGCCAGGTTGAGGGCGACGCTTCGCTTGTTGCGCCCGTCGAGCACGAAGCAGTAATTCACTTCCGAGACCGGCATCGGGCGAACATAAGACAGATAGCGATAGGGGTCGCCCAGGCCGGGCCGCTCGACCTTGATTACATCAGCGCCGAAATCCGACATCACCGTCGCCGCCGCCGGGCCGAAAATGTATGTTGCGGCTTCGATCACCCGAATGCCGTCGAGTATATTTTTCTCCATATCCATCCACAGATTTCGCAGATTGATCCGCAGATTTCGCAGATTGATCCGCAGATTTCGCAGATTGATTTCAATCTGCGTAAATCCTTCCTCAAATCTGCGAAATCTGCGGATTCATTTGTTTATCGGCTTGACTGGCGCCGGATAGATGCCGCCCTCAGCCAGTTCCCTGTAGAGCGCGGGCAGAGAATTTATGAGCGCGTTCGCTTCATCGACAGTTTTTTCAAGCAGCGCGCGCGCTTCACTGATCATTCGCATCTGCGTTTCGGTCGGACGCGAAGTCGAGCTTAGGATGCCGCCCTTGAGTCCGCCTATGCGGAAGCGCAGGTTTTCGTTTATCCTCTCGAACTGACCGGCCTCGAACGGATTGGCCGCGCCTATGCCGAACCTTCTCCCCACTGTCGCGAATCGTTTGGCAAGCTCTTCGACTTTCGCCTTGATCGAATCCGCAGCCGCGGGCGTGTCTTTGAGAGATTGTTGAATGCTTCTGATTCTCTCGTTCAACTGCCCAACGCTTTCAGCCGCTTCGTTCATAGTCTTCTGCAATCGATGCATTTGCATCACTGCGTCGAACCACGCGCGACGGTCTGCGTCCGAAATGTTTATGTCAGGGTCGCCCGCGACATTGAAAGAACCGGTAGCAACCTCGCGGCCATCGACACGAATCGCCACCTGATACGAACCGGGCAGAACGAACGGGCCATCGAGTCCTCCTCCGAAAAATCCCCCGCCTCCGCCCTGAGGCTGAGTTCGCGGCGCAGGCAGAGGCTCGACTCTCAAATCCCATACGAACAGGTTGAGACCTGCTTCGCCTTTGCCCTTCACCTTGTCGCCCTCGAATTCGCGCACAGTGTTTCCAGAAGAATCTTTGACCGTGATCGAAAGATTCTTCGCCGCCGCTTTCAGATGATAAGTGAACTGCGCGCCGACCTGGGGGTTTTTGCCGAGGAATTTCAGGTCGCCCTCGAACTCGCGCATCCGCTCATTCGAACGGCTCCACTCTATCGCTGGACGAGTTTCGAAGAGATATGCGTCTGCCTGCTGCGCTCTGGCGTACTGCTGAATCGGAGCGAGATCGTCCAGAATCCAGATGCTCCGCCCGTGCGTGGCAAGTATCAAAGCGTTGTCGCGCGGGTGCAGAGTGATTTCATAAACCGGCACGGTAGGAAGATTGGCCTTAACTCGAATCCATTTCTTCCCGCGATCAATCGATGCGAAAAGCCCGCTCTCGGTTCCGAGATAAAGCACATCGGGATTTTTCACGTCTTCGGTGATAGTTCTCACGACCTGATCGCGGGGCAAATCGCCCGTTATCGATTTCCAACTCTGCCCATAGTCGCTGCTCGCATAAACATAAGTGTTGAAGTCGTTCGAGCGATGCCCGTCGAAAGTCGCATAGACCGTCCCATCATCGAAGCGCGAAGCGACAAGCTCAGAGACATAAGTGTTGGCTGGCAGGCCGGGAAACTTCGAAGTCACGTTAGACCAGTTCGCTCCGTCGTCGCGCGAGACGTGAACCTGTCCGTCATCCGAGCCTGTGTAGTAGAGGCCCGCCCGACGCGGCGATTCCGAAAAAGAGACGATGTTGCCGTAAGAGCCTACGCCGTCGTTGCGCGCAAGCGTGATGTCTTTGCCCGCAACATCCATCAGCTTCAACGCGTCGCGGTCTGTGGCGGTCGTGAGATCGGGGCTGATGGTCTTCCATGAATCTCCCCGG
>CAZPQE010000267.1:0-9247 GCA_964588615.1 uncultured Clostridia bacterium | reverse complement strand
CGACGACTTCGGCGCGCTCTTCGACCTTGTGCTCGCCTTCTTCCGGCGTGGCTTCGAATTTGTGTATGCGCTCGACAAGCTGGCGGTAGTAGGAGTCGAGTTTGGGGTTGGAGCGCAGGTCTATGCCGGAGGTGAGAACGACATCCAGAGCCTGATCGAAAAACTTTCGGGCTTCATCCACTCGACCGCTGTTGAATGCCTCCTGCCCGAGGCGAAAGCTGGTTTCCGCCCGGTTGATGACTGACTGCGGGTCTGCTTGCTGGGCGGCTGCCGGGGAAGGAAGGATAGAGGTTATGAGAGTGGATGAAACCAGGAACAGGACAAAAAAACGACACGACTTTTTCAACAATCTCATCTCCAATCTTCCCTTTCGACTTGGTAGAATCGGCCAAAGCCGCGATTTAGCGGGCACCGCAGCTTTATCCCAAAACCCTGCTGATTGGCCCCCTTATATCACGCCAAATCAGGCTCGGTCAATAAAGAACTTTCCTCGCAATAGAATTGAAACAATTTGAGCAAAACCCGCAACCCTTTTTCTCATCCAAATTGACGCTGGCTGACGGGCCGCTTAGAATAGATTTCGGCCTGTTGACCTACAACCTGCTCGATATTTTCGGAGGAAACATGCGGAAACGACGCGAAATGAAAAGGCTGATGCGGGATTACCTGCTCTTCATACCCAACCTGGTCGGGCTGCTGCTCCGATTGCTGCGCGACAACCGCGTCTCTTCTGCCGACAAAGCGATTCTGGCCGGAACGATCATCTACGTCATAGCTCCGATAGATGTCATACCCGATTTCATCCCCTTCATAGGTTTGATCGATGACTCCTACCTGATAGCCATATCGGTGCTGAGGCTCCTGAATCGCGCCGACCGGCAGACAGTGATGGATCACTGGAAGGGCGGCATCGATATCAAGGAACTGGTCACCAGCATCGCCCGCGTGGCCGAGTTCTTCCTTCCCGCGAAACTCAAGAACGTGCTGCACGGGCGCATAGAGCCGAGGAAGCGCATCGAGGCTGTCCCCCAACAGCGCGCAGTCAACGAATGAATGTGTCAGTATTCCCCTGATCCGAGCGCGACGAGCAGCTTGTCGTGAATCCCGCCAAACGAGCCGTTCGACATTATCACAACCACATCTTCTTCTTTCAGACGAGGCGAGAGGTAAGCGACTATTTCATCCGGCGTTTTGATGAAATCGGCTTCGCGCCCCTGACTCCTCAAATTCTCGATCATCTCGTCAGGCGAAATCGCCGTCTCGGCGGTGTAGCGTTCAGGGTGGAACAATTCGGCGATGATCGACCAGTCAGCCACGGCGAGACCTTCTTCGAAGGCTTGTTGAAACTCGCGCCGCTGCGCCGTGTATGAGCGCGGCTCGAATAGGGCGATTATGCGATGGCCGGCATATTTCTGCCGCGCCGCAAGAAGAGTCTCGCGCACTGCCGTCGGATGATGAGCGAAATCATCTATGACGGTGACGCCGCAAGCCACGCCCCTGACCTGCATGCGCCGCTTGACGCTTCGAAAAGTTTCAAGCGCATCGGCGACCGCCGCGCGATCAAGCCCGATGGCTTCGCAGGCGGCGATCACTCCCAAACAGTTGCGCAGGTTGAAGAGACCGGCAAGTGGAGTGCGGTAGCGGCCGAATTTGCTGCCGTCCGCTTTCACGGTGAACGAAGTCACCTCGCCCGCAAAATCCATATCCTCAGCGCGCCAGCGTGCAGTGGACTGGATGCCGAAGGTTTCCACCCGACAGAAAGCGCGCGGAGCGAGATCGCAGACGGCAGGGGAATCCTCGCCCGCGACAAGCGTGCCGCTGGTAGGTATGAGGTTTATCAATCGGCTGAAGGCGAATCTTACGGCTTCAAGATCGCGATAGATATCGGCGTGATCGTACTCGATGTTGTTGAGTATCACGGTGTCGGGAAGATAATGCATGAACTTGGGGCCTTTGTCGAAGTAGGCCGTGTCGTATTCATCGCCTTCGATGACGAAGTAAGGGCTGTCGGAGAGGCGAAAAGAGGAGTTGAAGTTTTCGGCTACGCCGCCTATGAGAAAAGATGGGTTGGCGCCTGCGCGCTCCATAGCCCAGGCCATCAGAGAAGTGGTGGTAGTTTTTCCGTGAGTGCCCGCGACGACGATGGAATGTCGGCCTCGAATGAAATTTTCCTTCACGACTGCGGACATCGAGGTGTAGACCATTTTTTCATTGAGCGCGAATTCGAGTTCAGGGTTTCCGCGCGTGATGGCGTTGCCGACGACGACGATGTCGGGGCGCGGGTTGAGGTTGTCGGGGAGGAATCCTTCGGCTACAGGGATGCCGAGCCGCTGAAGTTCGACAGACATTGGCGGGTAAACATTGGCATCCGAGCCTGTCACAGTATGGCCCTGTTCTTTGAGCATCCCCGCAAGCGAGGCCATAGCCGTGCCGCAGATTCCGATCAGGTGATAGTGCCTATTATTCAAAAAACTCTCCAAAGGTAGCGTCTTAGCGTCCTGCCCGAAGGTCAAGGATAAAGTAGCGCATCAGAAAGCATCAAGGCGCAGCGAACTTTTGAAGATGATGAGCGCGACGGCGGCGATCAATTACCGATACGACACGGTGACGGAAGGAAAAGGGAGGCTTGCGTCGGTAACTCTTGATGGAAGCAAGGCAGGCGAGCCGAACCGCACTTATGCATCGGCAATGAGTTATGCTCCGCACGGCGGTCTGGCTCAACTCACCTACGGAAACGGACTCCTGGAGCATACCACTTTCAACTCACGACTTCAGCCCACTCGCATCACCCTCAGTTCACAACCTTTTTCCTTATCAACCATTCTGGATGGAGCTTGACTACGGCACGACCAACAACAACGGAAATGTCCTGAGCCAGAAGATAAGCTCTCACACTCAGACCTACACCTAGGATGATGTGAATCAGCTCAAGACTGCGCAGGAAGGAACGACTCCGAGTTGGAAGCAGTAGACGAGCTATGA
Organism: uncultured Clostridia bacterium; assembly: GCA_964588615.1. Classification (GTDB taxonomy): domain Bacteria; phylum Acidobacteriota; class Blastocatellia; order UBA7656; family UBA7656; genus UBA7656. The sequence goes on along the minus strand of CAZPQE010000267.1, from coordinate 6,265 downwards.
CCGATGGGGCAATCGGCGGTTCAACGCTTCGACTACCTCGAACGTCCTGAGGCCGAATCCTCAGATCGATCAGGCGACCAATCGCTTCCTCACGTCTGAAGGCTACATCTATAAATGAAGCCGTCACTCCCTGTCAGGTTCGGGAAAACCGGGCCGCCGTCCGTCAATTTCTTCAGCCTTCCCCGCTCCGCTTTCGCCTCTCCACAGCGCCCATACCAGAGACCAGAAGAAACCAAACATCAGAAGCCTCTCGATGTGAAGGCCCGCAAAACCCAGGGGGCCACTCAACTCCGACTCGCTTAAATTCAGCCTGTCGGTGAGCGCGCCGGGGATGTTTACGATCAGCAGTCCGAGCGCGGCAAGCCAGAAGCGACTCAAACCGATCATCACGCCCCGGCGATGAAGCTCGATCATTGCAGCGACCGCGATAAGACACAGCACCGAATCGTAAGACCGATGATAAGATGACCACAACGCAAGAAGCGACAGCGCGGCCAAATGGATCGTTTCGCATTTCGGGCTGCGCCGCGCCGCAATGAAGAAACCTGCGAGCCCAGCAAGTATCAAAACTATGGTGATGACCGAAGCCATTCGCTCGTCGCCTCCCGCGAGGCCCGAAATCATCACTTTGATTTCAGTCGTCCCGATCCAGTGGCGGTCTCCCCTGTCATGCACATCGCTCACGAAGCTCACGTATCTCGTCACCGCCTCGATCATCGTCATCCCCAGCCGCATTGCGAAAACCTGAGTCAGCGCGATCGGAATCAGCGCGGCGGTCGAAAGCATCTTCCACTCCCGTTTCCACACGAAGTAGAGAAGGAATGGAAAGGTCATCGTGAACTTCGCAAGTGACAGTCCCAGCAGCGCGCCCGCAAGATAATCTTTTTTCTTCCTGCGGGCCACAAGCGCGCCCAACAGCAGCGCCATTATCATCAGGCTTATCTGACCGTTTCGCACCGTCACCCGGAATGGAGCCCAACTGAGCAGAAAGGCCGCAAACATCATCTGAGTTTACAGCGGCCACTCCGCGCCCCATAGTTTTATGGACAGATGAATGACCAGAGCGGTCGTCGCAAGGTTGAGCGCGAGGAAAATTATCAGCAACAGGTCTATCGAAACCAGCGACAGAGGCGCAAGGAGCGGAAGCATGAATGGAGGATAGAGAGTGATTCGGCTCCTGCCGATTTCAAACAACCCGTCTGCCCACAGCCTGCCGCCTTCCTGAAACAGGCGCAGATCGATTCCCCGTCGGGGCGCTGTGACGACGGCGTAGACGAGCGAGGCGAGAGCCAGCAACAGAAAACAGATTTCAGCCAGTCGCCTGGCCCGTTGCGCAGTCGAGATCACTTCGCCTCTCCTGTATCCAGGCGACCTACGGCTCCCCTAAGGAAGCCGTAGGACCAGAAAGCTGTGGCCAGCAGGTAGAGAGGCCACAGGAGAAGAAGAAGGAGAAATGTTTTTCTGTCAGTCGCCGCAAGCCATTTGAAAGCGTTGAACAGACGCACGAAGGGCATCAGCAGGATGAGCCAGGGGTGTCGAATCAGCACCGCGCCTCTGGCCCCGCTTCGCCTGCGGGCTTCGGCTGAATGACGGCCCAGGCTGACCTGGTATGAGAGAACGACTCTCCAGCCTGTGCGGTTGAGGTGTGTGACTTCGATTTCAGGGTCGAAGAGAATGCGCTCGCCCGCTTTGTGCATCCGCCAGTTGAAGAGCAGGTCTTCGGCAAGCCATATATCTTCGTCGAAGTAGCCGAAGCGTTCGAGGGACTGGCGGCGATAGGCTATGTTGGCTGTCGGAACAGTCCTTTCAAGACGAAGAGGCGAAGTCGGCATGTATTCTTTGAACTCGATCAAATAGCCTGTCCATCCGCTGAGGCTTCGCGGAGTTCCATTGCGCAGCGAGCCTCCGACTGCCGCGTAATGGCCTTCGTGGTGACGCTCCACCATGCGGGCGATGAGATCGGGGCGGGCTACGCAGTCGGAATCGATCAGCACGCAGAACTCGGCCTTAGTGGTTCGCGCTCCGACGTTGCGGGCTTTTCCGGCAAAGGCGCGCTCGCCGAGTCGAATCAGTTTTACGGAAGGGAACTCGTTTCGCACGATTTCGGGTGTGCGATCCTCAGAGCTATCTACAACGATGACATCGAAGGGAACCGGCGCGCGCTGATCGATTATCGATTGCAGGCAGCGGCGTATCGTGCGCTCCGAGTTGTAACAGGGAACGATGACTGAAACCGTCGGCTCTCGATCAGAGGCAGTATGGTTTTCCATGAAAGAGATGAATAGTAAGCGATGGCACACCTGCGGGCAAGATGAGCGATGGCGCGCTTGAACGATCGAGGCCGGTGATGCAAAATCGTGGCGTCGTGATCCGCCGTGAATGAAGTGAAAGACAAACCTGTGATTACAACTCGAAGGTCCGGCAAACTGACCTCGCTTTTGTGGCGGTCGCTTGCCGCCTATGGGCGGTTCAAATATCAATACCTGCTGCCGCTCTACCGCAGCCTCGGATTGATGCGCGACAGGCCCGACTCCAGCCCATCGAAAACGCTTCGCCTCGCTCACTCGCTCGCCCGCAAACTCAACCGCGTGGATGAAAACTTCTACAGCGATCAGCTTCGCTCTGTCCTTGAGCGCGTGCGCGCTGGCCGGGGCGCGGTCATCTTTCTGCCTTCGGTCGGATGGAACATACACAACGCCCAGCGAGTGCATCACCTAGCCAGAGAGTTCGCCCGCTCAGGCATCGTCTCCATATTCGACAGCAGCCATACCTTCGACGACATCGAAGGATTCGAAGAGATAGAGAACGATCTTTTCCTATATCGCGGGCCTGAAAACATACTGCCGCAGATTCCCGACCCGCTGCTGTGGGCTGTCACCTACAATTTCGACCAGCGATCGAAATATCCCCGGTCGTCGCGCGTGGTTTATGACTGGATAGACGATTTCAAGGTGTTCCCTCACGACCGCGCTTTTCTTGAGCGCAATCACGCCCGCGCGCTTGAGGAAGCCGACCTGGTGGCAAGCGTCGCGCTTCGCCTTCACGAGGAGGCCGCGCGCGCGCGCGCCGACGCCCTCTATCTCCCGAACGCCGTCGAATACTCCCGCTTCGCCGATGACTCCGCCCGGCTGCCTGATGACGCGGACATCGAGAGAATCCGCCGCGAAGGCAAACCGGTCGCCGGTTATTACGGAGCTATGGCCGAATGGCTCGATTATGAACTGATACGGGCGACGGCGGCTCTGCGGCCTGACTGGAATTTTTTGTTCATCGGCCCGGCTTACGACAACAGCCTCAGAGAGAGCGGGCGAGCGATGCTCAAGCTCAGGAACGTCTGCTGGACGGGCCCGCGCCCTTACTCCTCGCTTCCCGCTTTTCTGCGCCTGTTCGACGTGGCGATGATTCCGTTCGTCTTAAACGATATCACTCGTGCGACATCGCCTCTGAAACTCTATGAATACTTCGCCGCAGCCCGCCCTGTGGTGACGACTCGAATGCCCGAATGTGTAATGTTCGAAGAGGTTCAGATCGTTTCATACCCGGAGGATTTTTCCTCCGCGCTCGACCTTGCGCGACGCCGGGGAGAAGACGCCGCATTTCGAGAGCGGCTGAAAAAACTGGGGAGAGAGAACTCCTGGACTGTCCGAGTCGAAACGGTGATAGAGCGGCTCCGTTTGTGATCTCCGTCAAAGCTTGCGCGCGCGCCGCTTTCAGTGTTGAATGACACTTCGCTCCGGGAGCGTGTCAGCAGCCTGCGCGCTCAAAGAGGAAACGAGAAGCGGCGCCCATTGAATCCCGACAGGATTTCATGGCGGAGGGAACGAAAGAGATGACCGCGCCCCTGTTGATGAGGATCGCTTCGTGGTTCGCCGCCCTGTTTGCCTTCGCTTCGGTCGTCGTGGTCTCGCTGGCGGCGCTGGGCGAGGTGAATTTTTTCATCGGCGGGACGGCGGTTGATTCTCAAGTGTGGATGCAAACAGCCGCGCCTCTGCTTCTGCTGACCGGCGCTCTGATGGCCGTGATTTCCTACGCCTTCCGCAAAGAAAGAAAATGGTCGCGTCATCTGGTGATGGCGATGTGGGCGGTTGTGGCGCTTTACGGACTGGGCATCGGCGTTGCCGGAATGATAGCGCGGGGGCTGATGCTGCGGGCGGTTCTGGAAGCTCTGGTTTTCGGGACAGCCTCGGCGTGGTACTTTTACGGGAAAAGAAACGTGGTCGAGTATTTCAACTCTCTCGACGGTCGCGCGCGAAAGACTCAGTGATGAGAGTGGAGCGATGATGGCGAGGGCTGCGGGTTTTGCGCACACTGTCAACGCCCGGCTTTCTGCGGCTCTGCCGCGTTGACGGGCGGAGTGGGTGAGGAGGGAGTAATCGCGCTGAAAGTCTCGACGGCTTTCTGCGGCTCTGCCGCTTCGATGTGCGGAGGGTCTGCGACCCTCCGGCAACTTCGCTCACTTTATTTTCCCTAAGGCTGCGCCTTCTCCGGCTATGGAGGGAAAAAGTTGAAGAAGTGAAAAATTCTCGATTCGGTGTTTCCCTTCGACCGGGAATCGGAGGCGTAGCCGCAACGAAAAAGTGAAAACGCCGCCGTGGAGTCGAAGACTTCCCGCGCATCAAGACGGCAGAGCCGCTGGTATGCAGGCTGTCAGATCAAACGCTTATGAACATACTTGCCGTTTCCCGCGATGGGATCGATGATACTTTTTCAGAGTTCGCTCGCGCCATTCGACAGCGCGGCCATAGCCTGTCGCTGGTCGTCGAAGCCGACAGTCAGATCGATCCTACAGTCGCCGACCGGGCGATGAGAATCAGAATCCCGCAGATCATCAGAGGAGCGGACGCTCTCCGACTGATCGATTCCATAGCAGGTTTTGCAGCCGAACAACACCTGCTTCACCTGCGTTCGGACGACCTGCTGCTGATCGGCGCTCTGGTCTCAGCGCGGCTCGATCTGCCTGCGGTCGTTTCGCTCGACCGGGATTGCGAAGACTCCCTTTCGGCTTCCCTGCTCCGACACGTAGCTCTCTCACTGGCTTCGAAACTCTTCTGCGCCGCGCCCGATGATCTTCGCCTCCCGCTCGATATTCCGATCCACGCAGACGCAGTAGCCCATCCCCGCACGGTCGAAGATTACCTCAGAGAGGTTTCCGACCTCTCGCAGGCAGACCGCACTCTCGCAACCCGCTTTCTCGAAATCCTCACCCGCAGCCCCCAGCGCCCGCTCTCTTCTATGGAATCGCTTCGCGAATTGCTCTCCTCGATGGGAGGCATCCGATTGAGCGCGGCTGATTACCTGCGACTGGCTGAAAGAGAGCAGCAGTTTGCCCAGCAGCGGCGAATGATCCTCACGCTGTCATCGAAGCTCAAGGACAGAGAAGCGGAGATCGAAAAGATGACCTCTTCGATGGGATGGAAACTGCTTGAGCGTTATGGCCGCTTCAAATATCGTTACCTGCTTCCTCTCTACAGACTGCTCCGCCTTGATCGCCCGCGCGTCGTCGAACCGGAAGCGGTCTCTGCTCCTCGGCAGGCGGTCCATCATCGGGAAGATTTCTACAGTTCATTGACCATAAGTCCTGAACTCGCTGCCGATGAGTCGCTCTCGATCATCGAAAACGAAATTCCCGCCAGGCGGAGAGATCTCGATGTCATATCCTTTTCGATAATCGATTGGGAATTCCGCTATCAGCGGCCTCAGCAGATCATGTCGCAGTTCGCTTTAACCCATCGCGTCTTTTACATCAGCCCTTCGCGCTTTCTCCCCGATGACTCGAAGCCGCGCTATCAGATCAGCGCGATCAGGGAAAATGTCTACGAAGTCCGACTCGCTCTGCGGAAACCACCTGACCTTTACACAGAACCTCTGGCGGATGAAAATCTCGCGTCGCTCATCGAATCGCTCGAAGAACTTCGCGCCGCATTCGATATAGATCGAGCCCTGAGCTATGTGATGATCGCTTCGTGGACGGGGGTGGCGATAGAAGCCCGCCAGCGTTGGGGCTGGCCGATCATCTATGACTGCATGGATGAGTGGGAAACCTTTCCGCATTTCGCTCCTGCGGTGATCGAAGAAGAATCTCTTCTGGTCGGCAGTTGCGATCTGCTGGTGGTGACGGCTCAGAGGCTCGGCGAGAAATGGAAATACTACGACCGCCCGACGGTGCTGGCCCGCAACGGAGTCGATTACCGGTTTTACGCCGAGCGTTGTCTGCCCAACTCGCTGATTGAAAAAAGCGAGCGGCCCGCAGTCGGCTACTACGGCG
>CAZPQE010000266.1:1352-9293 GCA_964588615.1 uncultured Clostridia bacterium | reverse complement strand
TTGAGAAAACTGAAAACTGAAAACCGAAAAACGAAAACTGAAAACTGTCCCATGAAGTTGATAGTAGGACTTGGGAATCCGGGGCGCGAGTATGAAAACACAAGGCACAACCTCGGATTCATGCTCATTGACAGGCTGATGGAAAGAGCCGGAGGCCGACGCTTCCGCATTGAAGCCAACGCTGCGGTGGCCGAAGTCGATTTGAAGGGCCAGCGCGCGCTGCTCGTCAAACCGCTTACGTTCATGAATCTGAGCGGAGACGCCGCGCGCCCGCTTCTTGAGAAATACGGCGAGGGAAAAGCGGAAAACCTCATCGTCGTCTGCGATGACGCCGCATTGCCGTTGGGTATGATTCGAGTCCGCGCGCGAGGGAGCGCGGGCGGACAGAAGGGACTCAAATCGATCATCGAGCGGACGGGGACGCAGGATTTCGCCCGCCTGCGCCTGGGAATAAAACCTACTCATCCGGTCGCCGATCTGAGAGACTTCGTGCTCTCGACCATCGGCAGGCGAGACCGCCAGCCGATTGAAGCGATGCTCGACCGGGCCGCCGACGCAGTGGAAATGATGATGGCTGAGGGCGTCGAGCGGGCGATGTCGGCCTTCAATGAGCGGGTCAGGTCGGAGGATGCCTGAAAGCTCATATTGTTCTTTGAGGTTCTACAGTGAATCTCCTTGCTCTGGCGCGGCCAGGGCTAAACTTTGACGAAAGCAAAGAAAATCCACAAGGAGGATATCTCTTGATGAGAGTCTATGAAGTATTGTTCGTAGTCGCCCCCAACGTCGAGGAAGGCGACATCAACGCTCTCATCACTCAGTTGAGTGATGTTGCGACCAACCAGGGCGCAAAGATCGCCAAAATCGACCGCATGGGTCGCCGCCGTCTCGCCTACCCGATCAAAAAATTCAACGAAGGTCACTACGTCGTCCTAACTCTGGAAGGAACCGGCTCGGAGATCGCCGAGATCGAACGCCGCATGAGAGTGACCGACTCGATCATTCGCTACATCACCGTGCGGATAGACGAAGACCTCAAACGCGCCGAGAAATTCCGCGCCCGCCGCGCGGCGCGAGCAGCCTCAGCAGCGCCACGCTCGTCGCGCGGCCAGCGCGGCGCGGAAGTGGAAATGGGAGAAGAGATCATCGAAGAGGAGGAGGAAGAATGAGCAGCGACAGCCGAAACGAAAGAGGGCCGCGACAGGGAGGCGGACAGGGCGGACGGCGCTTCGTGCGCGCCCGCAAATCATGCAGATTCTGCGCCGACAAGATCGATTACATCGATTACAAGGACAGCAAGTTGCTCTCGTCCTTCATCCCGGAGCGCGGAAAGATTCTGCCTCGCAGGATTTCAGGAACCTGCGCCGCCCATCAGCGAATGCTGGCCGAGGCCATCAAACGCGGGCGCAACGCCGCTATCCTGCCCTTTGCAACGGATTAATTGAAAGTCTTGAGCTCGAAGCCTGGAGAGCGCAAAGACTCCAGACTCCAGACTCCAGACTCCAGACTTGAAGAGGATTTATCGATGGCACACATGGATGTTTTGCTTTGCGAGGACGTTGACAATCTCGGGCAGCGCGGACAGGTCGTCCGCGTGCGCGCAGGCTACGGGAGAAATTACCTGCTGCCGCAGGGCCTTGCCATCAAGGCTTCGGCGGGCAACAAGAAGATGATCGATGAGCAGCGCCGCGCGCTGGCCAAGCGCGAAGAGCGCGAGCACCGGGCCGCGCGCGGCGACGCCGAACGGCTTCAGGGCGTGGAACTCCGCTTCCTGCGCCGCGTGGGCGAAAGCGGCGCGCTCTACGGATCGGTGGCCGCTCACGATATCATCGAGGCGCTCAAGGAGCGCGGCATCACCATCGAGCGTCGAAGAGTCGGCCTCCACGATCACATCAAGCAGGTCGGCGATTATGACGTGGCGATCAAACTTCATCGCGATGTCACGGTGGCGATCAGGGTGCTGGTGCGCGGAGAGGGACAGGAGGAGATGAAAACGGCTCCCCAGGCCGATTCCGTGACTGAAGAGGTAGCTCAGGAAGCTGCTTCGGAAGAAGCCGCAGAAGAGTAACTCGGATTGCCGGAGCAGAAAGGGTGAACTCGCGTGGTTCATCCTTCCTGCGACTGTAGACTCAGGTCGAGCCGTTTGCTATCATCTGGCCCGCCAATGCTGAGGGCGCAGCGTTCGGCTCTGTTCCAATCTTCATTTCATGCGCTCCCGCGAGGGGTTACGGTCGGGCGCACCCAGTGCGCCGAAATCGGTGGTATGTCGAGAGCAGCCGCAGGCGATCCCTTTTTCGAAAAGGGGCTTCCATCCAACATCGAGGCCGAACGATCCATCCTCGGCGCTATCCTGCTCGACAATTCGGTCTGCAATCAGGCCATAGAACTTCTCCGCCGTGATGACTTCTTCTTAGACTCGCACCGCAAAATCTACGACAAGATGATCGCGCTCACCGAGCGCGGCGCTCCAATCGATCTCATCACCCTGACCGACGAACTGCGGCGAGCGGCGGAATTCGAGCAGGTGGGAGGGGCGACCTACATCGCCTCGCTCATCGATGGCGTCCCCCGCACCGACACCATCGAGCCTTACGCGAAGATCGTCAAGGCCAAGACCATGCTCCGCCGCCTGATCACGGCTTCGAATCAGATCATCGCCCGCGCCTTCGACGAAGAGGATGACCCGGACGTGATAATCGATGAGGCCGAGCAGATGATCTTTCAGATAGCCGAAGACCGCGTGCGTCAGGGGTTTCAATACATAGGCGATGTCGCCCAGCGAAGGCTTGAGCAGATAGAGCAGATGGCCGGTCGCCCTGAAATGATTACAGGCGTCCCTACCGGGTTTACGGACTTCGACCAGATGACCTCCGGGCTTCAGCGCCAGGATTTGATAATCATAGCCGCGCGCCCCTCGATGGGGAAAGCCCAGCCCCTCGACGCGCGAGTGCTTACTTCTGATGGATGGAAGTCTATGGGGGAGATCGAAGCGGGTGATGATCTGGCTTCAGTCGATGGCCGCCCTTCGACAGTTATCGGCGTATTCCCTCAAGGCGTCAAGCAGGTTTACAAAGTAACTTTCTCTGACGGGCGCGCGGCGGAGTGTTGCGGCGAGCATCTCTGGCAGGTGCATTATCGCCACTGGCCTGGGCCGAGGATACTGAAAACTGAAGAAGTGGTCGCGCTGCTCCGACGCAAGAGATATCGAAAGCGATTGTGGATCGATATGTGCTCGGGGGATTTCGGACACGATGAGCCATTGCCGATAGCGCCCTGGACGCTGGGCATTTTGATCGGCGAAGGAGATTTCGGCGCTCTGAGGTTCTCGACGGCGAGCGACGATGTTTTGACCCGGATGGCTGAGGGACTGGGAGAAGAGTTCGCTCTCAACCGCGCCGGAAAGTATGACTATCGAATCGTGCAGGCGGCAGGTCATCGTCGCGCGGAACGGTATGGGGTATGGCCGAATCCACTCAGAGAGCAGTTGAAAGAGTTGGGGCTGTGGGGCAGACGCAGCGAAAGCAAGTTCATCCCCAATCTTTACAAGAGCGCCAATCGCCAGTCCCGCCTCGCGTTGTTGCAGGGTTTGCTCGACGCGGATGGCTGGGCTGAAAAAAACGGCTCGGTAAGATTTTCAACTGCGAGTGAGCAGCTTGCAGATGATGTGGTCGAGATTGCGCGCTCGCTGGGAGCGTGGGCGACGAAAAAGAGCAAGCAGACTGTTTATACCTACAACGGCGAGCATAAGCAGGGACGACCGTCTTTCGTGGTCAATATAGCTCATCCTCGACCCGAAAGCCTTTTCACGCTTCCAGAGAAGCTGGCCCGTGTTGCGCCTGCGAGGGCGCGGCGCAAGATGCCGACCTTTGTTTCAATCGAGCCCGTCCGGCAAGTGGAAGCGCGTTGCATCGCAGTCACTCATCCTTCTCAGCTTTATATCACGGATGATTATGTGGTGACGCATAATACTGCCCTGGCTCTGAACATGGCGCAGTACGCGGCCAAGAACGGAAACACGGTGGGCGTCTTCAGCCTCGAAATGTCAGCCGAGCAACTGGTGTCGAGACTGCTTTGCTCCGAAGCGCGCGTAGATGCCCATCGTCTTCGCACAGGCTATCTCAACCGCGAAGAGTGGGCGCGGCTTGCCGACGCTCTCAGGCGGCTGACCGAAACGCAGATTTACATCGATGACTCGGCGGGCATCGGCGTGCTTGAGATGCGCGCAAAAACGCGACGGCTCAAGGCCGAGCGCGGACTCGATTTGCTGATAGTCGATTACCTTCAGTTGATGAGCGGTCGCGGGCGGATAGAGTCGCGGCAGCAGGAAGTGTCGCAGATATCGCGCGACCTCAAGGCTCTGGCCAAAGAAATCGATGTGCCGGTGCTGGCGCTCTCGCAGTTGTCGCGCGCGCCCGAAACCCGCAGCGACCACCGCCCGCAACTGAGCGACCTGAGAGAAAGCGGATGCCTGGCGGGCGAAAGCCTCATCACTCTGGCCGACACAGGAGAGGAAATTCCCATCAGCGCGCTCGAAGGCAAAGCAGATTTTGCGGTGTGGGCGTTGAATGAAACTGCGATGAAGATCGAGCGGGCGACGGCGAGCCGCGCTTTCTCGACGGGAGTAAAACCTGTTTATCGTTTGACCACGAGGCTTGGCCGCTCGATTCGCGCGACCGCCAATCACAAGTTCCGCGCCTTTGAAGGATGGCTGCGGCTCGATCAGATAAACACAGGCCAGCGACTGGCCGCGCCGCTAGTCGGTCTCGACCATTCAGCCAAACTCGCTTACAGCGATGCCTGCTGGGATGAGGTGATTTCAATAGAACTCGATGGTGAAACCGAGGTCTATGATCTGACAGTGCCAGGCCCGCACAACTTCATCACGAATCGTATCATCGCGCACAACAGCATCGAACAGGACGCCGATGTCGTCTGCTTTATCTATCGCGATGAAGTTTATGAAGCAACGGACGAGAATCGCGGAACCGCCGAGTTGATCATAGGCAAGCAGCGCAATGGCCCGACCGGGACTGTTCAGATGGCTTTTCTCAAGGAATTCACCCGCTTCGAGAATATGTGGCGCGAGTGAGGAAGTAAAAAGGCAAAAGGTAAAAGGCAAAAGTAGGCGGCATCTCTCACTTTTGCTTTTTGCCTTTTTACTTTTGCCTTCATCAGAGAGTCGCCCTTTACTTTTGCCTTTTACCTTTTTACTTTTGCCTTATGCAAACCGCAAGGCCCACCTGGGCTGAAATCAATCTCGACAACCTGCGTCACAACTTCCGCGTTATGCGACAGGCGTTGGGCGCGGACGTTTCCATAATGGCTGCGGTCAAGGCCGATGCCTACGGACATGGCGCTGTCAAATGCGCCCGCGCGCTCGAAGACGAAGGCGCCGAGTGGTTCGGCGTCGCCCTCCCCGAAGAAGGTCTGCAACTCAGAGAAGCGGGCATCCGTCGTCCTGTGCTCTGCCTCGGAGGATTCTGGGAAGGGCAGGAAGAGATGGTGATCGAGGCGAAGTTGACGCCTGCTGTTTTCAGAATCGATCTGCTCGGACGATTGGACGCGAGGGCGCGCGCAATGGGCCGCATCGTCGATTATCATGTCAAAATCGATACGGGGATGGGGCGGCTCGGAGTGCCGTTTCTGGAGCTTGGCGATTTTCTCGACGCGGCCTCGCGCTTTGAAAATGTCCGCCTCGATGGTGTGATGACTCACCTTGCGGCGGCTGATGAATCAGGCCAGGCTGAATTCACAGAAGCGCAGATGTCGCGGTTTGCCGAAGCTGTCGAGCAGGCGCGCGCTCGCGGTCACAGTCCGACGTGGATTCATCAGGCCAACAGCGCGGCGGCTCACGCCCGCCCTTCGTCGCGCAATCGACTGGTTCGACTCGGAGGCGTTCTCTACGGATTATGGCGCGATGTGACCGACAGACAGACAGCCCCGCTCGACTGGCGTCCGGTGATGTCTCTTCACACGCGGATCACTTTTCTGAAAACAGTTCCGGCGCAGACGCCGCTCGGCTATGGCTGCTCTTTCGTCACCCGGCGCGAGAGCCGCATAGCGACGCTTCCCATCGGCTACAGAGACGGGCTGAGGCGCGCGCTGTCGAATCGAGGGAGCGCAATAGTGCGCGGCCAGGCGGCTCCAATCGTCGGGCGGGTGAGCATGGATTTGACCATGATCGATGTCACCGATATCGAAGGCGCGTCGACAGGAGATGAGGTGGCGCTCATCGGTCGGCAGGGCGAATGCGAAATCACTGCCGAAGAAGTCGCGGCGCAATCAGGAACGATATCTTATGAAGTGACCTGCTCGATCAGCGAGCGCGTGCCGCGAGTCTTCAAAGAGTGACCATCTCTTGCGAGCCGGTACTGCTGTTGCGGACGGCCACCGCTTTACTGATGAACGCTTCCACTTCGTCGCTGTAAGGTTTTTGAAACGTGGAAGGCCAGTTGAACTCGTCTGAGTACAGTTGTCGGAGTCCCTGAGCAATGCCTGCGTCTCCTTGGGAGAAGCCTTCGATGAGTTTAGTCCATCGCTCGGCGAGCTCCTGGGCGCGGTCGCTTGCGGGGTCGAGGTCCAAAGAGGCTTCCACGTCTTTGATGAGCGTCGCCCAGTCGCGCTCCGTCTGCGCCTGAAGTTTAGGAGTCCAGTCGCGGTCGGCGATTTTCCGGCGAGCTTCTTCGTCGTAGTATTTGTTCATCCATTCCATGTTGTTTTCCATATTGATCACCTCGATTATTTTTCTGAAAGATTTCCAGTCCGCGCGGCCCGTCGAAGAGAAGGCGCGCTCGGCTTTTTCTATGGCCTCGATGGCCTGATCGAGCCGCCGTCGTTTCTCTTCGATGACGCGGCGCTGAAGATGAAGCGTCGTCTCGATGTCGAACGACTTGCGGCTGAGAAGCTCTCGAATTTGTTTGAGAGGAAGGCCGATGAATTTGAGTGTGACGATCTGCTGCAATCGAGCGAGGTCGCTCTCGTCGTAGACGCGATAGCCCGAGGCAGTGCGCGCGGGCTTGAGCAGTCCGAGCCGGTCGTAGTGATGCAGCGCGCGGACGGTCACGCCCGAAAGTCGAGCGAACTCGCTGGCCGTGTGCCGTCGTTTCTTCTCCATCGCCTTTCTCCTTCTCAGTGATCGTAATGCCTGACGCAGGGTCAGGCTCAAGCATTATTTTCGGAAAAATTAAGCGAGTCGCCCGCGTTGACTTCGCAGCGCGTGGCGGCTACATTTTGCGCTTGAACTTATCAGCCACCGGAGGATGAATGTCAATAAAGTCCGATCAATGGATAAAAAAAATGTGCCGCGAGCATGGACTCATATCGCCCTTTGAAGAGAAACTGGTTCGCGCAGTCGGCGACCGGCGGATCATAAGCTGCGGTCTTTCGAGCTACGGTTACGACTGCCGTCTGGCGCGAGATGAATTCAAAGTCTTCTCGCCGGTAACAGGAACCGAGATCGATCCCAAAAATTTCGATGCGAGCAGTCTTCTCGATGTGCCTATAAGAAAAGCGGAGGACGGATCGGAATACTGGCTGCTGCCGCCGCATTCTTACGCGCTCGGGGTGACGATAGAGCGTTTCCAGATGCCTCGCAACGTCACTGCTCTTGCGATTGGCAAGAGCACTTATGCGCGTTGCGGTCTCATCGCAAACACAACTCCGCTCGAAGCAAACTGGTGCGGTCGTCTGGTGGTCGAGCTTTACAACGCGGCGAATCTTCCCGTCCGGCTTTATGCCGAAGAAGGATTCATTCAGATACTCTTCTTCGAATCGGATGAAGACTGCGAAACGAGCTACAGCGACCGAGGGGGAAAATATCAGGATCAGAAAGGGCTGACGCTGGCGAAGGTCTGATCTTCATCCTTTCACTTTCTCGCTCGCCTGTCCGGTGCTGCCAAAGCCCCCGTCGCCGCGCGCGGTCTCATCAAGTTGGGCTACCTGAAA
>CAZPQE010000266.1:0-1342 GCA_964588615.1 uncultured Clostridia bacterium | reverse complement strand
TCTTCGATTTTCTGAATGACCAGTTGAGCTATGCGGTCGCCGCGTTTGATTCGAAACGGCTCGCTGCGGTCTGTGTTGATGAGGATGACTGCGATCTCGCCGCGATAGCCTGAGTCAATGAGTCCCGGCGAATTTACAAGCGCGATGCCGTGACGCGCAGCAATCCCGCTTCTGGGCAGCACGAAGCCCGCGTAGCCTCGCGGTATCGCAACCGCTATTCCGGTCGGAACCATAGCCCGCTCGCCCGGCTCGACGATTAAATCAATGCGGCTCGAAAGGTCGAATCCCGCATCGCCCGCGTGCTGATAGCGAGGTGGAGAAAGGTCTTCATCAAGAAGTTTGAATGGAATCTCGATCATCGGAAGAGGAAACAGGTTACAGGTGACAGGTGACAGAGAGCAAGTGTGATTGTCTTATCCTCTGTCTCCTGTTCCCTGTCACCTGTCACCTACTCCGTCAAGCACTATTTGCGACTGCGTGACCAGCGCGACCAGCCGCCCGCTCTCCAGGGTTATGCGAGTCTGCCAGACCATCGTGCGTCTGCCGCGATGAACTGCCTCGCATTCTCCGATCACTTTCGCGCCGACGGGAGCGGGAGCCAGGAAATTAGTCTTCGATTCGATAGTCGTAGTGCCTGCGCCAGGAGGAAGGTTGAGCACGGTCGCGCAGGCTCCGAGCGTGTCGGCAAAAGCCATGATCGCTCCGCCGTGAAGCACTGGAGGAGTGGTGCAGAGGTCTTCCGTGACGGTCATCTCAGCGGTCACGCGCTCGGTCGTCGCGCTCAGAAACCGTATGCCGAGCAGCTTTGAAAACGGCGGCATTTTTTCGTGCAGGATCGAAAGTATATCCATGAACCGAACCCTCCCGGATGAATATTTTTGAATCGTTATTCCAACACAAAACGCCGGGATTTGACACCGACTATGGAAAAATGTTCCGCGCGCGGGCGTTGAAAACCTTATCAAAAGACCTGGCGTCAGTTCTGAGCGGGAATAGATTTTCCCCGGCAGACCGGCTGCTTCAGGATTGATTTATTGCTGCTGAGTCAGAGCGGGCTTATACTTCGACCATCGCCAGGTAAATGCGGTTGTGAACAAGCCTGGGATCGAACGGGTTGATGGAGGGACAGGTTTATGGCTGTACAGGAAATCGAACTGCGCGTTGCGGCGCTGGAAAATGAAGTCGCGCGGCTGAAAGAGCAAGTGGAGCGAGCGGCCCCTTCACAAGGAGACTGGCTCGACGATATCTATGGGGCTTTCGCCGATGATCCGCACTTTGAAGAAGCCATGCGGCTGGGCCGAGAGTACCGTGAGTCGCTGCGTCCCAAAGCGCCCAGGAAACC
>CAZPQE010000265.1:0-9318 GCA_964588615.1 uncultured Clostridia bacterium | reverse complement strand
ATGGATGCTCATCAATCACTATTCGAACAAGCAGATGGAAACCGAGCTTGGGCGAATCGCCCGCGAATGGAAAGACACTGCAGACGAGACAAGCTGCGCGGTTCTGTCCTCAGACAAGAGCCAGGTGTCGGTTTAGCTCGCAACGGAAAATCCTGGCGCGGGCCTTTCGCCTGTGGCCCGCCGCGCAAGTTTTGCCTTCCTTGACAACCTCAGACCCATTCGATAATTTCCCTTTTTGCTTTTCACAGCGGTTCGCTACTCATGCGTTATCACCTGTAGGGAGGAAAAAAGGATGGGCATCAAAGTTGGAATAAACGGATTCGGTCGCATAGGCCGCAACATCATGCGCGCGGCGATGGGCGGAGGTGACATCGATTTTGTCGCCGTAAACGACATCACCGACACCAAAACTCTTGCGCACCTGCTCAAATACGATTCGCTGCTCGGGAACCTCGACGCCGACATCAAGGCCAGCGGCAACTCGATCACAGTAGACGGCGATGAGTTCGTCGTCTTTGCCGAGCGCGACCCCGGCAAGATCGATTGGGCATCGGTCGGAGCGGAAATCGTGGTCGAATCGACGGGCCTCTTCGTCAAGAAAGAAGACGCGGGCAAACACATTCGAGACACGGTGAAGAAGGTCATCATCTCGGCCCCGGCCAAGAACGAAGACATCACCATCGTTCTGGGCGTCAACGAAGGAGCTTATGATCCGCGCGAGCATCACGTCATCTCCAACGCCTCCTGCACGACCAACTGTCTCGCGCCTTTCGCCAAAGTCGTCCACGAAAACTACCGCATCAAGCGCGGGCTGATGACTACGGTTCACTCCTACACCAACGATCAGAAACTTCTCGATCTGCCTCACAGCGACCTGCGACGGGCGCGGGCTGCCGCCGTCTCGATCATTCCGACTTCGACCGGCGCGGCCAAAGCCATAGGTCTGGTGTTGCCCGACCTCAAGGGTAAACTCGACGGCATAGCCCTCAGAGTGCCTACCCCGAACGTCTCGATAGTCGATCTGGTGTGCGAGGTCGAACGCAGCGCATCGAAGGAAGAGATCAATGCCGCAGTGAAAGCCGCTGCCGACGGGCCGCTGCGCGGAATACTTCAATACTGCGACGAGCCTCTGGTCTCGATTGACTTCCGCCGCAACTCGCACTCTTCGATCTTCGACGCCGAGTACACCAATGTGATCGATGGCACTATGGTCAAGCTTCTGTCCTGGTACGACAACGAGTGGGGCTATTCGTCGAGGATGGTCGATCTCATCCGGTTCATAGCTGAGAAAGGACTATAAGAAGGGTGAAGAGGTGATGAAGATGAGGGTTCTTTCGCTCTTCACTCTTCATCCCTGCCCCACTGCATAGCCACTCTCCTGCTCTTATTCGATTATGGCCAAGCTTTCGATAAAAGACCTCGACCTTGATGGCAGGCGCGTTTTCATGCGCGTGGATTTCAACGTGCCGATCGGCGATGACGGCGACGTTGCTGATGACACCCGGATACGCGCCGCGCTGCCGAGCATCGAGTACGCGCTCAGGCAGGGCGCGCGCCTCGTGATTGCCTCGCACCTCGGACGACCCAAAGGCAAGGCAGACCCCAGGTATTCGCTTGCGCCTGCCGCTCGACGCCTCTCGGAGCTTTTGGGAAAAGATGTTCCGCTTGCGCCCGATTCGGTGGGGCCGGAGGTACGCGCTATGGCAGATAATCTTTCGTCGGGCCAGGCGTTGATGCTTGAGAATCTTCGCTTCCACGCTGAAGAAGAAAAGAACGACGCGGAGCACGCGCGCGGGCTTGCCGAGTTTGCCGACCTTTATGTCAACGATGCCTTCGGCGCCGCTCATCGCGCTCACGCCTCGACCGAAGGCATAACGCGCTTTGTCGAAAAGTCCGCCGCAGGTTTTTTGATGGAGAAGGAACTCGCTTATCTCGGCAAGGCGCTGGAAAATCCCGAGCGTCCCTTCGTGGTCATACTCGGAGGGGCAAAGGTGTCGGACAAGATCGCAGTCATCGAGAACCTCCTCCAATCAGCCGATTCCATTCTCATCGGCGGCGCGATGGCCTACACCTTTCTGAAATCTCAGGGCGTGGAGACTGGCCGCTCGCTTGTCGAAGATGATCGCCTGGAGCTTGCTCGCAGTCTGCTCGCTCGCGCAGCGGAGCGAGGAATCGATTTCGCGCTCCCCACAGACAACCTCGTCGTCGACCGCGCGGCCTGGGATGCTGACCCGCAGTCGGCGCATGTGCGCGCTTGTTCGGTTAGAGATATTCAACCTTCAGAAGCGGGATTCGATATCGGGCCGCAATCGGTCAAAGATTTTTCAAATAGGATCAGCGCGGCAAAGACTATAGTGTGGAACGGGCCGATGGGCCTGTTCGAGCGACCGCCGTTTGATCGCGCGACCCGTGCTATTGCCGAAGCGGTCGCTTCCTCGCAGGCGGTGACGATAGTCGGCGGGGGCGATTCGGTCGCCGCCGTGATGGAAGCGGGAGTTGCCGACAAAATCTCGCACGTATCTACGGGCGGAGGCGCGAGCCTCGAATTCCTCGCCGGCGACACGCTGCCCGGCGTCGCGGCGCTCGACGACAAACAGGAGAATTGATGAAACTCATTCTTGCTTTCCTTTTCGCGATGGCTCTCATTTCATCCGCGTGCGGAGATAAAACAGAAAGCGAACCTGCCAGCCCGACGACTACAGGCAGCGCGCCCTTGTCGGAACCGGGAGTCGATGGTCCGGCTCAAAGCCTTCGCCCGTCAGAGCACCCATCGGGCGGGCAGCAACCTGCGCCTCAGCAACAGCAAATAAAGCCGCCCTCTTTCTTCGATCCCGACAAAGGCGAAATCAGCGATCTGCCTGGCTATCCGGCAGGCACGAGGACCAATGTGCAATACGGGCCGATGCAGGGTACGGCGTCGGCTACTATCGTGATGAAGACCGGCGATCCGATTGAAAAAGTGGCGGCCTTCTACGATCAGGTGGCGAAATCCAGGGGGTGGAAAATCGTCGACCGCATCAGCGATCCTGAATATTACAAACTCGACCTGGCCAAAGGCGACGCACACGAAGGGCTCGTCAAAGCCGGGAAGGAACAGCCGACAGGCATGACGGTGATAGTCATTTCGCGCCTTGAAAAAACGGCTCAACCAGCGGAGGCCAAACAATGAGACGACCTCTCATAGCCGGAAACTGGAAAATGTACAAGACCATCGGGGAAGCTCTGGACTTCGTTCAATCCTTTCGCCCGCTGGTCGTCGGCGCGACTCATTGCGATATAGTCATCGCTCCGACTTTTACTGCACTGCGCGCAGTCGCAGACCGTCTCGAAGGATCGAACATCGCTGTGGCCGCGCAGGACGTTGCAGCCGAAGAAGGGCCAGGCGCATTCACCGGCGAAGTCTCAGCCGCTATGATCCGCGACGCCGGCGCGCGGCTGGCGATAATCGGTCATTCGGAGCGCAGGCAATACTATGGCGAGACCGATGAGATGGTGAACGAAAAGACCCGACGCGCCATCAGCGCCGGCCTTGCGCCGATTGTCTGCGTCGGTGAGCGGCTTGAAGAAAGAGACGCCCATCGCGCAGAAGAAGTCGTCGGACGACAACTTGCCGGAGGGCTTCGAAACTTGACACTCATGGATGCCTCTCGTATCATCCTTGCTTACGAGCCGGTATGGGCTATAGGCACTGGGCGCACAGCGACGCCCGAGACAGCCCAGCAGATGCATGCCTTCATCAGATCAAGCGTAAGCCGGATGTTCGGTAACGATGTTGCAGACGGAGTGAGGATTCTTTATGGAGGCAGCGTCAAACCCGACAACATCGCCGGGCTGATGGATGAAGCGGACATCGATGGCGCGCTGGTAGGCGGAGCGAGCCTTGAGGCCGAGTCGTTTTCAAAGATCGTCAATTACAGGTAGGTGTTCAAATTGTATTATCTGCTTCTCGGAATTTACATTCTTTCCTGCATCGTGCTGATACTGTTCGTGCTGCTTCAGCCGAGCAAGTCGGACGCTTCGCAGGTATTCGGCGGTGGGGCCAGTTCAGCGGCCTTCGGGCCTCGCAACACTCAAACTGTGCTGGCGAAGATCACTATCACTGCCGCGATAGTTTTTTTTCTGACTGCGTTTCTGTTTTCGATACCGGGACTGTTTGATCGCCGCTCGGCAGGAGAATCACTTCCAGCCGAAAGCGCGCCCGCAGCGCCAGTGAGCGCGCCGCCCGTGACGGATACGCCGGCGCCGCCCGTGACTACGACCGAAAGTCAGCCTGCGGCTTCTCCGCCCGCCGACAACAAACCGGCGGCGACCGACAGCAAAAAGCCGGATGAGAAGAAAGGCAAGCCGGCGCCCAACAAGAATGCGAAGTAGCAGAGGGGTTTGATCTTTGACTTTCCAAATCGCGCCTGAAGCGATGGAATTGACAGGCATATAAATTTGATAGCGAACGCGCTTTGTTGTATAAATGGCGCTGACCGTTGATGCTGACGGTCGATCACATCAACGGTCAGCGGAATGATAACCGGAAAGAGAATCTCCGGTTTCTTTTCCCGAATTGTCACAGTCAGACTCCGACCTTCGGCAACAGTTTGGGTTTGACAGACGTAACGGCTTGCAAGCGATGGATGGTTCATCATCGGCAAAAACGAAAGCGGCTTGCAGTCAAAGAAGAAGGATCGCTGTTTGTAAAGTATTTGGGGATGTGGCGGAACAGGTAGACGCGCACGTTTGAGGGGCGTGTGGGGCAACCCGTGAGAGTTCGAGTCTCTCCATCCCCATCCAAAACCAGTGAAGCGATGGCTCAACTCATGTAAAGTCTGAGTCATCGCTTTTTTGTTCTCACCTGGAAATGCGTAGCAGGCTGACAGACTTCGGTGTCTCCGAATTTTCATGCTTTCAAGGCGTCAACTGTTCGGCAGCCTGTTGTAGATCAACGACCGACGAGAGGATATGAAAACAGGCGCCCCCCTCTGGCCTGGCACAAACGGCTCAGACGGATGTCGGTGACGAAGCGGTCATCGAGTTCATTCAAACTTATCTCGCTTTCGGTCTGGCCGGTGTTGACGTTGACCACTGCGAGTCCGCGTCCGCTCGGCTGCTTCAGATCTGTGTAGAAAAACATCCGCTCTCCGCGAAGTGACGCGAATCGGCGTCGCTCCATCAGAAAACGCGACAGCCGTTCCATCCAGGCAGCCGGGTCCAATCTGTCGAGCAATCGCTCCTCTACGTCACTCGAAGGGCGAGCCGGACTGATCGATCTTGCAGTGTTGATCCGGTCGATTCGGCCCGCGACCCCAAGCGGATGGAATCTTGAAGAGACATACTCGCGGGCCGAGTTTGAAGCGAGTGTAGTGAGGTTCGGCCCAGGAGATCGCGCAAGCCCGCTCCACCTAAGCGCGCTTGCGGCGCGAGCTACCTTCATACCTCTGAGGACTGCCATCCCCGCATTGCCATACCGGAAATAGAGCGACGCCGCGCGCAGGGCCACCGCCGCGACAGTGCGAAAGACGCCCCGACCCGGCGGGCTGTGTCTTGCGCGCCAGACCTCTTTGCCCAAAAAGGTATCGAAGGAGGCTATCTCGCTGGTTCCGCCGACTACCGCCTGGCCCCGGTCGTTGACCAGAACGAAGGAAGCATCCCTGACGCGATGCGACAGACGGGCTTCGCGCCTGCCCGACTGCCCGTCTATCACGATGAGGTCATCACGGTCGGCTATGAGTATCTTTGAAAAATCCCGCGTTGCGATATTGGTTATCCCCTTGTCAGCCCCCTTGTAGCGCCAGAGGATTTTTCCGGTCAGCGCCTCGATTGCGCTCACGCCATAAGGCCCTCGCTGCTCGACTTCTCCATCTCTTATGCGAGTGAACTGCCCGCCTGTTCTGACGTAGAGGACGCTGCCGGATAATATGATCTCAGGCGTCAGGCCGAGGTCTCTGGCCTCCCATTCGACGCGACTGGTCTGGCGCGAGATGGCGCGCACCCGCCCTCGCCCCGAAGTGTAAATGAAGCGGTCATCGAATACAGGATCGGCTTCGGTGAGCGCGAGTCCCTCTTCGTTTATGCGAAACCGCTCGCGTGTATGCTGACGGCCTGTGCGGGCGTCAAGCAATGCCACGCCCTCATAAAAGAGATAGAGTCGGCCATCAAGAAACATCGGCGGGTGATAATTGTCCAGCGTGTAGTCGACCTCATCATCATCGCTCTGATTCCAAATGACAGGCATCATTTCGATTTCGTCGGTCTCATGCTTCCAGAATTCTTCTCCCCGGCGCAGGTCGAACCCGTAGACTTCTGCGCGGCGCTTGACCGCGCTGTCTGCGCGGCCTCTTGAGTCTCGAACCATGGCCACAGCCAGCAGATTATTTTCCAGATCGATGGCCATCTGCATAGGCGCTCCGCGCACTCGTTCACTGCGCCAGAGCGTGTCGCCTGTAAAGATATCGATGGCTTCGAGCCGGGTGCGGTCGTCTTTCTGCAAACTCAGCAGGAGAATATCTGTCCCGGAAACCGGTGCGACATCGGTTTCATCGAGCTTGAGGTTCTTCCTGCGCCAAAGGATATCGCCGGAGTCGCTCTCGATTCCGTAGAGCGATTGTTCGGTTGCGAGGAGGATGATAGCCAGTTCGGTCATCTGATAAAACCGAATGCGGCTGTCGAGTTTCCTTGACCAGTCGGCTTCTCGTCCCGCAACCGAGAGCGAGGCAAGCGCCAGGCTTGTCGCCGTGCAGATCAGAATCCGAGCGATGTGTCTGAGTTTTTTTCGCATGACCTGCGCCGCATCATCCCACACTGCCGCGCCCCTCGCTCGCCCGCCTTGCAAGCGCCCTGTTGTATAAATCCATGTCCCCGGGATGAAAGCCGGCAATCCTCGCTCTTAGCTCCGGGTCAGTGACATAAACGTTCCGTCCCCGGCCTTCGTTGACATTGGTTCGTGGAACAGGCAACTCGGTCTTATTGAGGGCGCATTGAAGCACCAGGGAGCTATGCCTTACAAAGGCCGAAACCTGCCTTGCGCCGTAAGTGTAATCCAACAGCAGCCTGTCTCCGAAATGGCAGCTAAGAGCTTCGGCGAAACTCGTCCCCGCCGTCTTGGGCAGATGCAATGATACGATCACCTCAGCCTTCCCTCCCCGCCCCGTCGGATGTGATTTCGAGATCGAACCGAAACACATTATTTTCTTCTGCCTTCAGACAAAGCAACCCCGATTCAAACTTTACATCTAAGGCGGGCGATGACGGAACAAGCTATAAAGCAGAAAATGATGCCTCTCGGCTTTCTGGCCCTGGCCGCAATGACCATGACGACCGGGTACTGGATGAAAGGAATTTACCCGACGCAAAACCCGTTGCTTTCGAGCGAGACCATGCCTAAGGTCGAGGAAGAAAATTCCAATAAAGACGAATCCCTTCCCGCCGCCAATAAACCAGCAGAGGTTTCGATTCGCTATTCTGCCCTCAAGGTGGAGAGCGCAAAAACGCTCGCGGAATTGAAAGCGAAGATGGGTGAAGACGGATTCAGCGCCATCTTAAAAATAAACCGATTGGATCGCAAACACGTTGGCAAAGGCACAACTTTATTTGTGCCGGAAACGAAAATCGAATTTCTCGAAGCCTCCCCGTTTCCGAAAGAATTGAAGATCGCCGAATCGATTGACAAACTCGTGCTGGTATCGCGCCGCGTGCAGGCATTCGGCGCTTACGAGCAGGGCCGCCTGATTTACTGGGGACCGACCAGCACAGGAAAGAAAGCCACCCCCACGCCCGCCAAACTCTACTCTACGAACTGGCGGAAAAAATCCACCCGCAGCAGCGTCAATCCCGCGTGGGTGCTGCCTTGGTATTTCAACCTCGATATGATCGAAGGCATAGCTTTTCATCAGTACGATCTGCCGGGTTATCCCGCAAGTCACGGGTGCGTGAGATTGCTCGAAGCTGACGCGCAATGGATGTACGGCTGGGCCGATCAGTTCAGGATGTCCAATAGAGGCTCGGTTCTGGCTCACGGCACTCCGGTGCTCGTATTCGGCGATTACGCCTACGGCCAGGCAGCCCCCTGGAAACGGCTCGACGCGGATGCAAAGAGCGCAAGCGTTACGCAAACAGAAATAGAACAAGCCCTCACCAAACACCTGCCCACCATCGAAGCCCGCGCTCAGGCGCGCGAGTCTTTCGTCGCGGCAATCAAGAAGGAGGCGGGCGCCCCCCAATAATAATCTGTCTGTAAGCATCTCCTGGATGAACCCCCTTCCGGCGCAGGACTGACCTGCGCCGTTTTTTTCTCTGGTGTATAATCCCTCACGCGCTTCAGCCTGACGAAACCCGGAGGTGTCAGCCGTGAGATTTTTTTCAGTCGCATCTTTGCTTCTTCTTTTTCTTTCAATCGCCCCTGTCGCAGCAGATTCCAATGATCCGCCTGACCTCGTGGTAATCAAATCGAGTTGGAGCAAAACGAGCAAGAAAAAAGATGCCAGCAGTCAGGCTCCCGATAGTGACGACGAGGTTGAGGGCATAGACAAGAAGATAGAACAGGACAGACGACTGGAACAGATAATCAGAGACTCCCGGCGCAGCCCCGCCGATGCGAGCGATTATGAACGCCAGCGCCGCGATGACCCTCTCAGTCTGCCCGCCTCAGAGCGAACAGACGGATACCTCTACAAAGCGACCTTCGAGAACAAAGGCAGCAAAACCATCAAGGCCGTCTACTGGGATTATGTATTCTCCGACACGGAAACCGGCGCGGAATTGGACCGCCATCAGTTTCACAGCCGCGAAAAAATCGGCGCGGGCAAAAAGAAGGAACTTTCACAGCTTACGCTCTCTCCGCCCACAAGGACAGTGAGCGCCGCCGATAAAAAGGACGGGCCTCAGTTCAAGGAAAGCATCATCATCAATCGTATCGAGTACACCGACGAATCGGTGTGGCAGCGCGATTCGTTCACTCCGCCCGACACAAAGAAATGAGTTCCCCTTCCGGGACTGATTTTCAGGTGCTATGATTCCACGCTCCGGGGCGCGCGACTGAATATTTCTCTACTGCGCGTGAAAGGACGACGGCGAACAGCTATGACAGACCTTCAACCTGATCCGCGCTCGAAGACTGAAATCAAGACAGCCCGCCTCCGTTACGCGGGCGATGAGGCTTTCATCGGCTTCTCGCAAACGGGCCACGCGGTGGTGACGAGTTTTGCGGGCCAGAACCCCGCAGCCCCCACTCCTATGGAGGTGCGGTTGATTTCGCTTGGCGGCTGCGCGGGCGCGGCAATCGTTTCCATACTTGAGAAGAAACGCCAGCGCGTGACCGGATACGAAATAGAA
>CAZPQE010000264.1:0-9326 GCA_964588615.1 uncultured Clostridia bacterium | reverse complement strand
GGCCGTTATCGCATCGGCGCACTCAACGGCCATTCGATCAAGATCAAGCCCCTTGTTCGATGTCTGCTCGATGCTCTCTCTGCCGGTGTCGAGTCCTTTCACCTTGAGTCGCAGGGCGGCCTCATGATCGCTCGCTCCGCGCGAATCGAAAACGATACGCCGACCTGGGCGACTGGCTGCGCGCGCCGCCTGAATAGTCGCTTCCGGTCCGCGACAATGAAGAGTAAACCGCCTTCTGCGAGCTCTGAGAAACCCACCCAGAGAGATGGCCGGGGCGAATTCACCCAGCCGACCTGCATAAGGCAGCAGGTGCATCTTTCCTTCGGGCCATAAGGCGCGCAATTCTCTGATGCGGGCGCGGGCCTTGCGCCCAAGCGCGACGCGGGCAGGTTCGAGGAACACTATCGAAATCGATAGATCGGTCAATATGGACGAATATGCGCGCGCGGGAGCGATGATCTGCGAAGGGATCACTCCCGTCATCATTTCGTTCACAACGATGAAAAAAACTTTCATGCTCGTGATTGGAGGCTTTCGCTTCGCCGTCGCTGATGGGCTCAATTCCTGACACTCGCATCAGAGTCGCCTGCTCGGCCGGCAGAGATCGAAAGCCATCTTCCCAGACAGGCGATCCGCCACGGCGCGAATGTAAAACCCGCTCTCCCGGAAATCATATCTTCGAGCATTCGTCGGACTCGCTCCGCATCAAAAATATGAGGAGCAGCCCTGAGAGATGCCTCGATGTTTCGTCGAAACCACGTGGGGGCGGTTTCGCGCAGCCATACCTCTTCGGGAGTGACGAAACCCATCTTGTCGCGCCTCTGCCGTATATCTTCAGGAATGATTCCCCTCATCCCTTCTCTGAGCACGACCTTCGTGATCGTCCGATGCAGCTTCAGGTGATCAGGCAGTCCCGCAAGGAACTCCACAAGCCGGTAATCGAGAAACGGCACCCTTGATTCGACAGACCACGCCATCGAGTTGCGGTCTTCATAGCGAAGCAGGGCCGGAAGCGAAGTTGAAAGCGTCTGTTGGCGGAGGGCGTCACAAAGGGCCCCGGCCTTTCTACTTGTCAGCGGCGGCGCATCCAGGCGCAGCCAGTCGGGTTTCGAGTTGCCGTTGCGAAGCCTTGCCGGAAGCAGTGAAGTGAGCGGGGGAAAAATGTTTCGCGCGGCGAGCGCCATCTCAGCCAGAGGCAAGCGTCCACGCGCACGTCGCATCGCCATCACTTCTCCTACAAACGATCCGACCGTCCGGCGACTGAGCAATCCCGTCAACAGCGCGATGGGAGTTCCCCCGGAATATCCTGCAAGCTGCTCGTCGCTGCCTTGGCCGTCAAGCATCACTTTCAACCCGGCGCCCGCCGCCCCATCGAATACGCGCCACTGGCTGAACTGACTAGTCGAGCCGCAGGGCTCGTCCATCTGCCAGAGGAATCGATCCCATTCCTGCTCAAGCTGCTCGAATGAAGGCCAAACGCGGACTGCTATCGCCTCAGTCTGAGCGATCACTTTCTCCGCGTATCTCCATTCATCGAACCGCTCGTCCTCAAAGCACGCAGTGACCGTCACCTGTCGAGCCTGACCGCCCTGCTCCTTGAGCGCGCGATGGGCGAGACACACTATCGAAGAAGAATCCAAACCTCCCGAAAGGCACGAACCGACCGGCACATCCGAGCGCAGACGAACCCGGACGCTGTCGGAAAGCAGTTCCTCAAACCTGACGGCGGCACCCTCATCCGTTCCACGCCAAGTCTCGGCTTTCAGTTCATACCACCTGACGATCTCAACGCCTGGATTGTCGCAGTCCAGTCTTACGATTGCCCGCTCGCCGCCGAGCAATTGCTCGATCCCTTCGTCAAACGTGCAGCGCGTGTGATCGAGTAGCCCGTCGGCGAGGTAATCTCGGACGGCGCTTGTGTTGAGGCGCGGCACAAAGCCTGGAAATGCTCGAATCTGTTTTATCTCGGACGCAAAAACGATTGATGCGCCGATGCGCGCCCAGTAAAGAGGCTTTACGCCGAAGCGGTCACGCACCGCGTGAAGACGACTGGTTCGCGGGTCGAGCAGCAGGAAGGCGAACATGCCATTGAAACGGTCGAGGCACTCAGGGCCCCATTGGTCCCAGGCAGCGAGTATGACCTCAGTGTCAGAGTGAGACCTGAAGGGATGGCCGCGATGCGCGAGTTCCCGACGAAGCTCCAGGTAGTTGTAAATCTCTCCGTTGTAGACGACGGCCCGTCCCGTCCTAGGGTCTACCATCGGCTGATGGGCGGCGGGTGAAAGATCGATGATCGAAAGCCTGCGATGGCCCAACGCTGCACGCCAGCGCGCATCATCAGGCAGATCGATCAGATTATGATACTGGCGCGAAGCCGTATTCGTCTCCGCTCCCGCATACACAACAGGCCCGTCTCCAGCCCACAGCAGGTAGCCCTCGTCATCAGGCCCGCGATGGCGAACCAGGCGCATCGCTTCAATCAGCGGCGCAGTCGCCCCTCCATTCGACTTGTTGTCTATCAGGCCAAAGATTCCGCACATCGTTTTACTCGCCGGCCATCACTTGCCATCGCCGCTTAACTTCTGACCGCTGCCCTTCGCAACTGCGCCAATGCCTCGGAAGCCGTCAGAATAGAAAAGATCGCCCACCAGTCGGCCTTACTGGCCGGCCTTGCGAGTCGATTGAAACGCTGGCGCGCATCTGGAATCATCCGTCCTGAAAACTCTCTGGCTGCAAGTTCGAGCCTCTCCGACGCCCATCCTTCAAGTGGCCCTTCGAGCCACTTGGCGAGCGGGGCCTGATAGCCCAGCTTGTCCTGCCTTTGCGCTACGCTTTGCGGAATGAGATTGCCTACTGCCTCGCGCATCACTACTTTGGTCTCACCTCTGAAGAGTTTATGCTCAGGCGGAAGCGCGAATAGGAACTCTGCAAGACGATGGTCCAGAAAAGGCTGGCGCAACTCGCGTGACCACGCCATCGAATTGCGGTCGCCGTATCGAAGGAGTCCCTGCAACTCGCCGCCCATAGTGTCCTGATAAAGTTTCCTGGTGAGCAAATCTCTTTTCGACTCAGGGAGTGATGCGGGCCGCTCGTCTGCAAATTGATCGAGCCATTCCTTGCTCCACCATCGGGTCATTTCCGACCATCCGCCCGACGGCGATCCGTTCTCCCGTCCTCGCACGAGACGATAAGCGCCCGGCGAGACGCGAGCGGCAATCATCTTCAATGAGAGAGGAAACCCGCTATGGTGACGCGCCTTGAATCCGCGCCACTCTCTCCACAGAGCAAACAGGCGCCACTTTTCGGCCATATCGCTGTAGCGGGTGATGAAATAAGGCGTGTAACCGGCCAGCATCTCGTCCGCGCCCTGTCCATCGAGAAGCACCGTCACTTTGTTTTCGGCAGCGAGTCTCATCACCAGGTATTGAGCAAACTGGCTGGTCGAGAGAAAGGGCTCTTCCTGGTGATAACACAGCTTCGAAAAAACTTTCTCAAATTCGCGCGCGGAAGGCCAGACCTCGTGGCCTTCAACCCCTGTCTGAGCGAGCACGGCAGTGATGTGGCTGCCTTCGTCGAGCAAAGGGTCTTCCATTCGCGCCGAAAAAGTCTTCTGCCCTCCGGCAGCGCCGAGCGCGTGAATCTGGCAGACGACTGCCGAAGAATCCAGTCCGCCCGAGAGACTGCTGCCTACAGGGACATCCGAGCGCAGGCGCAACCGGACGCTGTCGGCCAAAAGCTCCTGAAAGCGGAAAGCGGCTTTCTTGACGGATATGTTTTCAGTCCGTTCGAGATCGATGTCCCAGTAGCGTCGGACGGTCAGATCGAAACCGTCGCCCGGCCATCGCAGTTTCAGATAATGCGCGTGTGGGAGTCGTTTTATTCCGCGCCAGAAGGTCTGCTCCGAGCCCGCAAACTCCTGAAAGTTGATGAAGCGATACAAAGCGCGGTCGTCAATCGAATCATCGATCTCGGCCAGCGCAAGCAGCGATTTGATCTCCGAAGCGAATGCGAAGAATCCGTTCTGAGGATTCCACCAGTAATGAAAAGGTTTTTCTCCAAACCTATCGCGGGCTGCGAAAAGCTCTCGCTTTCGCTCGTCCCAGATCGCGAAAGCGAACATCCCGTTGAAGCGATCAAGGCACGCTTCGCCCCATTGCTCATAAGCGCGAAGGATTACTTCGGTGTCGCTGCGCGAGCGAAACCGGTGGCCCAGCGATTCAAGCTCCGTCATCAACTCGACGTAGTTATAGATTTCGCCGTTGTAGGTAATATGAAGCGACCGGTCATCGCTGGACATAGGCTGCGCAGCGGCATCCGAAAGATCGATGATGGCAAGCCTTCGGTGGCCGAGCGCGACGAATGGAGGGCGGTCAGATGGTCTCCTCCACACTCCTTCCCCGTCAGGCCCGCGATGAGCAAGAAGGGTCAGGCTCGCGCAGAAATGTTCATCGCCCGGTCGGGTCGAATCGCTCAAAACACCAAGTATTCCGCACACAGTTGATCCTGAGATTCAGAATGAAAGCTTGAGGGGCGATGAAAATCAATCCAGAGCAAATTCCTTTCGCCAGTCTTCAGAATCTTCAAACGGGGGCTGAACGGTTTTATCGAGTATGAAATTTTCAAGCACCAGATAATCCATCTCGGTTCGCATAAAGCAACGATAGCTGTCTTCCATCGAACAGACTATCGGCTCGCCGCGGACGTTGAACGAGGTGTTGACGATCACCGGGCAGCCCGTCTTTCGGTAAAAAGCATGAATGATATCGTAGTAGAGCGGGTTCGTTTCGCGCCTGACGGTCTGAACCCGCGCCGAATAATCGACATGCGTGACCGCAGGTATCTCTGACCGCGAGACGTTGAGCTTTTCTATGCCCCACAAAGCATGTTCTTCGTCGGTCATCTCACGGCGGCGACTCGCGACGACATCGGCGACTAAAAGCATGTAAGGGCTGTCGGCGTCGAGTTCGAACCAATCGCTCACCTGCTCGCGCAAAACTGATGGCGCAAACGGGCGAAAGCTCTCGCGGTACTTGATTTTGAGGTTCATCACCGACTGCATCCTTGGTGAGCGCGCATCGCCTATGATAGAGCGCGCGCCCAGAGCGCGAGGCCCGAATTCCATACGCCCCTGATGAAGACCTATGATTTTCTCCGATGCCAGAAGCTCCGCCACACATTCAGCCAAATCTTCGCGCCGGTATTTTTTGTATGGCAGATTTTGCGACTCAAGGAACTCAAGAATTTTTTCTTCCGTGTCGCGAGGGCCGAGCAGCGCCCCTTTCATCGCGTCCGCGTAAGGCGGCGGAAACCCGTTTCCCAGACAGGGAGAGACCCACGCGCCCGCGCTTTCCGCGCTCACTCGCGGCTCTCCGAGATAGCGATGATTGATAGCCATCGCCACTCCGACCGCGCCGCCCGCGTCTCCTGCCGCGGGTTGAATCCACAGATCATCGAAAATTTTTTCGCGAAGTATCAGGCCATTGCCCACGCAGTTGAGCGCGACTCCTCCAGCCATGCACAGACGTTTCATCCCTGTTTCGCTCCGCGCGAATCGCGCCATCCTGAGCATCACTTCCTCGGTGATCGCCTGAATCGAACGGGCCAGATCCATCTCTCTTTGCGTCAACGGGGATTCCATCTCGCGAGGAGGGCCGCCCAGCAATCGCGCAAACGCCCGATTGGTCATCCTCAATCCCTGCGAGTAACCGAAGTATTCGTGATTCATCCGCAGGCTTCCGTCTTCGCGAATCTCGACGAGTTTCTCTTTTATCAAATCGACATACTCAGGCTCTCCATAAGGAGCCAGCCCCATGACTTTGTACTCGCCGCTGTTGACTTTGAATCCTGTGTAGTAAGTGAACGCGCTGTAGAGAAGTCCGAGGCTGTCGGGGAAGCGCAACTCTTTTAGCATCTCGATCTCGTTGCCGCGCCCCACCCCGATAGAGCTTGTGGCCCATTCGCCCACGCCGTCCATAGTCAGGATGGCGGCTTCCTCGAAAGGCGAAGGATAAAACGCCGAGGCAGCGTGGCTTTCGTGATGGTCTCCGAAGAGGAGTTTCCACTTGAAATTCTTTCCGCGCTTTTTGGCGTCGCGTTCGTCTTCGATGCCTTCGGCCTTTGCCATCTCTGTGCGGATGAGTTCAGGCATCCAGAGTTTTTCCTTCATCCACAGCGGCATCGCCTTGAGGAAGGAAGGAAACCCGGCAGGAGCGTAATCGAGGTAGGTTTCAAGCAGGCGGTCGAATTTCAAAAGAGGCTTGTCATAAAAGCCTACGTAATCGAGTTCGCCTGCCCCGATTCCCGCCTCAGCGAGGCAATAGCGGACGGCGTGCAGGGGGAAGCGATGGTCGTGCTTGACGCGAGTGAATCGCTCTTCCTGCGCGGCGGCTATGATCTCGCCGTCTCTGAGCAGGCAGGCAGCCGAGTCGTGATAAAAAGCCGATATGCCGAGTATCGTCGTCACGTCAGCCTCTTCAAAACAAGGTATAGATGAATGGCGCGAGGGCCGAGCTCTTGGCCAGAACCAGCAGGAACCCGACCAGGACGAGCACGATGATGATGGGCGCGAGCCAGTATTTTTTATTGTATTTCAGGAATTGCCAGAACTCGCTTAAAACCTGAATCTTCGACATGACAACCTCTAAAACATTTTTTCATAATGGCGCGCGTCGCGCTGACGCTCCGAGTAGGGCTGCCAGTAAGACTCTGATCTCGCAGCGCGGCGATGCAGGGGATCCCACCCTGTAATCCTTTTGACGATGCCTATGGGCGTGACGATGAGGAAAAATACTGTCGCAAGAATGACGCGAGTTGAAATGAAAGAAAGCGCCCCGGCCAGCCACATCCACCCGCGATTCGGATAAGTGAGCGCATTCGGAAACGTGATGCCTAGAAGCGCCATGACCGCGCCGACGACAAGAGGGGTCAAGGCCATCGAACCAAACTTCCCGCGCCAGAGCCACCAGCCCCCCAACAAAACCAGGAGACCTCCGACTGAAAGGCCGAATTCTCTTTCCGCCCTGAATCGCTTCCCCGCTCGACCTGAACCGGAATCCATAACGCTTTGCTACGACAGAGGTCGTTTCGAAACAAACAGCGCCTTTACTCACCGCGCCCAAACAGGAGATTACATATTTCTCCGCGCATGTGAATCCTCGCCATCGCGCAGAAGACCGCCAAGCAGCCCGGCCAGTCGCTCTCCGTTTTTGCGCGCGTCGCCTATCAATTCTGCTCTCCGGCGCGCAGCCGCGCCGACCCTCTCGCGCAGACTGGGCGCATCGACAAGGCGCACAATAGCATATTTTGCTGCTTCAGCCGACCTGGGGGGAACCAGAAATCCCTCAATGCCGTCAGAGATGATTTCAGGATGCCCGGCCACAGCCGTCGTCACTACTGCAAGCCCTGAAGCCATCGCTTCAAGCACCGCGTTCGAAAGCCCTTCCCAGTGCGACAGCAGGCAGAAAATGTCTGTGGCGCGATAAATGTCGGCCAGATGTTCCGCATCCAGGTTTCGAAAATAGCGAAGTCGAACGGACGGAGCGCGTCGCGCCGCCTCGGCGCATATATCGACTTCTTCTTTCCCTCCCCCATCGACTGCCACCAGCACGATTGAAGGGTTCCGCATGCTGCCGAGCGCATCGAGAATCTCGATCCATCCCTTCCTGTTGAGCGCATCGCCGACGCAAAGAACGGCCACTTCGTCGGGTGAAATCATAAGGGCGTTTCGCAACCTCTGGCGCTCGTCGTAAGAAACCGCCGGTTGAAAGCGTTCGAGATCGATTCCATTATGCACGACCGCCGCGCGGCCAAATGGCTTGCCCGTGAGTCTCGCAGCCTCATCGATGAGCGATTGCGAAACGGCCAGCACAAGGTCGGCATCGCTCACGCTCTCGACAAATCCAGTCATGCGCTTTGCGCCATCGCGGTGAGGGTCTATCCACACGTCGTCGCCGCGAAAATAGATTGTGTAAGGAATGCCCACCGATCGGGCCGCGCGGCGCGCAACCGTACCGTATGGCAGAGCGAAGTGAACGAGCAACAGATCGCGTTCCGGTCGCGCATCGACTTTCTTCAGATGCTCTGCGAGCGCGATGGCCATCCTCGATTGGGCGTCGCGGGGACGGCACAAACGGCTGGGAAACCGGTTCTGATATGTCAAATCCGTCACCGGAATTCCATCGACGCTCCAGCCCTCAGGGATGCGCTGGCCGCGCGCAACGCGCCATGTCCGCGCCACAACCCATAGGAGGGGCGGGGACCATCCATTGGGAATGAGCACTCTCACATCCCAGCCAGCCTCGCTGAGGCCGACCATCTGACGATGGACGAAAGCGCAATGACGCATCGCGCCCGGTCGCGGATAGCATTCAGTGATGACCCAAAGGCGCGGGGAAAATCTCTTATCGCTCATGTGAACCGCATCAATTCAGGTCGGCGATGCGCTCGCGCCACATCGAAGCTATTACCTCAGAGCCGTAGTTGCGGCGAACATTCTCGCGGGCCGCTTCTCCCATTCGCTGCCGCAGGTCCGAGTCGCCTGCAAGCCGACGGAGCGCGCTGACCCACTCCTGCTCAGTTCGGGCGAGCATCCCTGTCACTCCTTCTTTGACTATGCGAACATTTTCACCCACTGCGCTTGAGATCGCCGGGACAGCGGCAGCCATGTATTCGAGCAGCTTCGCCCCGCATTTCCCCCGCTCCCAATCGGTGTCGGCGAGCGGCATTACTCCTATGTCGAAACCGGGCACGAACCTCACCGGGTCGTAAGGAATGGAGGGATGCGACTCGACTTTCACGTTGTGAAACTGAGGCAGCGCAGACGCGCCTGCGCCGACCACTCGAAGCGTTATGTTCAATTCCTCTCCCAGCGCGGCAAGCGGAGAGACGAGCATTTCGAGATAGCCGACCGTAGAAGGGCTTCCCACCCATCCTATCACACACCTGTCATCAGGCTTGCGGCGACCAGATCGCGTTTCATACCGATCGAGGCGGACGCCTGTGGGAATGACGGAAACCCGCTGATGAAACTTCGACGCATGCGCGGCGAGGAACCCATTGCCTGCGACGACGGCATCAGATAGCCCCATCATTTCGACAAATCCCCGCTCGTCGTTCATCCATACGGCGTCGTCAAAATCATAAATCACCCGCCTGGCATTCGCTCGTAACACGCTCCTCCATTCATCATCAAGAAATGACTTGATAACGATCACTGCGTCAGCATCTCTGACCCGTCGAGTGAATCGGACTGTAGTCCATGCGCTGCGAAGGTGGATCATGGCAGGCGTCAGGCGCGCAGCATTGAGCATCCAGAGCGCCCGGCGATG
>CAZPQE010000263.1:0-9393 GCA_964588615.1 uncultured Clostridia bacterium | reverse complement strand
TTTTCAATTCATCGACCGCGCAGATCGTTCGTCAATCGCATGGACAGGCGAGAGCAGTCATCGGCAACAACGTGCTGGCCCACGTCGATGACACTCAGGATTTTCTGCGCGGCTGCAAAGGTTTGCTCGACCAGAAAGGGCTCGTGATAGTCGAGGTTCCTTATCTAGGCGACCTGCTCGACAAACTGGAATACGACACCATCTACCATGAGCATCTGTGCTATTTTTCGGTCAACTCCATCATTCGCCTGTGCGATGCGGCCGGTCTTTCCGTCATCAGGATCGATCACGTCGAGGTGCATGGAGGCTCGCTTCGCGTTTACGCGGGGAGGTCGGAAGATTACGGTCATCATTCGAAAGAAGTTCTGAAGTGGGCCGAAGAAGAACGCGACGCAGGACTGACTTCACTCAGTCGATACGAGCGTTTCGCCGCTGCGGTGTCGAAGAATCGAGAAGCGATTATCGACCTGCTCGCATCCCTGAAACGGGAAGGCAGGACGGTTGCGGCCTACGGAGCTCCGGCCAAAGGCAACACCTTGCTCAACTACTGCCGCGTAGACGCGAGCCTCATCGCTTACACGGTCGATAAGAACCCGATGAAGGTCGGACTTTTCACTCCCGGAATGCATATCCCCGTTCTGCCCGTCTCGACTCTTCTCAAACGGCAACCGGATTACGTGATGATACTGGCGTGGAATTTCGCGCAGGAGATCATCGAGCAGCAGCAGGAGTATCGCAATCGCGGCGGTCGCTTCATCATCCCCATCCCTGAACCGAGGGTGTGCTGATTATGCAAGTCGTAATTCTGGCGGGCGGTCTTGGCACGCGCCTGGCCGAAGAAACAACTATGCGCCCCAAACCCATGGTCGAAATCGGCGGCAAGCCCATGCTGTGGCATATCATGAAAAGTTATGCCCGCTGCGGCTATAAAGATTTTCTCATCGCCTGCGGCTACAAAGGCGAAATGATCAAGGAGTATTTCCACAATTATTTCATTCACAGCAGCGATTATTTTCTCGATCTCAAAAGCGGCTCTCGTCAGGTGGTCAACAACAACGGCATCGATTGGAAAGTCGGCGTCATCGACACCGGTCTCAACACCATGACCGGAGGCCGCATACTCCGCCTGAGAAAATGGGTTGGTCAGGAAACTTTCATGGTCACCTACGGCGATGGGTTGAGCGATGTTGATATCGCCGCCCTTGTGGCATTTCACCTCTCGCACAAAAGACTCGCCACCGTTACTGCCGTCCGTCCGCCCTCTCGCTTTGGCGCGCTTTCTCTGGACGGCGACAGCGTGCGCGAGTTCTCTGAAAAACCACAGGTCGGCGAAGGGTGGATTAACGGAGGGTTCTTCGTCTTCGAGCCATCGGTCTTCGACTACCTCAGAGACGATCAGACCGTGCTTGAGCGCGAAGGGCTGGAGCGGCTGGCGCGCGATGGTCAGCTTATGGCATTTCGCCACGCGGGATTCTGGCAGCCGATGGATACATTGCGCGAGAAGCATCTTCTGGAATCGATGTGGAACAGCGGAGCGGCGCCCTGGAAAAAATGGGAATGAACTTCTGGAAAAACCGCAATGTCTTCGTAACCGGTTCGACCGGACTGCTGGGAAGCTGGATGGTCGAAGAACTGGTGCGCAGAAGCGCCAATGTCGTCTGCCTCGTCCGCGACTGGGTTCCCCGCAGCAGGCTGATGGATCGAGACCTCTTCTCGCAGGTCAACATCGTCCGGGGCGAACTGGAAGACTATCAGGTCTTGCTGCGGGCGTTGAACGAGTACGAAATCGACACGGTGTTTCACCTCGGAGCGCAGACCATAGTAGGCACGGCCTCGCGCTCGCCTCTATCGACGTTCGAAGCCAACATCAGAGGCACGTGGAATCTGCTCGAAGCCTGCCGTGTCTGCCCGCGTCTCGTCGAGCGCGTGGTGGTCGCTTCGAGCGACAAGGCTTATGGCATACACGACCGGTTGCCTTATACCGAAGACACGGCGCTTGAAGGGCGCTTCCCTTATGACGTTTCCAAATCCTGCGCCGACCTGATATGCATGTCCTACTTCCACACCTATCGCACTCCGGTCGCCGTCACCCGCTGCGGAAATCTGTACGGAGGCGGAGACCTCAATTTCAATCGTCTGATACCCGGCACTATCCGCTCTGCGCTTCAGGACGAGAACCCGATCATTCGCAGCGATGGAAAATTCATCAGGGATTATTTCTATGTCAGGGATGCGGTCGCCGCTTACCTGCACCTTGCTGAAAGGCTGCCCGATGATCGCGTCCTCGGCCAGGCGTTTAATTTCGGGACCGAGACTCCCGTGTCGGTAATCGATCTGGTCGGCGAGGTATTGCGACTCATGAGCAAAACGCGGCTCGTCCCCGAAATACTCAATGAAGCAAGCCTCGAAATCCCCAGACAATATCTGAGTTGCGCGAAGGCAAGAGAGATGCTCGACTGGCATCCTCGATACAGTCAGGAAGAAGGTCTGCTGGAAACCATTGGGTGGTACGGGGAATTTCTCTCCGGGCAGCAGGAGGGTTTGAAAACAGCATGAAAGTCAGACGATTTGCGATAGCAGCATTAGTGGTGGCCATTGTGGCGGCATCGCTCATGTTGCTGGCAGGGCCTCGTAAGATCGTCCGTCGCGGCCTGATTAAAGTTGAGCGAAGCTGGCAGATACTGACTGGCGGCCTGATCGATGTCGGCGGCCATCGATTGCGCATCGAAAGCAGCGGGCAGGGAGGGCCTGCGGTGGTAATGGATGCGGGCCTCTGCCAGCCGATGAAGACCTGGGGAAGCGTGCCGTCGGAGGTCGCCGCCTTTGCCCGCGTGATTACTTACGACCGCGCAGGGCTGGGCGAGAGCGATCGCGGGCCTCGCCCTCGCACCTCGGAGCAGATAGTCGAAGAGTTGCGCGCGTTGCTCAGGAAGGCCGATGTCCGTCCTCCCTATGTGCTGGTCGGACACTCCTTCGGCGGACTCAACATGAGATTGTACGCCAGCCGATACCCGGATGAAGTGGCTGGTCTGGTGCTCGTCGACTCTACTCACGAAGATGAGCGCGAGCGATATCGGCCTCTGCTCGATGAAGCGGAGCGCGAACGCTACATCGAAGAGGACACGGAGAATTTTGAGCGCGTCGATCTGAATGCCAGCGCCGAACAGATACGCTCTTCTGCTTCTCTGAAGGCGATGCCCGTCATAGTGCTGTCGGCCTCCCTTCAGGAGTCTCAAAACGCAAGGGCCCGGCAGATAGCGCAGGCCCACAGAGAGATGCAGGAAAAACTCGCGCGACTGACCACCGACAGCAAACATATAGTCGTGGAAAACAGCGGCCACTTCATACAGCTTGACCGACCCGATGCCGTCGTCGGCGCGATAAGAGAAGTCGTCGAAGCTGTCCGGCAACAATCCGGGTCGTATGCGTCGGGAAAACGATGATGCACATAGGAGTCGATGCGACCTGCTGGCATAACGGGCGCGGCTATGGCCGTCACGCCAGAGCTTTGCTCACCGCGCTGGTCAATTTCGATATGCAGAATCGCTACACACTGTTCATCGACTCCGAGCGAGATATGGAGACGCTGCCCCGGCGAGCCGACATAAGATTGATTCGAGCCGGAGCGCCGACTGCCCTGGCCGCTTCTTCAAACAGCCATCGCTCTTTTCAGGATATGTGGCGCATGAGCCGAGCTCTGTCCGACCGCGCTTTCGACGTTTTGCTTTTCCCCACGGTTTACAGCTACGTCCCGGTCGTGAGCCGCGCTCGGAAACTTGTGATGATTCACGATGTGATCGCGGAAACCTATCCCTCGATGACGCTGCCGACGACTGCCGCCCGATTGTTCTGGAAAACCAAAGTGGCTATCGGTCGCCTTCAGGCAGACGCGATCATCACAGTTTCCGACTATTCGCGGCAGGGCATAGTTGAACAATTCAGGATCGCGCCCGAAAAAGTTTTCGTCGTCGGCGAAGCGAGCGATTCGGTCTTTCGCGCGCTTGATAATCCACAGCTAACGCCGCGCCTCCGATCGCTTGGCATAAATGAAAGCGCGCAAAACATAGTTTATGTCGGCGGATTCAGCCCGCATAAAAATCTGGAAATGCTCGTCGAGGTTTTTTCCCGTCTCGCTTCCAGCCAGATGCATTCAACCGCGCGACTGGTCATGGTCGGCGAGTATAAGAAAGAGATCTTTCACAGCTATTTTGAAACTATCAAAAACAAGGCGGAGCAGCTTGAAATCACGGATCGAGTCGTCTTCACCGGATATCTGAAGGATGAAGAACTGGTGGCGCTGCTCAATCTTTCGACCGTGCTCGTTTTGCCTTCACTCATCGAAGGGTTCGGGCTTCCGGCAGTCGAGGCGGCTGCCTGCGGCTGTCCGGTGATTGCCACGAATCGAAGCCCGCTGCCCGGGCTGCTGGGAGGCGGAGGCATTTTCATCGATCCGTCTTCACCCCGTCAGTTGGAAGAGGCTCTGATTCGCGTGATGGAATCAGAAAATGTGCGGCGGCAGATGCGCGATTGTGGCATTGCCGCCGCGCGACAACTCACCTGGGAAGCGGCTGCCCGTCAAATGATCGATCTGATGCAGAGGGTGGTTAATCAATGAGTCGTCCGCTGAATTTTCTGCACCTCACAACATTTTATCCGCCTTACAGCTTCGGCGGCGATGCTATGTACATCTACCGCCTGGCGCATGGCCTCGCCGACGCCGGTCACAACGTCGAAGTGATTCACTGCGTCGATTCCTATCATCTGCTGCATCCTTCGGAGCCTGAAATCAAATTCGCCGATCATTCGAAGGTGACCGTTCACGGAATGCGCAGCGGGTTGAAGTGGCTCTCTCCGCTGATGACACAGCAGACCGGAAGGCCGTTCCTCAAACAAAAAACTATTCGAGAAGTCCTCGACAGCAAGCCCTGGGACGTTATCCATTATCACAATATTTCTCTGCTCGGCCCGCAGGTTCTCACGCTCTCTCCTGCCGAAGGTCGTCCGGTAAAAATCTACACCACGCACGAGCACTGGCTCGTGTGTCCCACGCATGTGCTTTATAAATTCAACAGCAAACCGTGCGACACTCCCGAATGTTTCCGATGCGTGCTCAAGGCCCGCCGCCCCCCCCAGGCATGGCGTTACACGGGGCTTCTTGAGAAAGCCGCAAGCCACGTCGATCAGTTCGTTTCGCCCTCACGCTTCACCGCGCGCATGCACGCCGAGCGGGGATTCCCTCAGCCGGTGGCGCATCTTCCATACTTCATCGATAAGGCCGATGAGGACTGGCAAACTCCCGCCCCGCGCCCGCAGGCAAAACCATATTTTCTTTTCGTGGGCAGGCTGGAAGCCATCAAGGGTCTCCAGAACCTCATAAGACTATGGCCTAAGGTCGAGGGCTTCGATCTTCTGGTCGCAGGACGTGGAAATTACGAAACCGAGTTGCGCAATCAGGCATCTTCAAATCCCAACATAAAATTCCTCGGCGCGCTGCCTCAGCGCCAACTGGGCGCGCTTTATCACCACGCTGTGGCTTCGATAATTCCATCGATCACTTATGAAACCTTCGGGATGATAATCATAGAGTCGTTCGCGCGAAAAACGCCCGTTATAGTTCACGACCTGGGAGCATTGCCCGAAGTAGTCGAAGACAGCGGCGGCGGCTTCACTTACCGGACGGACGAAGAATTGTTGACGGCCATCGACCGATTATCCTCGCCGAAACTGCGCGACAGTCTGGGCGAGAAGGGATATCGCGCATTCATAAAATGGTGGTCGAGGGAAGCGCATTTCGATCTTTATTTCGATTTCCTGGAGAAGGCCGCGTTCAGAAAATTCGGCCACCTGCCCTGGGAGACCGGGACGAGCGCGGCGATGCAGGCCAGAGCCGGAAAAGGAGTCTGATGGCGCAAAGAATATCGGCGATCACATCGAAAGAAGCGTCTGTCGAAATCGCAAAAGGCAGAAGCGCGCTGCGGCTGCTTCTCGTCACGATGAGACCGCATCAATGGGTGAAGAACCTGTTCGTGATGGCTCCGCTGCTTTTCGGCAAAAAGCTCGGAGATGCAAGTGCCATAGGACAGGCTCTGCTGGCCTGTTTGAGCTTCTGCCTGATGTCGGGCTCGCTTTACATCCTCAACGATGTCGCTGACGCTTCAGCCGACCGCGCCCATCCTGAGAAGCGTTTTCGGCCCGTCGCTTCCGGCGCGCTGCCGGTCGGGGCCGCCCTCCTTGGATCAGTAGTTCTCTGGGCGGCGTCCTTTCTGGTCGCAGGCAGACTCGGTTTGCAGTTCATCGCGCTGGCTGCGACATACTGCGCGCTGATGCTCGGATACTGTTTCTTCTTCAAGCGAGCCATAGTTCTCGATGCCATGATCATAGCTTCGGGATTCGTGCTGCGAGTCGCGGGCGGAGCGATAGCCGTCGATGTGGAGCCGACACACTGGCTCGTAGTGTGCGCTTTTCTGCTGGCTCTCTATCTGGCGTTTGCAAAGCGGCGGCAGGAGTTGCTGCTGCTTTCGGGCGACGCCGCAGAGCATCGCTGTGTTTTCGATCAATACACCGTTCCCTACCTCGAACAGGTCAACACCATTCTGATCGGGGCGACCGTCGTCTGCTACGCGCTCTACACCCTAGCGCCTGAGACTGTGGCCCGATTCGGGACCGACAAGCTGATATACGGAACGGTCTTCGTCATCTACGGGCTGTTGCGCTATCTGGCCCTGATTCAGAAACCGGCCAACGGCGGCGACCCGTCCAGGCTGCTGGTGCGCGACAAGCCGCTGCTGATAGCCATCCTGGGGTGGGTGATTTATAACACCCTGGTCATTTACCATTCGTCGGCGCTTCGTCTCCTGGAGCGTATATAGATCGCGCTCGAAGCGTCAGGCACTGAAGTGAGATTTATGAGTAAACCTGTAATGCCCCTGACAACCATCGACTCTCAGGCGGTCAGCGATTCTACTTCGATTGAAGAAAAAGAAAACCTGTCCCTGTCTGAGAAAGTCAGGGATGGCAGCAACTCCAGGGTATTCGGCTTGTTCATCCTCTTTGCGGCCATCCTCGTCATAGCGAGGCTCCTGGCCCCATTTCAGGTTGGAAAGGATCAGGCTTCGCAACTGGAGGCTGCCGAGCGACTGGCCGCCGGCCAGGGCATAACGACAGGCAATGTCCCCTCACCTGAGTCTCCTGACATCGCAAACGCTCCTGATCCGATTTATCTCACACACTGGCCGCCTGCTTTTTCGCTTATGGTGGCGGGGCTTCTTAAACTCGGCATACCGCTACTGGCTTCGCTCAAGCTGATTTATGGAGTTGTAACTCTGATCGGATGGATTGGCTGGGCAGCCATTGCCAGTCGCCTGATGTCAAAATCTTTCACCTGGGGCCGCAGGAGCATTCCTGTTCAATACATAATTCCCGTCTTTTTGCCCCTTTTCAGAACTCCGCTCTGGCAGGGAACAGACATATTCCTGTGGGCTCTGATCCCTCCGATCATCCTCTGGCTCCTCAAATCCAGAGACTCCGGTTCCATCTTCGTTTACACATCTGCGGCGGGCCTGGCTGTCGGATGCTTATATTCTTTTCGCTATGCGAGCGCGTTTCTCGGCCTCGCCGCCCTGCTCATACTCCTGCAGGTGAGTTTTCCCGACATCAAATCAGCGATCAAGAGGGCTTCGATATTTGCAATATCATCGCTGGCCATCATCGTACCCACGATGATCTTCATCAAGCTCTATTCTCAACATGATTCGGTGCTGCCCGAGACCTTCGGCGACCCGTCGGCGACTTCATATATCGGGCTCGCATTAGGCATGGTGGAGGGCTCCAGCATCACTTCCATGCTGTTATTCGGGTTCAAGCCGATTTACAGCGCAGTGGTCAGGCTGGACTCGCTTCCGATATCGGTGATATTCGGAATGTCGTCCGTCGTGTTGCTTTTCGTCCTGCCCCTGATCGTTTTCAGGCGATCGGCGCAAAACCGCAAAGAGTATCAACAAGACCTCGCCTTGAGTCTGTCTCTTCTGCCGATATCTCTCGTTATCTTTCTGTTCTTAAGCACGCTCAGGATGGCCAATGCGCTATTTGGCATCGCCAGGTACTATGAGCCTGTCATGCTGTGCTGCCCTCTGATTTTTTATGCGCTTGCCAACTCTTCTGCGACCAGCCGGATG
The DNA here is from genome assembly GCA_964588615.1 of uncultured Clostridia bacterium. Lineage (GTDB taxonomy): Bacteria > Acidobacteriota > Blastocatellia > UBA7656 > UBA7656 > UBA7656. The sequence continues at coordinate 1,219 of CAZPQE010000263.1, read as the reverse complement.
ACGAGATTCGCTTCAAGAGGATTCGTTCTTCTTTTCACCATTCAGTTATGTCTTTATGCGCCGCTCGCGGGACTGGTTCCAGGCAGGAGCCAGTATTTCATTCAGGATACTCTGGGCTTCATCCCTTCGAAGTCTGAAGGCATGATGAGCACTTCTCTGGCGACGGATTATCCCGGCTATCAGATATATTCGCCAAAGGAGAATTCGAGAAACAAGCTGAGAGAACTGTTTAAGGCGCACCCCGATGCGGTGTTCTTTCTGGACGAATATCCTTACTTCGCTTATGAAACCGGCAGCCTGCGCACAGAATCGCGCAGCATGGATTTGAGGGGTCTGCCTGTCAAAACTTTCTGGAATTCGGCATTCACCAGCAGGCCGTTGAAAGTATTCTGGGTGCTCGAACTGGGTACCCCTGGTGATTCCATCCCCGATCCCAATGGCAAGGTCATTTACAATGATCCTTTTGAAAAGACCAGAATTCTGGAATCGGATTATCCGGCGGGGCACAGGTTCTTCAAACCTTGACGCACAATCATGTCTTTCGGAGAAGTCGCTGATGCACGACCGTCAGCCAGAGAGTTGAGGCCCTGAAAGAAGGAAAATTTAGAGCATCAGCAGGCTGCCAGCCTGCTGTACATTTTCGGAGGAAAAAGACCATGTCGACATTTCTAATCACTGGCGGCGCAGGATTCATCGGCTCGCATCTTGCGGAATCGCTCCTGAAACTCGATCAGAAGGTGTTCATGCTCGATGATCTATCTTCGGGCAGCATAAACAACATCGCGCACCTGCGACCTGATCCGCGACTTGAGTTCGTGCATGGGAGCCTGGACGCGAGAGGGACGCTCTCGGAACTCGTTGATGTGGCCGATGTCGTCTTCCACCTGGCTGCGACCGTCGGCGTCTTCAACATAGTCGAAGACCCGGTCTCGACGATAATCAACAACGTGGACGGCACGCGCGCGGTGCTTGATGCTGCTGCCAGGAAGAAGAAGAAAGTAATCGTCGCTTCCACCTCCGAGGTATATGGAAAGAGCGCCGCCATCCCCTTTTGCGAAGACGGCGATTTGCTTCTGGGCCCGACCAACAAGTCCCGCTGGAGTTACGCTTCGAGCAAGATGGTCGATGAGTTTCTCGCCCTCGCCTACTGGACCCATCTCCGGGTTCCGACCGTAGTGGTTCGCTTCTTCAACACCATAGGCCCGCGTCAGGTCGGTCG
>CAZPQE010000262.1:0-9412 GCA_964588615.1 uncultured Clostridia bacterium | reverse complement strand
AGTTCTACTGTGTCGTCCGAGGTGAGCCCACCGAGGCGGATCATTTCGTGGTACTGGCTGACGCTCAATCGCCAGATGAGATCATCGGGCTTGCCCGCGAGTGATTCGATAGCAGTCGGGAGTTGTGAAATGCTGCCGGACATAAGATCGCTCCTTGATGACGCGCCTATCTTAGGCGGGCGCAGCTATGGCGGTGAATTCGCGTTCAGAACAAAGATCGCCCCCGCACATCTGATGCAGGGGCGATCAGGTTCAGGCTCATTCAACTCTGATTTTTCGGCACGCTCACAGTGACAGTTTGCGTTGACGAATTGCCCGTGCTGTCAGTGCAGGTGATCGTGATGGTGTAGATGCGCCCGTTGCCTGTGCCTGCTCGCTCTGCTCTGAGCCGCACGTGATGGGCATCGATGACCTCCCAATCAGGCGCGGTGTCGCCGTCGCCAGTGCCATCTTCAGGCTCGTTGCTTGTGACCGAGAGCCAACAGGTGATTGCTCCGCAGTTGTCCGATGAGGAGTAGCTCACTGTGACATCGACCATCTTGTGATTTGGCGGCCAGAGCGCCGGCTTATCTACTGCCGTATCGGTGATGGATGGAGATTGATCGTCATTGACGGTGACTATCGCCATGCATTGGCTCGAAGCTCCCCCGCTGTCGGTCACGGTCAGCGTCACCGATGTCATGCCAATCGGATAGGGTCCGGGCGGCTCTTGAATAAGGGTGATCGAATCGCCATCAGGATCGAAAGAGCCGTTGTCAATCGATGCAAAGGCCGAGCAGTCCGACCCGGCTGAGACAATGACATCCTGGCAACTCGCTACCGGCGCACTGTTGGGAGGTCGGGCAGCGAAGGCAACGGTAATGGGTTGCGTTCCCACCGGCACGGTCGCAACTACCGTATTCGCGGCAGTGTCGATCACTGACACATTGTTGGAAGCGTAGTTGGCCACATAGGCATGTGTGCCCGCTGAATTGATAGCCACGCCAGCAGGTTGATCTCCGACTCCCGCAGTTGCAATAACCGTGTTCGTCGCGGTGTCGATGACCGACACATCATTCGAGCCATGGTTGGCCACGTACACCCGCGCGCCGGACGGGTGGACCGCTACTCCTTGGGGCGCGACTCCCACCCCTACAGTGGCCACAACTGTGTTAGTCGTCGTATCGATCACCGACACATCGTTACTATGATCGGCGGTCACATAGACCCGAGTGCCCGCGGGATTGATGGCGGCGTAGATGGGGTTGACTCCGACGGGCATGCTGGCCACTACAGTATTCGTCGTCGTGTCGATCACTGACACGTCGTTAGAGCGAGAGTTGACCACATAGAGGCGCGTGCCCGCGGGGTTGATCACAATGCCAAACTGTGGGTAGTTTCCCACTCCCACTGTAGCTACCACGCTATTAGTCATTGTGTCTATCACTGAGACCGTATTGGATCCGTTGTTAACCACATAGACGCGCTTTCCTTCGGAATTGATCGCCACCCCATGAGGATTGATCCCGACTCCAATGGTTGCGACCACCGTGTTCGTCGCCGGGTCGATCACGGACAATCTGTTGGCGCTGGCATTGGCCACGTACAGACGTGTTCCAGTTGAGTTGACCGCTACACCAAGGGGAAAGGGCGCGGCCCCCAGAGTCGACACGACAGTGTTTGTTGCCGTGTCGATCACTGAAACCGAGCCGCCGACATAGTTCGATACATAGGCGAGTTCTTGCATCTGTGTCCTTGGCGGCGGTTGATAAACACCTGCCGCAAACAGAAACGCCATGACAGCAAGGCTCGCGGTTATCGGCTGACTACTTTTTGTTGCCGCTTTTGCCGTATTGCGAATAGCGCCGATCAAAATCATCAACAAGAGGACAACCCGATTCATGCCTCGTCGTAGCGCGGCTTTCAACCGATCCTTGTGCCGCTTCACGATGATGGCCTGCTCTACGGCGGGCAGGTACTCGATGCCGAGCGCCTCGGCGTAAGCGGAAGTGTCTCGCACTCCGTCCATCATCAGCGAAAGCATCTCTCTGTCGGCGGGCGCGCTCACCAGTGCATACATCCTCTTCATCAACATGGAATCTTCCTCCAGTAATCGGATTTCAGGGTTGCCTTCATCAGCAACCGCTTCGATCTCTTCGGCAGGATGATGAAGATCGGCGAGCTTTCTGTGCTGCCTCAGCAGGTTGAGCAATCTGCTGTAGCCGCTGAGATACAGGTATCCAATCAGACTCCCGCGCCGGGGGTCGTACTTTTCAGGCCGACTCAGGTAACTCATCAGCGCGTCGATTGCGGCAGTATCGACCAGGTGCGGGTCTTTGAGATTCGGAAACCTGCGCCTCAAAGCTACAACAAGAAGCGGAAGGAAAAGCTCGGAAATCTCGGCCTTGATATTCTCATCGCCATTGCCGAGCAGCCGGGCATGCAGGGCATTGCCCGTTTCGCTGAGGTTGCCGTCTTCGTGCATCCTTATCTCAAGAGCGCGCTCTCACGCTATGTACAACCGCCCGCGTTGAAAGTTCGACAGATTCTTTTCTATGGTGTTGAAGCTTGACCGGTCACGAGTATCACTTTACTATGCGTGAGGAATCAACTCCTGTAGGTTTGAATTATGAGCGCAGCCAATATCGAAAAGCGAATCGAAGCTCTGGAGCGCGAAGTGCGTTTGCTCAAGCGCCAGATCAGGAAATCGAAATCCGATCAGAAGCCCTGGTGGGAAAGACTGGCCGGGGCCTTTAAGGACGATCCGGTGTTCGACGAAATCGTGGAAGCGGGGCGGAAGTATCGCAAGTCCCAGCGACCCCCAGTCTCTCGCCGCAGCGAATGATCCTCATACTCGACACAGACCATCTGACCGCAATTCAGCGCAGAAGTGAGCCTGCTTTTTCTCGACTCCAATCATTTTCCTCTGAGGATGTTTGCACAACGATAATCAGTTTCGAAGAGCAGATGCGAGGCTGGATGTCGTTCATCGCCCGGGTAGTGATGAAAAGGTAAGGCTCGACCGATGGAGACAAATTCACAGCAGAGGCGCGGAGACCGCAGAGGAAACGCAGAGTTTTCTTTCTTCTCTGCGCTGTCTCTGCGCACTCTGCGTCTCGGCGGTGAAAGGGCCTTTCGCTATAGCTCGATTGGTTATTCATCATCCCTCAGCATTACTTTTTCACCACTACCCATCGCCCGTTCTAATAACGCTCAACAGGAGATCGTCGTATATAAACGACTGCGCGCGCTGCTCTCTTTTTTCAATGAGATCACCGTGCTGGATTATGATGAAGAAGCCGCCGTCCAGTTTGATCGCCTTCGAAGATCGAAACTCAGAGTCGCAACGATGGATTTGAAGATCGCTGCGACAGCAATTTCAAAAGACGCGCTCCTTCTTTCAGCCAACCTCAAAGACTTTCAGAAAATCCCTGACCTTCGAGTCGAGAACTGGACGCAGTAGCCCGTACCCGTCTTGTCATTGCGCATAGAGGCGCAACGCATTATTCTTTTTCGTCTGTCGAAGCAAGCAGCACAAATCACAGCCGGAGGATCACTCTTTTGCCGGATCATGTACTCGCGGTCGTTGAAAGTCTCAAAAACGAAGTGCGCAAAGCCATAGTCGGACAGGATCACGTAATCGATCAGGTGCTCATCGCCCTGCTGACTGAAGGCCACGCGCTGATAGAAGGTGTGCCGGGTACTGCAAAAACTCTGCTCGTCAAAGTTCTCGCCCGCGCCATAGGCGCTCACTTCGGGCGAATTCAGTTCACCCCCGACCTGATGCCCGCCGATGTCACCGGAACCAATATCTTCAATATGGCGACTTCCACTTTCACCCTTCGTCAGGGGCCTCTGTTCACCGACCTGCTGCTTGCTGACGAGATAAATCGCACGCCTCCCAAGACTCAGGCCGCGCTGCTCGAAGCTATGGAAGAACGTCAGGTCACCATCGATGGCGAACTGCACAAGCTCTCTCCGCTCTTCACCGTGCTTGCAACTCAGAACCCCATCGAGTACGAAGGCACATACCCGCTGCCTGAAGCTCAACTCGACCGCTTCATGCTCAAGATACTCGTCGATTACCCGGCAGAGACGGAAGAGCGCCAGGTCGTCGCCAACTGGAACGCGGGATTCAACGCCCGTCGCCTCGAAGACCTCGACATCCGCCCCGCTCAGGACCCGGCGTCCATACTCGAATGCCGCGCCCGCATCCGTCAGATCACAGTTGAAGAAGGCGTGCGATCTTACATCGTCTCCATCGTGCGAGGCACGCGCACGGCGCTCAATATTTCGTGGGGCGCAAGCCCTCGCGCCGCAGTCGCCATGCTTTTGTGCTCGAAGGCGCTTGCCGCGATGCGAGGCCGCAGCTTCGTCACTCCCGACGATGTGAAGGAAATCGCAAAGCCTGTACTGCGCCATCGCATAGTCCTGCGCTCGGAAGCCGAAATCGAAGGCCGCACTCCCGATCAGGTTTTGGATGAAGTTATAGCGGGCATTGAAGTGCCTCGATAGAGCAGAGGTGAAGAGGTGAAGAGGTGATGAGGTGAAAGGGAGCAGGGGAGCAGGGGAGCAGGAAAAATGCAGAATGCGGAATGTAGAATGCGGAATAGCTTTGAGCCGGATTTTCTATTTATTCCGCATTCCGCACTCTGCACTCCGCATTCTTCTTCTGACCACCGACCACCGACCACTGTTTTATGAAGCCGATTCCAGCAGCAGCCGTAGCGTTCGTGAGAGATACCACTGAGGGGATCGAGGTGTACCTGTGCCGCCGCCCCGCGCATTTTCGTTATTATCCCGGCGCGTTCGTTTTTCCCGGCGGCAGAAAAGATGACGAGGACGCGGACCTGAAAGAAACTGCGCGGCGCGAGGTGATGGAAGAGGTCGGGGTAGAAATCGATGCCCGGCGTCTCGTGCCTCTGCGCGACATCAACACTGCTTCGCACGCCGGGCCGGTCTATCACATGGTCACGTTCGCTTACTCGATTGCGGAAAGACCCGCCACGTCGCTCAACATCGAAGAAGTGGACGAAGAAGTGTGGACGACCGCCCGCAGCGCGCTCTCGGAGCTTTATCTGCCCTATCAGGTCAAGGCCGCTGTCTACACCATAGCCCGGTTTTCAAACGTCACAGAACTGCTCCACGCTCTTGCGCGCGGGAGCATCGATGAGGATTACTGGTTTTGAAATTTGTCTTCACCAGGAGATTTTTTCTGCTGCTGGCTCTGGGCCTCGTCCTGTTGTCTCTGGGCTGGGTGAGCCGCCGCATGCTTTATATCACCATCGGCTACGACATCTTTCTTGTCGCCCTTGCCGCTCTGGATTATTTCATTTCGGAAAAAGCGGCAGGCTTCCGCATCACCCGCGACATGGAAGACCGCTTCGCCATGGGCGCGGACAACGAGGTCACTGTGAAAGTCGCCAATCAGAGCCGACGAAAGGTGACTTTTATAATCAAGGACGAATACCCGCCGCAGATGGAACTGCTTGCGCCGCGCGAAGCTCAACTCACCGTCCCCGCCTCGCGCTCGCGGACGTGGAGTTACTCGCTGCTTCCGACCGCGCGCGGAAACTACGAGTTCGGAAAAACCAGCGTCCGCTTTCGCTCACGGCTCGGCCTGCTGTGGAAGCAGGTGAGTTACCCCACGACGCGAAACGTCAAGGTCTACCCGGACATCCGCGAAGCCAAAAAGAACGAGCTTTACGCCCATCGCAATCGCAGGCCGGAGCCGGGACTCAGAAGATTGAGGCTCAAAGGTCACGGGCGCGAGTTCGAATCTCTGCGCGATTTCGTCATCGGCGACGAAATACGTCACATCTCATGGGCGGCGACCGCCCGTCGCGGCAAGCTCATCACCCGGCAGTACACCATCGAGCGCAGCCAGAACATAGTCGTCCTGCTCGACACCGGGCGATTGATGACCGCGCGCATCGGGCGGCTTTCGAAACTCGATCACGCGATCAACGCCGCGCTATCGATTGCTTATGTCGCCGCGTCGGGCGGAGACAATGTCGGGCTTCTGGCCTTCTCTCGAAAAGTAATCAGCTATCTTCCTCCGCGACGCGGACACGATCAGGTCAATCAGGTCATGGAGGCGCTCTACAACATCGAGCCTCAGTTGATCGAGCCAAGCTACAAACGCGCTTTCAATTTCTTCGACGCCAACTGCCATCGCCGCTCGCTGGTCGTCATACTCACCGATCTTGTAGACCGCGACGCCTCGGCGGAACTTCTCGCACACACCTCGAAACTCATCCCGCGCCATCTTCCACTGATCGTCACCATAGGCGATACCGACCTTCGAGAACTAATTCGCGCGCATCCCTCGACCGCCGCCGACGTTTATCGTCAGAGCGTCGCCGAAGGGATGCTTCGCCAGCGCGAAGAAGCCCTCTCGCGCATTCGTCACGCGGGTGGATTGGCCCTCGACGTTCCTGCCGGACGACTGTCGATTGAACTGGTGAATAAATATCTTGACGTGAAAGAAAGAGGCTTGCTGTGAGCGATGCAGCGGAGAAGATGGGAAACCCATTCAAGCTCCCCTGCTCCCCTGCTCCCCTGCTCCCCTGCTCCTGCGATCCGGTTTGAGAAAATAAGCGATCATCGCAAGCGCGCTGACCGCAGCGACTGAATATTTGTACCAGGGCGAGATGTGCGCCGGAGAGAGGAAGCCTTCGATGATGCCCGCGATAATGAGCATCGGGATGCAGCCGAGTATGAGCTTGATGGCCAGCGAGCCGTTTACGACCAGCGCATCGATTCGGCGCAGATCGCCCGGCATCAGCAATGCCTTGCCGATGAGAAAGCCCGCGCCCCCGGCGATGAAAATCGCCGTCAACTCGATCACTCCATGAGCGCAGACGAAGATGGGAATCTCCCAGAAGCGATACTTCACGCACAACCCCATCACCATCCCGAACAGCAGACCGTTATAGAGCAGAGCCATGAAAGTGCCAGCGCCCAGAAGCACACCCCCGGCAAAAGCGTAGAAGGTGACATTGATGTTGTTGGTCTGAATCGATGTCGAGGCCAGCGGGTTGGCCTTGTTGATGCTTTCAGTCCAGTTGTGGTGGGCCTGGATATCAGCGCGCAGTTGCGGGCTTATCCGGTCGGCGAATCCCTCATCGAGATAAGAAGCGGCGAAGGCGAACACGCCCGCGAAAAAGAAAACCAGAAACGCTGTGAGTGTATAGGAAAAAGTTTTTCTGAAAACCGCAGGAAGTTCGTAGCGAAAGAATTCCAGAAATACGCCGAAGCCCGATGATTCGCTGCGATAGATCGCTCCGTGCGCGCGCCCTACCAGATGGTTGAGATAATTGATGAGCCTGCGGTCGCGCACTTCTTCGCGGGCAATGGCCAGATCGGCGGCGGTTCTGCGATAGAGCCTGCCGAACTCGCGCACCTCCTGGCTGGTCAGATTGGTCAGGCGATATTTGGAAGCGCGGGCGGTCAGTTCTTCCAACCGCTTCCAGTTTTCGAGCCTCGATTGCAGGAAGTCCTTCAGCACGCAGGTAGACTATCACGGGCGAAGGGAAAGAAAAAATGCTAAACTTCACGCGCTCCCCGGCAGGGCACATATTGAAATTACACGGAAGAGATCGCCAATGCCTTTTGCTTCGCTAGTGGGAAACGAACGGATAAAAAAACTGCTGCGTCGCGCAGTCGCTGAGAATCGCATCTCTCAGGGATTGATCTTTGCCGGGCCTGCGGGCGTGGGCAAACATCAGTTCGCAATGGCGCTGGCTCAATTGCTCAACTGCGCGCAGCCCATCGACGGAGACGCCTGCGGCAATTGCGGGCAATGCCTGCGCATAGCCGCCCGCGAGCACGTCGATGTGCAGACCGTATCGCCCGATGGCCAGTTTATAAAAATAGGCCAGATGCGCGAGATGTCGGGCGAAGCTCAGTTCCGCCCTTATGAGGGCCGCCGCCGCGTCTTCATAATCGATGACGCGCACCGGTTGCGCGAAGAAGCCGCTAACTCCATTTTGAAAACTCTCGAAGAGCCGCCTGAGTCGACCGTCCTCATTCTTGTGACATCGAAGCCCTATCGGTTGCTGGAAACCATACGCTCGCGTTGTCAGATGTTGAGCTTCGCTCCGCTCTCTGCCCGCGAACTTGAATCGCACCTGGCGGCCAACTACCCGCGCCCGGCTGAGGAGACACGATTGCTTGCCCGTCTTGCGCGCGGGAGCATAGGTCGCGCGCTGGAAATCGATTTGGGTGAGTACCGCGACAAGCGACAGGTGATGGTCGAGTTGATCGAATCGGCAGCCGTCAGCCGCGATGCGGTTCGACTGCTTGCTGCCGCCGAATACCTCAGCCGCAAACTCGAACGCGAGGAGATGGAGCGCCACCTCGACGCGCTGACGGTGTTGTTATTCGATCTGTTTCATCTCAAACTGGGCAGGCCGAAGGATTCGATCACCAACGCCGACATCACCGACCATCTGGGTCGAATAGCGGAAGCGGCTTCGCTCGATCTGATAATCAGATGGGCAGAGAAAATCGAAGAGTTTTTGCAGGCGATGTCGAGAAACATCAATCGTCATATCGCTCTGGAAGCGATGTTGTTGAGTTTGTGAAAGCGTCCTTTGTCAGTTGTTTTTGAGGGTTATGCAGGTCGTCAGTGACGACGCACTGAAGGTATAGAAAATCGAGTGCGCGACAAGCTGGCAGCTTGTCGGACTATTTCTGGGGAGAAAAAATCATGATAACTCTGGTTCCCGAAGAGATTGAAAAATACGCGCACGATCACACTGCGCCGGAATCCGATTTGTTTTTGCGGTTGAGGGATGAAACCTTTTCATCGATGCGCGCGCCACAGATGCAGGTAGGTCGCATCGAAGGCGGCTTTCTCAAGATGCTCGTCCGCTTGACAAACGCTCGACTCATTCTTGAGATAGGAATGTTCACCGGCTACAGCGCATTGATGATGGCCGAAGGATTGCCCCCGGACGGGCGCATCACAACGTGCGACATCGATCCTAAGGCCGAAGAGATGGCCCGCCGCCACTTCGCCGCAAGCCCTCACGGGCATAAGATCGAAATCCGCATGGGACCGGCGCTCGAAACCATTGCCACTCTTTCAGGGCCGTTCGATATGGTTTTCATCGATGCCGACAAGACCAACTATTCGAATTACTACGAAGCCGCGCTTCCGCTTCTGCGGCCCGGCGGATTGATCGTCGCCGACAACGTGCTTTGGAGCGGCACAGTGTTGAACCCTGAAACGGAAGACGCTCGCGCGATAGTCGCTTTCAACAGTCGAGTTCAAAACGACGAGCGAGTCGAAAATGTTCTGCTCACGGTGCGCGACGGGATGATGCTTGTGTGGAAACGGCAGTAGGGGACAGGTTACAGGGTGGATATGTGGTTTCGGCACTGTCTCCTATCCCCTGTTCCCTGTAACCTGTTTTGAAAGATTCAG
>CAZPQE010000261.1:0-9425 GCA_964588615.1 uncultured Clostridia bacterium | reverse complement strand
CACAGATAAAGCCAGGCTCCTGGTCAATATCGAGTCTCACTTTCAATCACACCCCGCTCCCAGTGTGCAAGGACAGAATACGGTTGTTCGATTGTCGCTATGTGTTAGAATCGCTCCTGGATTCACATTGCCAGGCGCTCATTTGCGATAGCCCCGGCTCTCAGAGTTTTTTCCGGTAAGCTGACCTGTTGATGGCTCAGGAAACGAACAAAACGATGCTGCCAGACGATCTGGAATCGACGGACTTCTCCTGGCTTATTGCGGAATTGAACCGTCTGGAGCGAGTGGCGTCGGCTCTGAGCGGAGGATCGAGTCATAGGGGCGCGCTCGAAGAGATACTCCGCGCAGTGGCCGAAGCTCTCAATGCCAGGATGAGTTCGCTCAGCCTGGTCGATGAAACCGGGAGTCTGCTCGATCTGGCCGCCGCGACAGGTTTGCCCGACGATTTCACATCCGCGATCTTTCCTTCTCCCATCAGCGAGAACGCCGCCTGCTGCGGCAGAGCGGCGGCCACCTGCTCGATCGTGGTGATCGAAGACATTCGAAAAGACCCGGTCTGGTCTCCGTTTCTTGACGCAAGCCAGGAGGCCGGACTTCGAGCCATGTGGTCGCTGCCTATAGTAAACGCCCTGGGGCGCGCGATCGGGACATTCGCTTTTTATTACGCACAGCCTCATCGCCCCAACGAGCGCGACCGCCATCTGGCCGAGGTCTACGCCCGTCAGGCCGCCATCGCCATCGAAAACTCCCGGTTGCACGAAGAGTCGGAGCGCGACCGACGCCGCCTGCGCAGCATTTTCGATCAGATACCATTGGGGATATTCATAGCCCGCGCGCCGGATGGCGCTTCGCTGATGATGAACCGCGCCGCCAGGAAGCTCCTGGGCAAGGCCCCGGAAGGAATCGATCTGAGTGAATTTCACGCCACAAGCAGGCTGACCGACGCTCAAGGCGCGCAAATACCGGATGATGAAAAGCCGCTGGCCCGCGCCCTTCGAGGAGTGAGCACGCATCAGAGAGAATACCTCCACACCGGCCCTGAGGGAGTCAAACGCAAGTATATGGTCTCGGCCATCCCGCTGCGCTACGCGGACGAAACCATATTCGGCGGCATGCTCATATTCAACGATGACACCGAACGCCGCCGGGCCGAAGAAGCTCTGCGGGCGATGGAGAAGCGGTTTCACGTGGCCTTCAATTCAAGCCCTCACTCTATGGTCATCACTACTCTCAAAGAAGGCCGCTACATAGAGGTCAACGAAACTTTCCTCCGACTGACCGGGTACAAACGCGAAGATGTCATAGGCCGACGGTCAATCGATCTCAATATCTGGTCAGACCCCGATTTCCGCTCGATGATGGTGCGGATGATCGAAAAGCATGGACACGTGCGCGATCAGGAAGTAAGGTTCCGCCGCAAGTCGGGCGAAGAAATGGTGATGCTGTTTTCAGCGGAAAAAATAATTCTCAACGGCGAGGAATGCATCCTGACCGCCACCAACGATATCACCGAGCGCAAGCGGGCCGAAGAAGCTCTGCGAGCCTCCGAAGAGCGATTCGCCATAGCGTTCAATGCCAGCCCCGACCCTATGAGCATATCGACGCTTTCAGAAGGCCGCTACATCGATGTCAACGAATCTTTCCTGCGCATCACCGGGTACTCGCGCCAGGATATCATAGGCCGAACGACTCTTGAGGTAGGTTTCTGGGGCAACTTCCAGGATCGCGCCCTGATTTTGCAGTTGCTCGGCGAGCACGGGAAGGTGCGCAATCTGGAGATAGATTACCGCGCCCGCTCGGGCCGCCTGCGCGCGGCGCGGCTCTCGGCCCAGGTCATAAACCTCGACCAGCGCGAATGCATCCTGGCTGTCTACAACGACATCACCGAGCGCGAGAAGGCGTCGAGGATTCAATCGGCGATCTACAGGATTTCAGAAGCGGCCACATCGTCGGAAACGCTTCAGGCGCTGTTTCACTCCATTCATCAGATAGTCGGAGAACTTCTGCCCGCCGGGAATTTTTACATAGCTCTTTATGATCCCGTATCGGAAGAAGTCAGCTTTCCCTATTTCGTCGATGAGCGCGATTCTGCGCCCGCGCCGCGCAAGATGGGTACGGGACTTACGGAACTGGTCATCAAATCGGGCAAACCGCTGCAGGCTACTCCCGAAGGCATGCGCAGCATGGTCGCCGAGGGCAAGGCTCAACTCATAGGCGCGCTTTCAGTCGACTGGTTTGGAGTCCCGCTCAAGACCCAGGATCGGACTATCGGCGCGCTGGTGCTTCAGAGCTACGACGAAGACCTGCGTTTCGGCGAGGAAGAAAAAAACATACTGGTGTTCGTTTCCACTCAGGTGGCCATGGCCATAGAGCGCAAGCGGGCCGAAGAGATGCTGCGCCAGCGGGTCGAGCAGCTTCAGACCATTTATCACCTCAGCGAGGCGGTCAACTGCGCCGAGGCAATCGCTGACATCTACGAGGCAGCCCTCAGCGCCTTCCGTCAGGCCCTGAGAGTGGATCGCTCCTCTATACTCCTCTTCGACCCGGACGGCGTGATCCGCTTCAAAGCCTGGCACAGACTCTCGGAAGACTACAGAAACAGCGTCGAGGGCCATTCGCCCTGGCCGAGGGATGAAAAGAACGCTCATCCCATCTTCATTCCCGATGTCAAAGAAGCGCCTGAGCTTGAGGAACTCAAACCCATAATCTGCGGCGAGGGCATACGCGCGCTCGGATTCATCCCGCTGGTGCATCAGGGCCGATTGCTCGGCAAGTTCATGCTCTATTATGACGCTCCGCACAGATTCACCGCCGAAGAAGCGCAGATAGCCCAGACCATCGCTTCGCACGTCGCAATGGCCATAGAGCGCAAGCGGTCTGAGGATGCTGTGCGCGCTTCGGAGGAGCGTTTCTCCAAAGCGTTCAATCTGTCTCCGCACCCGATGGTGCTTCACAGCCTCAAGGACGGGCGCATAAGCGATGCCAACGACAGCTATCTGCGCGCTCTCGGTTTCACCCGCCGGGAGATCACAGGCCGCACCCCGGAAGAGTTGGGGATGTGGAGAGATGAAGACCGGGATGCATTCGTGCAACTGCTACGCCAGAGGCGAGAGATCAGGAACCTCGAAACCCAGTACTTCACCAAGAGCGGCCATTTGCGCAAGGGATTGCTTTCGGCGGAGATAATCCAGATAGCGGGCGAGAAGTTCGTGCTCCTCGGAGTCCTCGACGTTACCGAGCGACTGCTATCGGAAGCCGCGCTGCGGGCCTCGGAAGAGAGATTCTCCAAAGCCTTCCATGCCAGCCCCGACCCTATGAGCATCAACCGCATAAGGGATGGCGTCTATATCGATGTCAACGAAGCTTCCACACGAGCATTCGGCTACTTGCGCGAAGAAATGATCGGCCACACCTCGGACGAACTCGGAACCTGGGTCAATCAGCAGGAACGCGACAGGATAATCGAGATGGTGCGCAGCGGGAGCCGCATTCACAACCTGGAAACCAGCTATGTCACCAAGTCGGGCGAGGTGCGGGTGGTGCTGATGTCGGCAGAAGTCATCGAACTCGACGGCGAACGATGCCTGCTCTCTACCCTGACCGACATCACCGAGCGCAAGCGAGCCGAAGAAGCCCTGCAGGCTTCCGAAGAACGATTCTCCAAAGCATTTCACGCCAGCCCCGATCCTATGAGCATCTCGACGCTGGTCGAAGGCCGCTATATCGATGTCAACGAATCTTTCCTGCGCGTCAACGGAAACACCCGCGAGGAAGTCATAGGCCACACCGCCCTCGAAATAGGTTTGTGGTTCGATCCCGAAAAGCGCGCCGCCTTCGTCGAGCGCCTCGCCCAGCACGGGCGAATACGCGACCTGGAAGTCGAAGCCCGCACCAGAGAGGGCGGGCCGCGCGTCTTCCTGCTTTCGGGAGAAGTCATCGAGATCGGAGGCCGACAGTGCGCGCTCATCACCGGCAACGACATCACCGAGCGCAAGCGCGCCGAACAGGAGAAGGCCGAACTGCTGGCCCGCGAGCAACAGGCGCGCAGGGAAGCTGAGGCGGCGCGGCGCGAGTGGCAGACCACTTTCGATATGATGACTGACAGCGTTGCGCTCGTCGACAGCCAGGACCATCTGCTGCGCGCCAATGGAGCTTTCTATGCCCGGTTCAATCTGGCGATGGATCAGTCAGTCGGTCGCCCGCTCAGAGAGATCATACACGCGGGCCGCGACAGTTTCATCGATGCTGATTCGTGCCCCGTCTGCGCGCAGCGCGCCAAAGCCGAGCACGGAGTGATCGAACTCCCTGCCGGGGTCGCCGCCCCCTATCCGATGGTGGTCACTGTAGACCCGATAATCGATGCCGACGGCAGGACGGTGGCCGTCATCGAAGTCACCCGCGATCAGTCCGAACTCTATCACGCCCGTGAAGAGGCCGAGCGCGAGCGCGTCACCCTCAGCGCCGCCATCGAGCAGATGGCCGAAGGACTCATGATATTCGACGAGTCGGCCAGAGTGGTGCGCGCAAACGAACAGGCTCTGAACATATTCGGACTCTCGCTCGATGAAGTAACATCGATACCATCTGAAATGCTCGCCGAGGGCCGGTTCAGCGACGAAGCGGGCAATGTGCTGCCGGTCAGCGAACTTCCCGTACAGACTGCCATACGCGAGAGGCGAATCATCGAGCGAAGGCTGTGGTACGCGCGCCCCGATGGGAGAAAGGTGCTGCTGTCACACACTGCCTCTCCGTTTTTCAACGAGCGAAACCATCCGGCGGGAGCTATCGCCCTGGCCCGCGACATCACCGAACAGCAGCGCGAGCACGAGCGATTGCAACAGGCCGACAAGCTTCGCGCGCTGGGGCAACTGGCATCAGGAGTGGCTCACAATTTCAACAACGCGCTTGCGGCCATCATCGGCTACACTCAGCTTGCGCTGCCCAAAGTAGAAGGGACAGAGATTGAAAAACACCTGCACATAGTCGAGCAGTCGGCCAGAGACGCGGCGCGCATGGTCGAGCGCATCCACAATTTCTCGCGCGGCGGCTCTCGATCCGAAGATTTCATCCCGCTTCGCATACTGGACATCGTGCGCGACGCCATCGATATGACCCGCCCGCGCTGGCGCGATGACGCCGAGGCGTTAGGCATCAAGTATGAAGTCAATTTCCATTGTCAGGCCGAAGAATCGCTCATGGTCAAGGGCGAGCCTTCGGAGTTGCGCGAGGTGTTCATCAATATAATTCTCAACGCGCTCGATGCCATGCCGGTGGGGGGCAGCGTGAGAATTTCGGTGTCGGTCGAGGAAGAGAAAGCGGCTATTGAAATCACCGATACCGGCAACGGCATGACCGAAGAGATCCGACAGCGGATATTCGAGCCGTTCTTCACCACCAAAGGGGTACTCGGTCTCGGAATGGGACTTAGTGAAACTTACCGCATAGTGGAGCGGCACGGAGGGCGCATAGAAGTCGAAAGCCAGCTAAGACAGGGCACTACTTTCACCGTTACATTGCCGCTGGTGCAGCGGGCTGCGGTCGAAGCCGGAACCGAGGAAGCCGACATGACAGTTCATCCCGTCCGCATTCTCATAATCGATGACGAGCGAAACGTTCGCAGCATACTGGCCGAAGTCCTGGCCCGTCAGGGCCATCGGGTGATGGAAGCGGCCAACGCCGAAGAGGGGCTTCGACACACCGATGAGCAGGAATTCGATGTGGTGTTCACCGACCTTGCGATGCCGGGCATCGATGGGATAGCGACCGCCGCGCGAATAAAATCGCGGCATCCGAGCACCAAAGTGGTGCTGATGAGCGGTTACGGCGCGGATAAAGCTTATGAACTGGCCGGAGACAGCCGCATAATCGATGCCGCCATATCGAAACCATTCCGGCTGGCGGAACTTCAAAAAGTGTTGAGCACAGTGATGAAGAAAGCCTGAAACCCCTGCGATGAAATGATGAATCTTCTCCGAGTTGCGCTTTTCCGTCCGGTGCTGCATAAATACTCCGCCGAAAATGTACATCAGGCTGGCAGCCTGCTGATGCTATGGCATTCAAGAAAATGTTTTCTTTGAAAAAGGTGAAGCGGAGTTTAGAGTACCGCCTTCAGGCGGAAGGTGAAGATAATACGAGTTTCCGACTGAAGCAGGGCCTACGAACAATTTCCATACTTTCAGGGCTACAACAGGCTGGCAGCCTGTTGTAGGACAGAGGCGTCATACAATGTCATTTGCCGGAAGCTACACCCCCAGTTTGTTTGAAGATGAAACGAAAGATGCGATGTCGCCCTCGCCGACTCGCGCCAGTCTGGTAACATTTCAGGACAGCCTGCGCGCTCCTGTTCATCGCTGGTTCACTTACCCTGCGGGGTTTTCATTCAAAGCTGTCGAAGAAGCTTTCCGTCTGCACAACGTATCAGCCGGGATGACCGTCTATGATCCGTTCGCGGGAACGGGGACGACCAACATCGCAGCCAAACAAAACGGCATCAATTCATTCGGCGTCGAGGCTCATCCGTTCGTGCAGTTCGTGGCGCGCACGAAGCTTCATTGGGAATTCGATCTTTCAGAGTTGATGCGCGACATCGATGAGTTGATCGATAAAATGCGCCGCGAGTTTGATACTGCTGATGGTTCTGCAATTCCTGTCGAAAGCATTTTTCCCGAACTGGTCTGCAAGTGTTACAGCCGCGAAAAACTTGCCCGCCTTTATTTGTGCAGAGAAGCCATAGCTTCTCTGCACAAATCGCCTTTCAGAGATTTTGCGAAGCTGGCGCTCACGAATCTGCTTCGAGCAGCAGCGGATGTGGCTACAGGCTGGCCTTACGTCGCGCCGCAAAAACCAAAGACCGGGGCCAGGGCAAACAGCAATGCAAACATTCCGGGGCTACTGCGCGATCTCCTCTATCGGATGCATGGCGACATTGAAGAAGTGCGGCGCGCAAGCCTTCCGGGCGGACGCGCGACGCTGATAGCAGGCGATTCGAGAAAACAGCAGGACATCATCGAGCCGGAATCAATCGATCTTGCATTCACGTCTCCGCCTTACCTGAACAACTACGATTACGCCGACCGGACGCGGCTGGAAACTTACTTCTGGGACGAGGCCAGAACATGGGGCGATATAACCGAGAAGGTTCGCCGTCGTTTGATAATGTCGGCGACGACTCAGATCAATCGCAGTGATTATGACGAGTCGAGTTTGTTGAGCGAAGACCTGCGCGAAGCCGCGCCGCAGGTTGCGCGCGAATTGGAAGAAAAAGTGAATGAATTGTCAAAGCGACGACTCACCAAAGGCGGCAAGAAGAGCTATGACATTATGGTTGCGGGCTATTTCAACGATATGCAACTGGTGATCGAAGAAACATTTCGCGTGCTCAAGCCGGGAAGCGCGTTCATGCTGATACTGGGCGACTTCGCGCCTTATGGCGTTTACATGCCGACTGATGTTTACCTCGGAAAGATAGGAAAAGCGGCGGGGTTTGCTCGCTATGAAATCGAAGAACTGAGAGCTCGCGGCGGCAAATGGAAGAACAATCCACAGCGTCATGATGAAACTCTCAAAGAGTGCATCTTGACACTCTACAAGAACTGAAAATCATCGCGACCATGCAACCACTCTCATTCACATCCGCGCTTCTTCATTCTCAACCCAAACGGCCCCGTCCTCGAAATATTCTTTCTTCCAGATCGGCACGATTTTCTTCAATCGATTTATCGCGTACTGGCAGGCTTCAAACGCCGCCCGGCGATGAGCCGAGGTCACGCAGATGACCACGCTCGACTCGGTTATCTCGATCCGACCCAAGCGGTGAATGATGCCAATTCGATTGACAGGCCATTGCTCGCGCGCTTCGCGGCCTATCTGCGCGAGGTTCTTTATGGCCATCTCCTCATAGCCTTCGTATTCGAGATAAAGCGTCGGTCGGCCTTTGGTGTTGTTGCGCGCTACGCCATCGAATATGACCACCGCGCCCGAATCTCCTTCGAGCAATCGAGCGCGAAGAGAAGCTATGTCAATCGGCTCGCGGGTGATTTCAAAAATATCTTCTGATTCTCCTCCGCTCACCGGCGGGAGTATTGCGAGCCGGTCGTTATCGGAAAGCTGATCGCCCGGCGTTGCGTATTCTTCGTTTATGGCAAACATCAGACTGCGCTCCATCCCGGCGAGTTTCGGATGATCGGCCTTGAGCAGCGCGAATGCGCTTTCGACCGTCGCCGGCTGATCGATTACAAGCTCGATGCTCTGCGCCCCGGCCATCTCGCGGGCCTGGCCGAACAGGAGCGCGGTGATTTTTATCCTGTCTGTCATAAAAACGGCTCCTCACGCTTTCTCGATCAACACGGCCATTTCCTCGATCTTTGAGCCTTCGATTCTGAAAGCGCGCATCTCGATTCGAGGCTCAAGCGATATGATAAAGTAGACCGCTTCGGGGTAGAAGGCCATCTCCACGTCCGACGCTGAAGGGAATGCCTGAGAGCGCGGGTGCGAATGATAAATGCCCAGTAGAGACTTGCCTGACTCTCTCATCCGACGCATTGCCGCGAACAAATCCTGGGGCGAAGCGAAGTAGCGCGTCTCCGGCCTTTCAGCCTCATTGCGCAAAGGATGGGCGTCGGTGATTACGCCGTTGCTGCCGCTCATCAGCCCGCAGCATTCCGACGGTCGACAGCGCAGCGCATGATCTTCAATCGCTCTTTTCACCTCATCGGTGATGCTTATCGTTTTATCGTTCACGCTCAGGAAACCATCTCCACCCGAATAATCTCGCAAGCCGATAGCTCGCCCTGCATTGTATCATCGCCCTTGCCTTCGTTCACACAACCGAATAGGATTGGCCATTCAAGAAGTGGTCGGTGGTCAGTGGTCGGTGGTCGGTTAGAATTTGCAGCGCCTGACGTTGTTTCAAGCCCGGCATTTTCTTCACCGCTCTCCTCGACAGCAGTACCGCAGCAAAGAACTTTGATTTTCAATGCTTAATCGCAATAACGATTCTTTCAACTGACCACCGACCACTGACCACTGACCACCGGCTACTGATTATGATCGCCTGTCTGCTGATAGCTTCCATCGCGCTGTCTCCTGCGCCGTCAGGCGCAGTCCGTCTGCGCGCCACGCCGCAGAAGTTCCGCGCTTTCTATTCAACCGACGACGCGCGGATTCCAAACCACATTCGCCTTCGCCTCGATGAGCCTTCGCAAACCGCAGGCAGAGGAAAAGAGCGATGGCAGGTCGAAGCGGACGCCCTCGTTCGCCAATTGCCAGCGCCGTTGCGCCTCTCATTCAAATCCGGCCTGCCGGTCGGCAGGCTGCGCGCCATTGCGATTGCGACAGACGGTGCAGTATGGGCAGGCGGAAGCGACGGGCTTGTGCGCTTTGCGGCGAAGCCTCATCCCTGGGACAGATGGCAATACTTCGCGGGC
>CAZPQE010000260.1:2899-9465 GCA_964588615.1 uncultured Clostridia bacterium | reverse complement strand
AGCGAGTTCGTCAAGCAGCGGCCTAATTTTGTGTCGCACTTTAAATCGCACCCGGCGGCGGATGGAAGCTGATGGATCAGTATCGCACCAACCTGACCGGTCTCAACAGGGATGAGATTCAGGCGCTCTTTCTCACCCGACCGCATCAACTGCTCGCTGACCTCGGATTGGAGAAAGCTTCCGATGCGGCGTTGATAAAACTGCTGGCTGCTCTCCCTTCGATCAATCGCGGAGATGCCGAGTACGCGCGCCAGCGCATTCACATCGATGTCACTGGATGGAGCCGCTCAGAAGAAGCGATCACCTATCTTCCCCTGATCCAGCAGGCGGTCTGGCAGGGGCGCAAATTGCGCTTCATTTATCAAACTGGCGATTGCGAAGCGGTAGAGCGATTGGTTGATCCGCTTGGATTAGTAGCGAAAGGAAGTGTGTGGTATCTGGTGGCCGGGATTGAGGGCGATGTGCGCAGCTATCGGGTCTCGCGCGTCAGGGAGGCCAAAATTACGGATGAGCCGTGCGCGCGTCCCGAAGGATTCGATCTGGCGGCGTTCTGGGAGCAATCGACTGCTCGATTCAAGGCGAGTCTTCCGCGATACATGGCGACTGTTCGCGTGCGTCCTGAGATTTTTCCGCGCCTGAATTTTGCGGGGAGGTTTGCGCGCGTCCATCCTGTCGGCGAGACGGACGAAGAAGGATGGATTAAAGTCGAACTGCGATTCGATGTCGAAGAGATGGCCTGCGAATACGTGTTGAGCTTCGGCCCGCAGATAGAGGTGATCGAGCCTCAGCCTTTGCGCGAGAAGGTCATAGAGATGGCTCGAAGCGTCATTGAATTTTATGCGCAGAAGCCCGCCGCGAAAAAGAAAAGAGCAGCCCGGCAGAGTTCGTGAGAGGCGGGTCGCGCTGACCATCAGGAACCAATCCGGCATCAGCGGTGTCAAACTCCGAGAGCGCCCACATGTCCGAGAGGTCAACGATCTTGTCAAAACCTGTTTCGAAGGCTCCTGCGCCTTCAATCAATGTCACTCCGCTCATCGATGTGTTGCTCGTTCTGCTCATCATCTTCATGGTCATTCAGCCGCAGAAGGAAATGAAACTGCCCGTCCGCGCGCCGCAGCCCGCGCCTGATGCGCCGCCCCAGCCCGGCACGCTTATGCTCACCGTTTCGCAAAGCGCGCAACTTCAACTCAACACTCATCCCGTCACCCTCGATGATCTCGGCGCGCAACTCTCCGGCCTGATGGAGGAGCGGAAGGTGGAGGATCGCGCGCTCTTCATCAAGGCCGCGCCCATGCTGCCTTATCCCTTCATCCTGCATTTGATCGATACGGCGAAGAAATCAGGCGTGGTCTCGGTCGGACTGCTGGCTGACGATGGCGGGAAAACTCAAAATGAATCGTGAGGCTGAATCAACCGCGCGACTTTAAGCGCGCGATGGTTTGCCTGAGCGCGGCCAGGTAGCGCAGTTTTCAAAAGTCTATCGAATCCCCCCAACGGAAGTTGGGGGATCATTCAAATCCGACCTTCGAGGGCTGGATTTGGACTCCTCCCCCGATTTCCATCGGGGGTATCCATTTGGGAAAGGGGATGTTGTGCAGGTTGGATTTGCAAGCGCCTCCAACTTCCGTTAGGGGTATGCAGCAGAAACCAGCCGACTCCTGGAAACTGCACCCGCGTCGAAGGCAAGGCGTCCCTTCCTCACTTCAAGGCGAGATTATCAACCTCAACGTGCCTGATGTTACATTGGCTGAGGTCGAGTCGGTCAGCTTCACCGTGAAGGTGAAAGTGCCGGTCGAGGTCGGCGTGCCTGCAATCACCCCGGTGTTTGCGTCGAGCGAAAGCCCCGGAGGAAGCGCGCCCGTAACCAGCGCCCAGGTGTAGGGAGGTCTTCCGCCTGTCCCCTGAAGCTGATACGAATATGCCTGATTCCGCCTTCCTCCTGTCAGGTCGCCGGTCGTTGTGATGACCAGCGGCCCGACATCGATCAGGATGCTCAAGGTCGCTGAAGTCACGCTGACGGGTTGAGTGTCGGTCAACTCGACCGTGAAGGTAAATGTCCCGTCCAGAGTGGGCGTCCCCGCTATCACTCCGGTGTTTGCGTTGAGCGAAAGCCCCGGAGGAAGCGCGCCACTGGCAACTCTCCACGTGTAGGGCGGGTCTCCTCCCGCTTTCGTAAGCGTCGCCGAGTAACTCGACCCGACTCTCCCCGCAGTCAAACTGCCGCTTGAGATTATTCTGAGCGGGCCGGGGGTGGTGGTTATGCGCAATGTGTCGCTTGTCACCGTCGTCGGTGTCGAATCCGCAAGCCTCACCGTGAAGCTGTAGGTTCCGACTTCGGTAGGCGTGCCGGAGATGACGCCGGTGTTTGCGTTGACAGTCAGCCCCGGAGGAAGCGCGCCCGTCCCCAGGCTCCACACGCGGGGCGGGCGACCGCCCACGAAGAGAAGCTGATGCGAGTACGCCTCTCCGGTGCTGCCCTCGGTGAGATCGCCGCTGCTGAGTATTCTCAGCGGCTCGACATCGGGCAATATGGTCAAAAGCATGTCGGCGAAAGCGGTCGCGTTGAGCGAGTCGGTCACTCTCACTCGGAAAGAGAAGTTGCCGAAGACGGTCGGAGTGCCTGAAATCAGCCCCGAAGCGTTCATCGAAATCCCCTGCGGCAACGCCCCGCCCACGAGCACCCAGGTGTAAGGCGCTTTTCCTTCCACCGCGACCATCTGGAAACTGTAGGCTTCGCCCTTTTTGCCTCTCGGCGGCGCGGTGGTCGAAACCGTCAGCACCCTGTTCTGGATGAAAACGGTTCGCTGGCCGATGAGGGTCACGTTTTCCGATTCATCGATTACGCGCAGCACAAGAGTGCGAACGCCGTTGGGAACTTTCGTCGTGTCCCAGATAAAACTGAAGCCCGAATTGCGCGCTCGCGGGAACGCATCCCAGATGACTGCCACATCGGGCCTCGCAAGGCCGTAAATGGCATCGGCCACCTTCTGGCCATCGATGAGAACTTCTATGCGCGCGACTCCGATGTTGTCGAGCGCCCAGCCGCTTCCCGTAGCCTCGTGAGCCAGCGTCGTCCCCTGATCGGGCGTTTCGAGCACACCGAACGGCGCGAGTTTATCAGCGGGTTTGATTATGATCGCAAGCGTGCGCTGGGCGGTCTGCTGCGCCGAGTCGGTCACGCGGACACTGAAGACGATGTTGCCGGGCGCGGCGGGCGATCCGCTGATTAGGCCATCGGCTGAGAGGTTCAATCCCGCGCCCAGGCTTCCGCTTGCCACCGACCACGTATAAGGCGGCACTCCGCCTGCGGCCTGTAGCCTCTGATTGTATGGCCTTTCAGCCGAGGTGTCGGGCAACTGCACGGTCTGTATCACGAGCGGAGGAGGAGGCGGGCCTATGGAGATGAAAAACTGTTTGAGGCTCAGTGTTCCTACCGCATCGCGGACGCGGATGGTGAAGCTGGTCGCGCCAAGCGAAGTCGGGCGGCCTGAGATTATGCCTGCTTCCGTCAACGTCAGCCCCGCAGGCAGCACTCCGCCCTCGATTGTCCACGAATAGGGAGGCGCTCCGCCTCCGGCTTCGAGCCGCGCGTTGTAAGGAACCGACTGCGTGCCGATGGGCAGCGTCTCGGTGCGGATAGCAAGCGGCGGAGGCGGCGGCCCGATATCGATGACGAAAGGTTTGCTCGCCTGTTTGCCCGAAGAGTCGCTGACCTGAATGGTGAAATTGTTTGTGCCTTGCGCTACAGGCGTGCCTGAGAGAATCCCTTCGGGCGAGAGCGTTATGCCTTCGGGCAGCAGGCCGAATTTCTTCTTCTTCTTCTTGTTCCAGCGATAAGGCTCCGTGCCGCCGGTGGCCCGGAGTTCGACACGATAGGGAATGCCTATGGCTCCGACTGGAAGAGCCGTAGGATTGAGCACGGTCAGATCGGGAGCCGGGTCTATCTCCAGCGCAAGCTGACGGCTGTCGATTGCGCCGCTCTGATCGATAACTCTGATGGTCAACTGAAACTCGCCGGCCACCGTCGGCCTTCCCTGAATCACCCCGGCTTCGGTCAGCGCCAGACCATCCGGCATGCTGCTGAGGTACAATTCCCAGCGATAAGGGGTGACGCCGCCCGTGGCCCGCAGCGCGTGCGAGTAGTCCTGTCCCACCACCCCGTCGGGCAGCGAGGCGGTTTCCATAGCAAGAGTTGCGGCCTGCGGGTTGATTACTATCGTGAGCGTGGCGGAAGCCGAAGCCGAAGCCGCGTCGGTGACTTTCAGCACGAAGCTCGTCGATCCTGCGCGCTCAGGCGTGCCGGCGATGACTCCGTTTTGCTGGTTGAGGAAAAGGCCGTCGGGCAGATTTCCCGATTCAAGCGACCAGGTGTAGGGAGTCTGCCCGCCCGAAGCTCCGAGCGGCTGGCTGTAGCTGTTGCCGACCGAACCGCGAGGCAGTTCGCGGGTGGTGATGGCAAGCGGGGCGGTGGGTTTGACTGTGAGTGTCAGAGCTCTGGTGGCTATGCGGTTTTCGGCGTCGGTCACGCGCGCTACGAAGTTGCTCGTTCCGGGAAATGTCGGAGTGCCGAAAATGGTTCCCGACTGCGAAATTGAAAGGCCCGCAGGCAGGCCGCCGCTTTCTATTATCCAGGTGTAGGGCGGAGTCCCTCCGCCTGCCAGAAGCGTGCGGCTGTATGTCACCTGAACGGTCGCATCAGGCATGTCGGCGGTCGTCACCGCGAGGCTGGTCGAGGACACAGGCGTTATGACCGAGACATCCGACGAATAGGACGATGCGCCCGACGTGTTGAACGCCCTCACGCGATAAGAGTAAGCGGTGTTGGGCAGGGCCGAGGTGTCGCTGTAGTTGATGAGGTTTGCGGCGACTACCGCAATCTGCGCGAAGCTGCCGTCCGACCCGCCTCGTCGCTCCACCTGAAATCCATCTTCGCTCGTCGCTGTGTCCTGCCAGACGAGGTTGACCTGAGTGGGCGAGGCCGCGCTGGCCACCAGGCCGATGGGGGCAGTGGGGATCGGTTTGGGAGCTTCGCCTGTCCACCCTATCTGCGCGACGGTGAAAGGGCACAGGGCGAATTCATTGACCCGCATCATGCAGGGAACAGAAGTAGGGTTGCAGGAGAACTCTTCGCAGTTGCCGTTTCTGGCCTGCGGTCGGATTTCAGGCGCGCAGGTGCAGCTGCATATCTGATATCCCGGCTGGTAGTATTCATCGCAGGCATAAAATATGTGACCAGTTTCGTGAATTATTATCTGGGCCAGCGGCCATCCGAAGCTGTGATAGAGCACCTGGGCGAAGGGGCCGCCCAGGTATGCCCACGACGCGCGACCGTCGGTGTAAGAGGTGCGCACTCCCGGCGGGTTGTAGGCGAGGAATATCGAAAACGCCCAGTCGGCGCGGTGATCGTTTTTGAGCTTGAGAGCGAATGCGCCCATGTTGACCAGCACATCAGTCGATGTTCCGCCAAGCGCCCTGGCTACCCCGCCTATCCACTGGTTGGCGTCCGTTCCCGGATGCACTATAGGCTCGTAAGGAATCTGGCAGACGGGATTGTTCGCAAGATACGGAATGACTGTGAACTGAAGCGGGCGGGCGAGTCGGAACGCTCTCGACTGATCTACCCACCAGTTGAGCCCGTCTATCACATTGGCTACAGCCGTCGTTTGATCGGCCTGAGTCCAGTCATAAAGATTCGGATCGATGCCGCCGTTGCTTTCGAGCAGAAACAGCGCGACCGCCACCGTGCCATCCATTACATCACTGTTGCCGAAGTACTGAGGCCGTATGCCCTGAGACTGCATGGAGTCGACGGCTTTTTCCGCTCCCATTGCTCGAAGAGACCGAATGACATCATCCCGGTTTATCTCCGGGTGTGGGAGCGAGCAATCGGTCATTGCCTGTCGAGCGTCATCGAATTGCGACTGGCTGCGGAGTTCTGAAGCAAGCTGGCGCGCTCGCTGGCCCGACACGATGTCGTTGAATATCTTTATGGCAAGCCGCGTCTCGCGGTCGGCGAATCCGTCGGGCGCGTAGGCAAGCGGCGAGCGGTTGATCGAGCGTATGCGATGTCTTCCGATTATGCGCGATCCGACCTGCGGGCTTATCCATCCGAGTATCGCGCGCGGCGGCAGCACGATGGCTACCCTTCCGCCCTGCGCGACTATGAAGTCGCGGGCGTCGGCCAGTTCATCCCTGTTTCGCGCATCGACGAGGATGAGCGTGTAGCCTTCGGCCCAGGCCATTGGGGATTTCTGCGTCGTTTGAGCTAAGGAGGTGGATGCTGCCAGAAGGAGCAAAACAGAGGTCAGCACTGCCGAACGAGTCATCAAAATAAACCTCTAAGACTGCTAAACCCCTCGGCTCGCAGTTTGTGAGGGGGGTGTTATAAGATTAGCGCGGGCCATCAGAACCGCCTGACCTGACAGGCCGATGAAAAATTCCTGCTCAACAAAAACCTCTTTGTTGCTTCATATACAGGCGGGCGAGTATATAATACTGGCCTGATGCAGCGCAAGACTTAAACGACTCGAAGGTTAATCGTCTTTATCCGACAATTTGGAGCGATC
>CAZPQE010000260.1:867-2889 GCA_964588615.1 uncultured Clostridia bacterium | reverse complement strand
ATCAGACGGTCGTCGACTCTCTCAACCTCGAAATCGATGACGGCGAGTTCGTAGTCCTGCTCGGGCCTTCCGGGTGCGGCAAGACCACTACGCTTCGCCTGCTTGCCGGTCTCGAAGAAGCCTCTTCGGGCGACATCTTCATCGGAGAAGAACGAGTAAACGCGGTGCCTGCGCGATTGCGCGATGTGGCTATGGTATTTCAGAACTACGCGCTCTATCCGCACATGACCGTAGCTGAAAACATAGCCTATCCGCTGCGGGTGAGGAAAATCTCTTCGGAAGAAATCGACCGCCGGGTGAATCGAACCGCCCTCCTTCTTGAGATAGGCCACCTGACCGGACGCCGCCCGCGAGAGCTTTCCGGCGGCGAACGTCAGCGGGTGGCTCTGGCGCGGGCCATAATCCGCGAGCCGCGCGTTTATCTGATGGACGAGCCTCTGTCGAATCTCGACGCGAAACTCCGCATTCAGATGCGCGGAGAGTTGAAGCGATTGCAGCGCGAGCTTTCCACGACGACCATCTATGTCACTCACGATCAGGCCGAAGCGATGACCCTCGCCCACAGAGTTGCCGTTATGCGCAAAGGCGCGCTTCAGCAATTCGACACGCCGATGAATTTGTACAATCGCCCCCGTAATCGCTTCGTTGCCGAGTTCGTCGGAAGCCCCGGCATGAATTTCATCGAAGGCCGCATCGATCAAAAAGAGCGAGCCTTCGTGACTGACGGAATCCTTCTGCCTTTGAATGAGTCGCATCTCGATTGCCTCAATTCCCGCGAGCGCGTCACTCTGGGCATAAGGCCGGAGCATATAGAGGTCTCGACCGATGAGCGCGACCAGTGGATCGAAGCCACTGTGCATGTGAGCGAGCGGATGGGCAACGAGACCTTTGTGTTTTTGAAGATCGGCAATGAAAAAATCGTCGCCCGCGCCGGAGCCGATTTTCATTCTGAGATGGACGCGCCCGTCCGAGTGAGCTTCGACCTTGAGCGAGCCGATTTCTTCGACGCCGACACGGGAGAGGCTGTGCGAAGTTGACCGCAGATCACGCAGATTCTCCTGATGGCTTAGAATCCACGCAATCTGTGAAAATCAACCTGAATCTGCGCAATCTGCGGATTACAGCCTCACCTGCTGAACCGAGATTACGCCTTCGAGCGCGGCAAGCCCGCGAAGAATGTCTGCGCTCATCGGTTGATCGATTTGAATAAGCGCAAGCGCGCTCTCCCCGATCTTCTTTCGGCCCAGATACAATCGCCCTATGTTGACTCCGCTTTCGCCTATGTAAGTAGCGATACGTCCAAGCACGCCCGGAAGGTCGCGGTTGAACAGATAAAGCATGTGCCCTTTCGGGATAGCTTCGAGGTTGAACCCGTTGATGCGCACTATGCGCCCGTCTCTGCGGCCAAAGAGCGCGCCTGCCATTTCGCTCTCGCGCCCGCGAGTCACCGCCCGGACTCGTATCATGCTGGCGAAATCGCGCGCCCGACGCGAAAGCGATTCCGCCACTTTTATGCCGCGCTCTTCGGCCACTATGGCCGAGTTGACCATGTTCACTCTTTCGATCACCGGGCTGAGAAGCCCCGCAAGGATCGCGTGCGTGATGGGCTTGACGTTGTGCTCGGTCACTTCGCCTGAATACTCTATCTCGACTTCGCTCAGGTCGTGGCCGAAGACCTGTCCCTGAAACAGACCGATCTTTTCGCCAAGCGTGATGTAAGGCCCGATGGCCGCCAGAAGATCGGCGCTCACGGCGGGCATGTTGACTGCGCCGCGCACCGCACCGCTCTTCAGAAAATCGATCAATTGCTCGGCTATCATCGCTGCCACCCCTGTCTGCGCTTCCTGAGTCGATGCGCCCAGGTGCGGAGTCGCTATCACACAGTCGAGCGCAAGAAGCGGATTGTCCTGCGAGACAGGCTCCTGCTCGAACACGTCGAGAGCCGCGCCCGCTACTCTGCCCGAAGCGATAGCGTCGGCAAGCGCCTGCTCATCGATAAGCCCGCCCCGCGCGCAGTTGATT
>CAZPQE010000260.1:0-857 GCA_964588615.1 uncultured Clostridia bacterium | reverse complement strand
GCAGCATTGATGATTCCGCGAGTCTCATCAGTGAGCGGCGTGTGCAGAGTGATGAAGTCGGCCCGCGAAAAAACTTCGTCGAGCGCAGTCATCTCGATGCCAAGTTCGCGCGCCGCCTCGCGCGCAAAGTACGGATCGAAGGCCAGGACTTCCATGCCGAAAGCCCGCGCGCGCTCCGCAACGGTCGATCCTATCCGGCCAAGCCCGACGACGCCAAGAGTCTTGCCCATTAACTCGACTCCCAGGAATCGATTCTTCTCCCACCTTCCCGCTTTGGTCGAAGCGGCAGCCTGCGGTATCTGACGCGCAAGCGACATCAGCATGGCGAAGGCGTGCTCGGCGGTGGTGACGGTGTTTCCGGCTGCCGCGTTCATCACCACTATTCCGCGTCGTGTAGCCGCCGCCACATCGATGTTATCTACGCCCGTGCCAGCGCGACCCACCACGCGCAGAGACGCGGCGTGTTCGATCACCTCGGTGGTCACGCGGGTTTTGCTGCGAACGATGAGTCCGTCGTAAGCAGGGATTATATCTTTGAGTTCTTCCTGACTGATCGAGGGCCGCTCATCGACAGTCGCTCCCTGCGCCCGGCGCAGAATGTCGACTCCGTTTTTTTCCAGCCCGTCGCAAACAAGTATGCGCATAAAGTTTGAATGAATGCTCCTGAGAAAGTCTGGAGTCTGGAGTCTGGAGTCAGTTCTTACGACCCCTCGCTGCTCCTCGCGCCTTACTCCTTCGCCGCTGCGCGGTCATTGTAGCTGACCGAGGCGAAAGCTTCCAATTGAGCGACTCTCAAAGGGTCGAGGGGGGTGCGATTCAAAGTGCGACACAATGGGCCGGACGAGGGTAATATGAGC
>CAZPQE010000259.1:0-9513 GCA_964588615.1 uncultured Clostridia bacterium | reverse complement strand
CGCGCTTCTTCGAGGCTCTTTTGCGCCTCATCGCGATCCTGAGTAAGCTGGGCTATATAAAAATTATCGCCCGTGCCGCTGTTGTTTCTTATTCTCTGATTGAGTTCGCGCACGCGGTTTTCATACAACTCCGCGCGCCGTTGAGCGGTGCGCAGTTCTTCATTGAGTTTCTGATAGCGCGAGCGGTAATAATCTTCATTGGGCCTGCCTTCATCGTCGGCCTGTTTAGGCCCGGCGGCTTCGGCGAATCCTTTCTCTCTGCCATGTTCGAGCAGCTTTTCGAGGTCGGCTTTCGCGGCGCGAGCCTCAGCGCGAAGTTCTAAGAGTTTTTTGCCGGTTTCATCCAGTTCGGCTGCTACCGCATTTCTCCCCTGAGCGGTCCCGCCCGAAGCGTTCAGGTTGTTCCTGAGTTCCGTGATGCGCAGTTCGGTCTCTTCAGCAGCGGCCTCGGCTTCTTTTGCGCGCTGACGGGCAAGCCTGACCCGCTCGCGCCAAGCCTCTTCTTCCGGATCATCTTTGGCCTTTCCGGCCTGAGGAGTCACCGCGCCCTCCGATTTTTCCGACGCGGCTTTTTCGGATTTCACTTCGCCTTCCTCGACCGTCTGTTCCGCTTTGGGTCGAACGACATCATCAGTGGTCATGGTCGGGGTCTTCTTCTTCTGCGGCGGAGGATTCTGCCCGCCGAGCGCGAAGGATGAAAAGGAAAGAACTGCGCAGAGAGCGAGAGCAAACAGATGGCTAATGCGACTAATCGGGCTGGCAGCCTTTGAATCACAACATTTCATGATGATCTCCGAAGTCGGCTGGAGGCGATTACCTCACAGGGGCAGGCTCGCAACAGAATAACTCAGGCTCGCGCCGGAAGCAAGAGTTTGCGCAGGATTTGGAAGGTAACAGACACTCCGCGCCATCGGCCTCAAATTTGACACTCGCACGACCGCGTGCTAGTTTGACGGCGTGTCCGGGACACCGAGAAGCGCATTGCGCAACCTCATCGAGTACATTCCCGCCCGATTGTTGCTCGCCGCGCTGGGCGTCTTGCCTCGCAGGATGGCTGTCCTGTCTGGACGATTGATTGCGCGAGCGATTTACCTTATGCATTCACGCCTGCGGCGCGTGGGGCATCGTAACCTCTCTATGGCCATGCCTGAGATCGGTCGGCGCGAGCGGGAAGCGATCATCAAAGGAGTCTTCCGCAATCTGGGAAGGCTTATCGGAGAGTTTTCCCAGTTTCACAGAATCAACCTCAACAACATAGACAGGGTAGTCGTCTATGACGGGCTTGAAAATTATCTGGAGGCCCGCGCGCGCAATCGCGGGGTGCTGCTGCTCACTGGACATTTCGGAGCGTGGGAGCTCTGCGCGTTCGCACATGCGGTTTACGGTCACCCGTTGAGCTTTCTTGAGCGCCCGCTCGACAACCCGCTGCTGGATGCAATGATCAAAAAGTATCGCCAGATGTCAGGCAATCGGGCGATAGACAAGAACCGCGCTGTAAGATCGGTGCTCGAATCGCTCAGGCAGGGCCGAGACGTCGCCCTGCTCATCGATACCAACACGCTTCCGAGCCAGGGAGTGTTCTGCGACTTCTTCGGCATACCTGCCTGCTCGACTACGGGGCTGGCCACCTTCGCGCTTCGCTCGGAAGCCCCGGTCGTACCCGGCTTTCTGATCTGGGATGAAAGAGAGAAGATTCACTGCCTGCGGTTCGAGCCCGAAATACCGCTCACGCGAACTGGAGATTTCAGAGAAGAGGTTCGACTCAACACTGCGCGATTCACCGAGGCGATCGAGCGACAGGTGCGCCGCCACCCTGATCAATGGCTGTGGATTCACAAGCGATGGCACGCGCGGCCCGAAGGTCATCCCGATCTCTACGGCGCTGACGCTCTTCCATCTCGATCGCCTGTCAGACTTGAAACTGATGAGAGTTGAATCATTGCGCGCAAACGATCATCGAGGCGGGCGAAATCGAAATTCGAAAAGAAAAAGGGGACGGTTGCCCATCCCCTGTTCTCACACAGAGAACCCCCGTTTTGCGTGGCGGCAAAGTTATCTCTTCTTCGCGCCGCCCTTCTTGGCAGCGCCCTTCTTAGGGGCAGCCTTCTTAGCAGCAGCCTTCTTCGCGCCGCCTTTCTTTGCAGTTGCCATAGTGTGTGCTTCTCCTTTCCTTAGATTTCGCCGGCACACAAGATGATGTGTCGTTCACACTCTTGTGTACTAGCTTTGATGATATACAACATATTGTTGTATATATGTATCTCGGCGATTCTTGTCAACTTTTTTTTTCGAGGATGCTCACGCAATCGCGCTTTTTTTGCTGATTTACACGAAACAGGCTCCAGGAGCCTGTTTCAAGGCCAGCGAGTCTGCCGCTGTCGATGTCGTCCGTTTCCGAGCACTCGCGCGAAGCAGTCAGTTTCCTTGCACTTTTCAAATTCACGCGTCTGACGAAACTGGCTTCTGGAGCCGCTTTCAGGGCGCGCGATCTGAAAGCGGCTCCAGAAGCCAGTTTCAAGGCTTCAACACAAAAGCCCTGCGAATGCGGGTTTTCGCTTCTGTCGAGCGATTAAAAGGCGGGTTTGACTTGAGCGAAATGCCGCAGATAATATCGTGGCGATGCGATGCGAATCGATCTTCTGAGCGCGACAACCAGGTTGAACATGCAAAACGATCTCGACATCGAAGAGTTGGTTTCTCAGATAACTGACGTCATTCTTTCGCGGCTCGGATCCGGCTCGTCTGCCGGCGAGTGCGGCCTCCATCATGACGAGTGCTTCATCAAGTGCCCCGATCGAATGCAGGCGATGATCGCCGGCGGAGGCGTGCGATTCGGATTGAGCGGCGCGGAAAGCGAAGCCGCGCGCCAGGTGGCTCGCTACATCGATCACACCCTGCTCAAGCCTGACGCCACTCGCGATGAAATACTCAGAGTGTGCGAGGAAGGCGCGCGCTATTCATTCGCCTCCGTGTGCATAAACCCCATGTGGGCGCGAGAAGCTGCCTGCGCTCTTCGCGGGAGCGGAGTGAAGGTATGCACAGTCATCGGCTTCCCGCTCGGCGCAAACGCTCCTGATACGAAAGCCTATGAAGCGAGGCGAGCCATATTCGACGGCGCGAGCGAACTGGATATGGTGATCAACATCGGCGCGCTCAAATCAGGAGACTATGCGCTCGTGTTGCGCGATATCGCCGGGGTGGTCGAAGTCGGGCGTGAGGCGGGTTGTCTGGTGAAAGTCATAATAGAGACCGCGCTTCTTTCGGAAGAAGAAAAAATCAAAGCCTGTCAGATGGCCAGAGACGCGGGCGCGGACTTCGTCAAGACATCGACCGGATTCAGCAAGGGAGGAGCCACTGCCTCGGACATCGCGCTGATGCGAAGCGTGGTCGGCGGCGAGATGGGAGTGAAAGCTTCAGGCGGCGTGAAAGACCTCAAGCAGGCTCAGGAGATGATTCGCGCGGGAGCCACCCGCATCGGAGCAAGCGTGGGAGTGAAGATCGTTCAGGAAGCCATCGGCAGACCGCCAGCCTCCAATGGGCGCTCATCTCAGAGTTATTGATCTTTTCTTTTTCAATAAGCCCAGCGCACGAGCGCCGATCCTACGGTGTAGCCCGCGCCGACGGCGGCCAGCAGCACCAGGTTGCCTTTCTTCAATCTTCCATCGTCGAGCGCATCGCCCATTGCCAGCGGTATGGTCGCGGCGGTAGTGTTGCCGAATTTGTGAATATTTTTGACAACCTGCTTTTCATCGAGTCCGAGTTTTTCGGCGGCAGAGTTGATTATGCGCAGATTAGCCTGGTGCGCTATGAACAGATCGACATCCTCGCCTGAGTATCCGTTGCGTTCGAGTATCGCGCGACTGATTTCGCCCATTCTGCGTACAGCGTATTTGAAAACAGACTGGCCCTCCTGATGCACGTAATGCATCTTCTTCTCTACGGTCTCGCGCGAGGACGGGTTGAGGCTTCCGCCGCCCGGCATATAAAGGAACTGCCCGCCCGATCCGTCTATCTCATGCAGGCAATCGAGTATGCCGGTCTCATCGTCGCTTGGTTCAAGCAGCACCGCGCCTGCGCCGTCTCCGAACAACACGCACGTAGTTCGATCCTCGAAGTTTATGATCGATGACATCACGTCAGCGCCTATGACTACGACCTTGCTGTGGCGGCCCGACTCGATGAATTGCGCTCCGACAGTCAGAGCATAGAGAAAGCCTGAACAGGCAGCAGAAAGATCGAATCCCCAGGCGCGCGATGCGCGCACTTTGTTCTGCACCATGCAGGCAGTCGAAGGGAAAAACATGTCGGGCGTGACAGTAGCAACTATTATGAGCTCGATTTCGTCGGCCTCGATTCCCCGCTGACGCATCAATTCGCCTACGGCCTGCGCCGCAAGCTCCGAGGTAGGAGTGCCCGGCTCGACCATGTGGCGCTCGATGATGCCTGTGCGCTCGACTATCCAGTCGTGATTGGTATCTACTCTGCGAGCAAGATCATGATTGGTGACGACTTTAGGCGGGACATAGCGACCGAGGGCGGTTATCCTGGCCCTGCGAATGTCTTTCATCAAGCGCAACTCCTTATGAAACGGTTTCAGCAATGGCCGATAGTAGCACTCGCGCGTTTTCAGGCGCAAGCAAGCGTGCCGCTTGTTCCCTCATCGCCGATTGTGATATTAACCTTTGTTAGAAACCCCTTTTACTTTTCGGATAACAGGAGACCATCATGACTGAAAGCATCCCCCGCAACGCTCCGAGCATCGGCCAGTTGATACTCGTCCCGAGCATCATCACGCTGGCCATCACCATCATCAGACTTGTCGGCGAACTGCAGGGCTGGTCTGAAGTCTTTTTCAACAAAAGCGCAGGAGGATTCGGCTCCTTAATCGGCATCACCTGGCTTGCGCCGATCTTCGGAGTTTACTTCGCGCTGAAGCTGGCGCGCGCCGACCAGGCTCCTGCAAGCGCGGGCAAAGCCATAGGGTACGCGGCTCTCGGTTTAGTCCTGATTTTCGGCTCGTTGGCCTTTTTCGCGGCCACCCCTGAGTTCACAGGCAAGGGGCTAGTCATACTGCTGATTCTGGTGGCAAGCGCGGCAGTTCCGTTCTCAGGCTGGAGCGCGCTCTCAAAAGTGATGCTGGCCTATGGCTACGCCGCGCGAATCCCTGTGGCCATTCTGATGTACTTCGCTATTCGAGGCGAGTGGGGCACTCACTACGACGTGCGTCCTCCGAACTTCCCGCCCGATCAGGGATTCTGGTCGACATATTTTCAGATCGGTTTCATGCCTCAGATGATCGGCTGGATCGCTTTCACCATCGCCATCGGCGCGCTTGCAGGCGGCATCACCGCAGCCGTCGCAGGCAGAAGCAAAGCGGCAGAGCATGCGCATGCATGATAAAAGCGGTCGGTTGTCAACAAACCGACAACCGACCGCCGACATCTGAAAAAGGAATTCTTATGACGTCGAACGAGACAAGCGAGCCAGCAAGCATTCCGCATCTCATATTCATCCCTGCGCTGATTTCTCTTTTCATCTCAGTCCTGCGAGTCGTCGGCGAACTGATGCGCTGGTCTCCTCAGTGGTTCAGCACGGAGACCAGCGGCGTAGTGCCGAGTGGCTCTGGCTGGCTGATAGGCATCACCTGGCTTCCGTTTCCGTTCGGAGTTTATTTCGCCTGGAAGCTCGTCCGCGCCGGCCACGGGCCGCCGAGCGCCGCTAAGTCCGTCGGTTATGCTCTTGCGGGCATCGCGCTCTTCACAGGAGTAAATCTCTTCGTGCTCCCGCGGCTTTCGGTTCCCTTCCCTCAAATACTGATTCAAATCTGGCTCTTGATGATGGCCGCCGCAATCATTCAACTGCTCGGCTGGCCTGAGTTGTTCAAAACCATGCTCGCTTATGGCCTGATGGCGCGCGCGCCTGTCATCATAGTGATGTTTTTGGCGATGCAGGGAGACTGGGGAACCCACTATGATTATGTCGGGATGCCCGAGCAGTTTCAGATGAGCCTGTGGCCGAAATTTTTCTGGCTGGCCTTTTTCCCTCAACTCCTTTTCTGGGTCGGATACACCATACTTGCAGGCGCGCTCACGGGCGGTATCGCGGCGGCGATCTTTCACTTTCTGCGCAAACGCGCAACAGCCCAGGAGGTGAAGGCGCAGCCTGCATAAGCAATGTCGATGCGTCTTCGATCTTTTTTCAGGAAATATCCATGACCATCAAGCTCGCTTCGATCATCACGGCGCTTGTGATCCTGTCGTCAGTTGAAATCATGTCTCAAACATTCAAAGCCCAGCAGTCGAAGAACGCGAGGGTGAAAGTCGCCATCGCAGAAAAAGAAGATTCGATAAAACAGATGTTTCAGCAGAAGAAGATTTCTTATCCGCCTCGCCGCATTTTCATTCGCGCATTCAAGCGCGAGCGCGCGCTCGAACTATGGGCGAGCAACGCCGATAAGTTCGAGTTCGTCAAGCAATATCAATTCTGCGCCTCGTCGGGAACCCTCGGCCCCAAGCGGCGACAGGGCGACAATCAGATACCGGAAGGCTTCTATCATATAAATCGCTTCAACCCGGCGAGCAATTTTTATCTGTCGCTCGGAGTGAGTTATCCGAATCAATCTGATCGCGCACTCGGAGGAAGAGGCGATCTCGGCGGAGACATTTTCATTCACGGAGACTGCGTCACCATAGGCTGCATCCCGATCACCGACGACGGGATCAAGGAGCTTTACCTCATCGCAGTCGAAGCGCGCTCGGCGGGGCAGTCGCAAATTCCCGTTCACATTTTTCCGACGAGAATGGATGACGCGGGAATGAGGTATCTCGAAAGAAAAGACGGCAGCCTGCGCGATTTCTGGATGAACCTCAAAGAGGGGCATGACTTTTTC
Organism: uncultured Clostridia bacterium; assembly: GCA_964588615.1. Lineage (GTDB taxonomy): Bacteria > Acidobacteriota > Blastocatellia > UBA7656 > UBA7656 > UBA7656. The sequence goes on along the minus strand of CAZPQE010000259.1, from coordinate 2,624 downwards.
GAGAAGGAGCGTCGCCTGCCCGTCGTCACTGTCGACGCGCGAGGCCGCTACCTCTTCAGGTGAAGAGTGGTGTAAAATCCGCGCTGGTCAGTTTAATCATCATCTGTGCGACGGAGGGTTCTGATATGAGCGAAAAGAAAGAGAGGCTCACTGCGCCAGCGGGCAAGTGCCAGCTTTGCCAGGAAACTTTCAGCAAACAGGCTATGTCGCGCCATCTGAAATCATGCATCGAAAAGGCTGCTTCACAAGAAACCGCTGCGGTCAGGAAAGCCAAATCTGCCGATACCTTCCTCATCGCGGTCGAGGGGCGCGATCTGCCTTTTTACTGGATGCACCTCGAAGCGCGAGCGAATGCAAAGCTCAAGGATATCGATGATCTGCTCAGAGATATCTGGCTGGAATGCTGCGGCCACCTGAGTTCCTTCACTGCCGGAGGAGTGAGGTACGACGTATTGCCCGACGACGATCCCTGGGGATTCGGCGAGGAATCATCAAAAGGGATGGATGTAAAACTCAGTGACGCGATCAGTCCCGGGATGAAGATCGAATATGAGTATGATTTCGGAACGACCACCGAGTTGACGCTGAAAGTGATCTCGCGCCATAAGAATCGCTCGCTGAAAAAAGCGGCGGAGATTCTCGCTCGCAACGAAGACCCGCAGATTCCGTGCAGTTATTGCGGCGCGGTTGCAAAGGAAGTCTGCTCTTATTGCATCTATGAAGGTGGCTGCTGGATGTGCAAAAAATGCCGGCGCAAACATGGGTGCGAACAAGAAGCATTCCTTCCCGTGCTCAACTCTCCGAGAACCGGAATGTGCGGATACACAGGATAGCTTTCAAAAAAGTTCGCAGTCCCGCCTTCCGCCTCAAGGCGGGACTGCGAACGACCATCTTTCTATCTTTCTTCAGTCGTAGTACTCCAATCCCAGGTGGGTTATCAAATCTTCGCCGCGCAGGTGGCGAAGAGTGTTCTTGAGCTTCATCAACTGAATGAAAAGATCGTGCTCAGGATAAAGCTCAGGCGCAGTCATCGGGCTCTTGAAGTAAAACGACAGCCATTCCTGTATGCCTCGCATGCCGGCGCGCTGCGCGAGGTCCAGAAACAGCGCAAGGTCCAAAACTATCGGCGCGGCCAGTATTGAATCCCTGCAGAGGAAATCGATCTTGATCTGCATCGGGTAGCCGAGCCAGCCGAAGATATCGATGTTGTCCCATCCTTCTTTATTATCGCCGCGCGGCGGATAGTAGTTGATGCGGACGATGTGGCTGAAGTCCTTGTACAGCGTCGGGTAGACATCGGGTTGGAGGATGTATTCGAGAACCGAGAGCTTAGACTCTTCTTTGGTCTTGAACGATTCGGGGTCGTCGAGGACTTCGCCGTCCCGATTTCCGAGAATGTTGGTCGAGAACCATCCGTGCAATCCCAGCAGCCGCGACTTGAGACCCGGCGCGAGAATCGTCTTCATCAATGTCTGTCCGGTCTTGAAGTCTTTGCCGCAGACGGGCAGCCCCCGATCTATTGCCAGGCGAGTGAGCGCGGGGATGTCGACTGTTAGGTTCGGAGCGCCGTTGGCGAAAGGCACGCCCGCCCTGAGCGCGGCATAAGCGTAGATCATCGAAGGCGCGATGGCCGGAGAGTTCTCGCGCAAGGCCCGCTCGAATGATGCAAGGTCTTCGTGCTCAGGGCCCGATTGCATGAACACTTCGGTTGAAGCGCACCAGACCATCACCACGCGGTCGCATTCGTTGGCGCGTTTGAAGCCTTCGATATCTTCGATCAACTGCTCGGCCAGTTCCATCTTGTTTGCGCCCTGCTTGACATGAGCGCCGTTGAGTCGCTTGACGTAATGCTGATCGAAGACAGCCTTCATAGGCTTCACGGCCTGAAGCTCCGGTTTGAGTTGATTGACAAGCTCGCGCTCAAGCACGCCTGCATGCAGAGCCGATTCATAAGCGTCTTCTTCGAATATGTCCCAGGCGCCGAAGACGAGATCGTTCAAGGATGCGAGCGGAACGAAATCCTTGATTTTGGGAACGCGGTTATCGGTGCGCTTGCCCAGACGGATAGTTCCCATCTGAGTGAGCGAGCCTATGGGTTCGGCCAGTCCTTTGTTGATGGCCTCGACCCCTGCGATGAAAGTAGTGCTGACGGCCCCTAGCCCGACGAGCAATACTCCGAGTTTTCCTTTGGGTTCTTCAATCGATACCGGTTTGTTTTTCGACATAGTGATTCCTTTCAGAAAGCCGTTGGTCATGCGCCTGATGCGGCAGGTTCAATTAAAGCAGATCGGCTCGATCAGCGTTTGTTCGATGTTGGTGTTTTTTGGCGGTTGATTGCTGAAAGCAGTGGTCGGTGGTCAGTGGTCAGTTGAAGACCGGCTTTGTTCCCTGTCACCTGTCACCTGTCACCTTCAGGCAGTGGTTAGTTGGCTTTGATTTTCAGGCTTCCTGTGAAAGCTCTCGCACGCTTTTTGAAACTGGCGAGCAGAGGCAGATTGCGGTTAAAGTGATGGTCGATTCGCAGTTTGAAAGTCGGATGAGGCTGGAGGGTAGGGCGATGCTGAGGTTTCTTCACATAAAAAACTTTCGATTGTTTCGCGATCTGAAGATTGAGCCTTTGAATA
>CAZPQE010000258.1:0-9543 GCA_964588615.1 uncultured Clostridia bacterium | reverse complement strand
CTCTTCCGGGCTTTCGAGGTCAGAGGCTCTGTCTTCGATCTCTTCGACCGGAACGGCGAACTGCAATTCAGGTTTGATCGCCCGCAGACGGTCGATAGCGCGGCGGCGAGCGATGGTAGTCATCCAGGCCAGAGCGTTCCCTCGACTCTCGTCGAAGGTATGGGCCTTGTCCCAGACCAGTTTGTAAACGTCGAGCAGAACTTCTTCGGCTGATGTCGTCTCGCCCAGCACCCGCATTATCAGCCCGTAGAGCAGACGGCTGGATTTATCATAAAGGGCGGCCAGCGCCGTCTGATCGCCGTCGGCGATACTCTTCATGAGCGAAGCCAGACTCTGCTCGGCGCTGATGGGTTCGATGATCTTTCCTGATGAAATCACTCGTTGCTCGCTTCTGACCGGACTCACACTGCAACAATTGAATTATTCGTAGAAAGACCCGGCTTCGGATTCACAGAGAGATAAAAAATCGAGTTTACCCGTCGTTGCGAGTTCATTGAGGAGTGCCTGAAAATATGACCCCCATTCAAATCTGATACCTTATAGCGAGTTGCAGTTGAGTGAACAGGATGAATACAAGGAGTGTAAGCTCGGCCTTCTCATTAACACCGCGATTGATCGCGGTGAAAAGCGAGTCACCAGAATCCGAAACTGTTTTAACTACTCAGCCGCTTTCGTCCCGCAGGGACGGTTGACTGTAGGCAGGTTCTTTAGAGCCTGCCGGGATGCGGATTATTCATCGCGGCGCGCGAGCGAGGATTGAATGATGTTGACGAAGTTCAACCGTCGCTCGCGCGACGCGGAGAATCAATCTGGCTGACAACCCGGCCTTGAAAGACCGGGCTACATTCAAGTCGCCGCTACGCGGCTGAGTAGCTACACTGTTTTAACAGTTTTCCTGCCCGTGCAGATGTCAATCTCCATAACGACTGCGCGCTTGATGATCAGCCAAAGAATCAAAGAGAGGTGGAAAGAAACTAACAGTTCATGGATAGTGAGTCGCTCCAAAGACCGCGATCAATCGCGGCGTTAATGAGAGGGCAACTGGGTTCTACACGAATATTGAGCGGTCAACCCCTGCGGCTCTGCCGCTTCGATGTGCGGAGAGGCTCGGCGTGAGCCTCTCCCTACTTTTCGCGGCTGCGCCGCTAAGGAGGCTTGGCCTCGAATGGCCGCAGAGTTTTTCTCTTTAGCTCAACTTTACCCAACTCGCACAGTTTCAGACAGAGCCTGATGGCGGCGTAGCCGCAAAGAAAAAGGAGTGCGCCACCAGGAAGTCTTAGACTCCCCGCACAACAAAGCGGCAGATGTGCGGGAAGTCAATACGGCGAAGCCGCCAGGAGCCGCGCCCGCAGGGATGTGTCGCAAACTAATGGCGCGCGCTGCCAGTCGCTTTGCAACAGCCCTGGAAGGCAGAAGAACCTGTGATATAATCGCCGCCATCACGCGAAGCGATAGGATGCCTTTTGAATAACTGATGGGAATATCGTCTCAGATTACCAGCTTGATCGCAGAATGGCACGGAGGGCGCGAGGATGCCTTCGACCAGTTGTTCGCGCTCGTTTATGATGAACTGCGCTCACTGGCATCGAGTTATATGCGCCGCGAGCGACCAGACCACACGCTTCAAACCACTGCTCTGGTCAACGAAGCTTACCTGAAACTGGTCGGCCACAAGGACGCTCATCTCGAAAGCCGACTGCACTTCTTCGCCGTCTCAGCCCGCGTGATGCGCCAAATCCTCATCGATCACGCGCGCACGCGCCAGTACGAAAAGCGTGGAGGCAAGGCGGCACGGGTCTCGCTCGATGAAGCGATGATTATGTCCGATGAACGAGCCGCCGATTTTCTCGCCCTCGATGACGCGCTCAAAAACCTTGCCGCCGTTGACGCGCGCAAGAGCCAGGTCGTCGAGATGCGCTTCTTCGGCGGGATGACCATTGAAGAGACCGCAGAATTCCTGGGCGTGTCATCCAACACGGTCGTGCGCGATTGGGAGATGGCGCGCGCCTGGCTCTATCGCAACATCTACGGAGATGATGATGCCCGATGACCGATGGCAGAGGATCGAAGAACTCTTCGGCGCGGCGCTAGAAATCGAACCTGACCGGCGAGCGGCTTTTCTCACGAGCGAGTGCGGCAGCGATGAAGCTCTGCGCCGAGATGTCGAAGCTCTGCTCGCTTCGCACAAACGCGCGGGAAACTTCATTCAAACTCCCGCCGTCGACGAAGCCCTCACCATCATCGAATCGCCTGAATTGACTTATGGCAAGGGGCAGCGCATCGGCCCTTATGAAGTCATACGCGAGATCGGGCGGGGAGGAATGGGAGCCGTCTACCTCGCCGTTCGCGCAGACGATGAGTACAAGAAGCGCGTCGCCATAAAACTCATCAAGCGCGGCATGGACAGCTACGATATCATCCGCCGCTTTCGCAACGAACGTCAGATACTCGCTTCGCTCAATCACTCTAACATCGCCCGCCTGCTCGACGGCGGCACGACCCAGGAGGGATCGCCCTACTTCGTGATGGAATACATCGAGGGCCTGCCGCTGATCGATTACTGCGACGCCCAGCACATGTCGATTGCGGCTCGACTGAGGCTGTTTCAGATAATATGCGCGGCAGTTCAGCACGCGCATCAGAATCTGGTCGTCCATCGCGATCTCAAGCCCAAGAACCTGCTGGTCACGCCGGACGGCGAGCCTAAGCTGCTGGATTTCGGGATAGCGAAGTTCCTCAACCCGGAGATGTCCGCGCAGACCATAGCTCCGACTGCCACAGCGGTGCGGGTGATGACGCGCGATTATGCAAGCCCTGAGCAGGTGCGGGGCCAGCCCATCACTACGGCCAGCGATATCTACTCGCTCGGAGTCCTGTTGTACAAACTCCTGACCGGACATCACCCTTACCAGTTCAAGACTCCGCTGCTTGATGAGATGGAACGGGTGATATGCGAGACCACCCCTCTGCGACCCAGCGATGCCATCGCGCGCATTGAAGAGATAACGACCTCCGACGGCGAAACCGTCCGCCTGACGCCGGAGGAAGTGAGCCGCACGAGAGAGAGCGAGCCTCAGAAACTGAGACGGAAGTTGAGCGGCGATCTCGATAACATCATCCTGATGGCGATGAGGAAGGAACCGGCGCGGCGATACAAATCGGTCGAGCAGTTGTCTGAAGACATCGAAAGGCATTTGACGGGCCTGCCTGTGATAGCGCGCAAAGACACCTTCGTCTATCGCGCTTCGAAATTCGTCTCTCGACATAAAGCCGGAGTTGCGGCGACCCTTCTGGTCGCGCTTGCAGTGATAGCCGGCATCATCGCAACTCTCTGGCAGTCGCACGTGGCTCGACAGCAGCGCGACCGGGCCGAGAAGCGTTTCAACGATGTGCGGAAACTTTCGAATTCGCTCCTGTTCGAGATCGCGCCGAAAATAGAACGCCTGCAGGGATCGACCGAAGCGCGAGAAATTCTAGTCGCTCGCGCTCTGGAATATCTCAACAGCCTGGCGGAGGAATCGCAGTCGGACACACAACTGCAATCGGAACTCGCTTCGGCTTATGAAAAAATCGGCGACCTTCAGGGCAATCCGAACAGGCCGAATCTGAGCGATTTCGCCGGCGCGCTGGCCAGCTACGAAAAAGCCAACGCGATTCGGCGAAATTTGTCGGGAAGCGCCGAGAATCTGAGACGGCTTGCGCAGATTTTTCGGGAATCGGCGGCGATTCGTTTCATTCAAAACGACTTTAACGGCTCACTGCAAAGTTCGGAAGAAGCCCTGAAAATCTACGAGCGTCTGACGGCTGACGACCCCCTGTCCTTCGAACTGCAAACCGAGTTCATCAAAACGCAACTGGAATACGGACAAACCCATTCATCCAACAACCAATTTGCGGTCGCCGTTCCGCTTTTTCAGAAAGCGTTGACTGCGCTCGAAGCGCTCGACCCAACGAACCGCGAGACGCGAATGCTGACGGCGCGGGCCTCGGCGTTTCTCGGCAACGCGCTTTCGTGGGACGGCAGGCAGCAGGAAGCCGAAGCGGAAATGGCGAAAGCCGTCGCCGCCGCCGAAGAACTGTTTTCCGAATACCCGGAAGACACCAACGCGCTTCTAACCGTCTGGCGCGTTTATGCTCTGGCAAGCAGCGTCTATGAAGGAACGCGCGACGACACGTCGCTGGAGTTTGCCGGGAAAGCATTGCGGGTTGCCGAAAAATCCGCCGCCTCCGATCCCGCCGACATGCAGGCGAGGCATAATGTCGCAAAAACATTTTCGCGCGTCGGCATCGTTTCGATCAATTTGAACAGGATCGGCGAGGGGCTTTCAAACCTTGAAATGGCGGAAAGAATACTGCTCGAATTGATGGCACGCGAACCCAAGAATCTAACATACCAGAACGATCTGGGCAGACTTTACACCCGCTTCGGCGACGCGCGAGAAAAGCAGAATGATTTGCCGGGCGCGCTCCGCGCCTTTCAAAAATCCGCCGATCTGTTTGAAAAAATCTCGCGGACGGACGAGAAAAACCTGCTTGCGCAGCGCGATCTGGCCCAGTCTTTGAAAAGCGTCGGAAAAGCTTATCTCAAATTGAAGAACACCGAAAAAGCGAGGCAGGCTTTACAGACGGCTCTGGAAATTCTCAATCGGCTCAAAGAGCGAAACGCGCTCGGCGGATTCGACAATAAACTCCTCGGTGAAGTGCAGGCGGCTATGAAGGAATTGTAAGCTGATCTGCGGAATCAATACGCTGATTTGCCCGGCATTGATGCCTTCATCCATCGGGTGCTATGATGCAGGCCGAGGTTGTTGTTGGCATGCGTCTCACCGCAAGAATCGCTTTAATGATACTGCTTGTTTCCTTCTCCGCGTCAGCGCAGTCGCGCGCGGCTTCTGATGATAAGAGGCACCAGGCCGCGCTCGCCTTCGAAGAGGGGCAAAACGCCCATGAGCGCGGAGACCTTCTTACAGCCGTCCGTCACTACACGGCGGCCATCGCCAGCGAGCCTTCGCTCTTTCAGCCCTACTATCAACGAGCCATGGCGCTGATGGCGCTCGGACGCGCGAGCGAAGCGGCGAAGGATTTCAGGAAAGTCATCGAACTCAATCCCTCGTTTCCGGCGGCCCATCGCGGGCTGGGTCGCATACTTCTCGACGAGGGCAGCGCGGAAGAAGCCGGAGGCGAGCTTGCCCGCGCTCTGGAACTCGACCCCCGACTCAAAGAAACCAGAATCTATCTGGCGAGCGCGCTGCTCAGGAAGGGCGCTGCCGCAGAGGCCGCCGAGACCTTGCGCCAGGCGATTGAACTCGGAGAAGCGGACTCTCTGGCTTTCGCTCTGCTCGGAGTTGCCACAGAAAGAGCGGGCAAAGTGGACGAATCGCTCGCTCATTTCAATCGAGCCATCGAGATGGATTCCTCGAACGCCACCGCGAGAGAAGGGCGGGCGCGAATAATGGAATCTCGCGGCGAGACGGCGCGGGCCATCGAGGACTACACTCTCGCTTATCGCGCGCAGCCTTCGACGGAACTGGCTGTCAAACTCGCCCAGCTTCACACCAGAGCGGGCCAGCCGCAGGCGGCAATTCAAATCTATCGCAACCTGGTTCGTGAGCGCCCGGAAGATTTCACCTTGCGCGCCGCCCTGATTCGATTGATGGCCGCAAACGATCAGGCCGAAGAAGCGTTCAGCGAAATCGAACGTCTGATCGCGGGTCAGCCTCGCAATGCGAAGATGCTTGCGCTTGCGGGCGATCTGTTTTTCGAGGACAAGCCTGAGCAGGCCGCCTCTTTTTACTCTCGCGCGATAGAAATCGATCCTGCGGACAATGATTCGCGGGTTCGACTCGGAGCCGCTCTCGTCCGCTCGCAGCAGTACGAAGCCGCTCTCGCGCCGCTCTCTTCGGCCCTCGATCGCGATGCCGACAATCACTCCGCCCGCGCCAGTCTGGCCACTGCGCTTTTCAAACTGAAGCAGTACCCGCAGGCTGCCCGTCAGTTTATATGGCTGATTGAAAAGAAACCGCAGGTGGCGACCAGCTACTATTTCCTGGCCATCTCTCTCGACCGGATGGGAGACTGCGCGCAGGCCACGCGCGCCTATCGGGAATTCGCTCGCAGGGCTGATGCGGCTGTGAGCAAAAACGAACTCGAAGAGACGGCCATTCGCCTCAGCCTGCTCGACCGCCTGGCCAGAGAGGGAAAGTGCAAAGGGCTGGTGAAAGAGAAAAGCAAATAGCGCAACAGCAAGATGAAAAAGCGTTCCTTGTGTGCGCGCAGTTTGCGCATAAGATACCGATGAATAGCGATGACCGCAAAACACATCGCGGCGGAAGCGGCGCCCGCGGGCTGCTCTTGGCGGCCTTGTTGCTGTCGGTCGCCGCTCTCACGGCCACAGCGCAGACCGGAAGTCTGGGGCCGCCTCCTCTGCCTGTCGATCCGACTCCGCTCAAGGAACTGCTCACTGCGGCAGAAAAGAAGATGCTGGCCGCAGAGCGCAATCCGAGACGAGCGGTCGAGGTTTATCTCAGGATTTCTGACGTGCATCTTGAAGCGGCCTACAAGGCAGCCGGGACGGATGACTGGCGAGGCTCTGAGCGCGAGCTCGATATTTACAAGAAGATCGTTGCCGAAGTCGTCCGGCTTGCTCTCTCCAATCAGCAGAATCGTCGCCGGATGGCCAAGAAGATAGAGCAGCGCCTCTACGCACAGATCAAAACTCTGGAACTCATCGAGCGGATGTTTCCCATCGAGCGCGCTCCTTTCGCTCAGGATGCGCTCAAACAGGCCCGGCAGTTCCGCGTACAGACCCTCCACGAATCGCTTGAATCGGGCGAAGTTCTTCACGATCCTGCCCAGGAGAAGAAAGACAGCGCAAAAAGCGGCCCGCAGAAAAATCCGGTCGCGGCTATGACCCTCTTTGCGTCCGCCTTGCCCGACCGATGGCAGACGGCGGGCGATTACCTTACGGAGGAAGAAGATGACTTCGTGCGTCAGGCTCAAAGGCCGGATGAGAGAGTAAAAGTGTTCATGAAGATCGCCGACCGAAGGCTGACCGCGATAGCGGGCAGCCAGGTTGCGGCAGACAAGAAAGCGCAGCAGAAGGCTGAAGAGGAACAACTCAAGTGGGGCGCATTGCCGAAACTGAGCCGGGCCGAGCTATTGCTCCATTACGCCCGCGCAATCAACGAATCGATAGCCAAGCTCGAAGACGCCCACGAGCGCAACCCGCGCGACTCGGCCATACCTCGCGCGCTCAAGGCTCTGCTCGAATCCACAGACCGCCACCTTGCGACTTTGCGCTCGCTGTCGGCAGAGATGAAAACCGAAGCGGAGAAGGACGCCCTGCGCGTGGCAGTCTCCGCTTCTGAGACTGCCAATGCGGGAGCGCGCGAAGGGTTGAAAGGGAAATGAAAGGGTTATAAGGGTTCTCAGTTATTCGTAGTCCCTGGACTTCCGAGAGCCTAAAACCCGATGTTTCAATCCACGCCTCACTGCGAGAGCGAGGCGAACAATCGACTCATCGATCAATTGGCGAGTCCGGGCTTGTTTCAATCCACGCCTCACTGCGAGAGCGAGGCGAACACCCGACCATCGCCGACGTCTACGCCGCGAATCTCGTTTCAATCCACGCCTCACTGCGAGAGCGAGGCGAACCGCCTGAGATTCGCTCTGACCAGAACATGTGCAAGTTTCAATCCACGCCTCACTGCGAGAGCGAGGCGAACGAGCGGCTTTCAATTTTGTTTCAAATTCCTTGAATGTTTCAATCCACGCCTCACTGCGAGAGCGAGGCGAAAAGGGCTCACGTCGCCGCAGGGTAACGCCCTGTGCGTTTCAATCCACGCCTCACTGCGAGAGCGAGGCGAAAAGCGTGGGATACGCGGTTCCTAAACCTGGCAAGTATGTTTCAATCCACGCCTCACTGCGAGAGCGAGGCGAAAAAGATGGTCGGTAACGGGAGTGTGGTGGTGTCAGTGTTTCAATCCACGCCTCACTGCGAGAGCGAGGCGAAAAATAATTCGATACTTGTGTCTGTAGTAATCTTCCGGTTTCAATCCACGCCTCACTGCGAGAGCGAGGCGAAAAGCATTATTGGGATGTACCCGTCTCCCGGTATCGTCGTTTCAATCCACGCCTCACTGCGAGAGCGAGGCGAAAGCTTCCACCCCCGCCCAAAAGCAGAATCCTTCCTGGTTTCAATCCACGCCTCACTGCGAGAGCGAGGCGAAAAGTGCAATAGGAGTTCTTGAATCATTACCAACTGTGTTTCAATCCACGCCTCACTGCGAGAGCGAGGCGAAAAGGGGCGCATTTGGAAAGATGCCTCCTCCACTTATGTTTCAATCCACGCCTCACTGCGAGAGCGAGGCGAACCAAACGCCCTTCCTTACTTACCAACAATTTACGTTGTTTCAATCCACGCCTCACTGCGAGAGCGAGGCGAACCAGACGGTTGATGGTTTTCATGCCACCTCGACGCGTTTCAATCCACGCCTCACTGCGAGAGCGAGGCGAACAGACTCCGCTTTGTCGGGTCTGTGACAGAGCCATGTTTCAATCCACGCCTCACTGCGAGAGCGAGGCGAACATTGAAGCGGGCAATGTATTTCTTCCGCATCCGCAGTTTCAATCCACGCCTCACTGCGAGAGCGAGGCGAACTCAACCCAATCCGATCGACGATGTGTTGCTGCGAGGTTTCAATCCACGCCTCACTGCGAGAGCGAGGCGAACCGATTTCGAGAAATCCCTTTTCAGGTCCCTGATCAGGTTTCAATCCACGCCTCACTGCGAGAGCGAGGCGAACTGCCTTCGGCTACCGTGCGCACATGCTGGCCGAAAAGTTTCAATCCACGCCTCACTGCGAGAGCGAGGCGAACAGAACACGAACAAGAACATAATGATCATCGTCGGGTTTCAATCCACGCCTCACTGCGAGAGCGAGGCGAACATCCAGATGGCGAGCGCACCTTCGAGCCAGTGCAGTTTCAATCCACGCCTCACTGCGAGAGCGAGGCGAACCCGCTATATCTCTCTTGCCGTCGCCGAGTTCAATAGTTTCAATCCACGCCTCACTGCGAGAGCGAGGCGAACCTTATACTCGCCCACCGCATGTTGTTTCGCCTCACGTTTCAATCCACGCCTCACTGCGAGAGCGAGGCGAACCCATCGACACAGATTAGATCGAGCTATCACTTCGAAGTTTCAATCCACGCCTCACTGCGAGAGCGAGGCGAACGCACTGTGCAGAATCCCGTATTCGGTCACGGACGCGTTTCAATCCACGCCTCACTGCGAGAGCGAGGCGAACCGATTCAACAGAGTCCGAAAGGAATACAACCTGTTGGTTTCAATCCACGCCTCACTGCGAGAGCGAGGCGAACCCCAATCATGCACAGAAGATCATCATAAATATATGGGTTTCAATCCACGCCTCACTGCGAGAGCGAGGCGAACCCTGTCGCGTTCTTCGTGTTGATTGAAGCCTGCTCGTTGTTTCAATCCACGCCTCACTGCGAGAGCGAGGCGAACCCAAGAGAGTTGCT
>CAZPQE010000257.1:0-9548 GCA_964588615.1 uncultured Clostridia bacterium | reverse complement strand
TTCGCCGAGGTTCCTCGCGGGAGTTATGTTTTGAATATCACCGCTCGCGGATTCGCCCCTCGCCGCATCCCCGTGCAGGTTCGACAGGGAGCGGTCGAAAGCCTCGAAGTCACGCTCGATCTTCATGCCATCTCGGATGAAGTGACGGTGACTGCCGACGCGGGGCTTGCCGAATCAGCCGGAGGCGTGTCGCAGCAGGTCAATATCATCGGCGAGCGCGATCTGACCGGGCGAGCAAAATCAGGCGTCGCTCAGGCGGCCAACGAAGAGGTCGGAGTACACTTGCAACGCACAAGCCCCACCATCTCAGGCATATTCGTTCGCGGGCTGACCGGAAACAAAGTCAACGTTTTCGTCGATGGAGTGCGCTATTCGACATCGGCGGCAAGAGGAGGCATAAGCACTTTTCTGAACCTCATCACTCCATCCAATCTTGATTCGGTCGAGATACTGCGCGGCCCCAACAGCGCGCAATACGGCAGCGACGCGATAGGAGGAAGCCTTCAGTTCATACTTCGCGCCCCTCCCTACTCGCCGACCGATAACAACGTGCGCGGCTCTGTGAGCGCGTTTGCGGGCAGCCAGGATGCGAGTTTCGGATCGAATCTGACGACTTCCTTTGCGACCAAAAAGTTCGGGCTGATTGCCAACCTCGCCGCTCAACGCATCAACACTCTTCGTCCGGGGCGCGGCATCGATTCGCACAACGCAGTGACGAGATATCTGGGACTCGGTTCAGACCTAGTGATCGGATCGCGGTTGCCCGACACTGCTTTCACGCAGTATGGCGGATTGCTCAAAATGCACTGGACTCCGGCAGCCAGCAATCAGATTACTGCAAGCTACACTCGCGGGCAGCAGGACGGCGGCCGTCGTTACGATCAACTGCTCGGCGGCGATGGCAATCTTATAGCCGAATTGCGCAACCTCATGCTCGATTTCTTCTATGTGAAGTACGACCGCGTGAAACTGGGATGGGCAGACAGCTTCACTCTTTCCTTTTCGATCAACTCTCAGCGCGAGGAGCGAGTCAATCAGGGCGGCAGCGGCAATCCTCTCTCAGCGATCAATCACGAATACGAGCGGACGACTGCGCGCGGCCTTCAGGCGCAGGCGGGCAAACAGCTTGGAGCGAAACACACGATTCAGATGGGCGGAGATTTTTTTTATGAGCGAATCTCATCGCCCGCTTTCAGCCTCATCCCCGCGACCGGAGCGATCAAGTTGAAGCGGCCTCGCGTTCCTTCAAATGCCCGCTACCTGAGCGGCGGCCTTTATCTTCAGGATGTGTTCGAAGCCGTGCCGGGCAAGCTACGGCTTACGGGGAACATCCGTTACAGCGCGGCTTCTTATCGCTCGCGCGCCCAGGATAGCCCGATAGTAGACGGCGAAAGGCTCTGGCGGGATGATTCGCTACGCGTCGGGGACATGTCGTTTCGCGCAGGCGTCGTGGCGTCTCCCGTAGAAGGATTGCACATCGCTTTCAACGCGAGTCGCGGATTTCGCGCGCCGCACATGACGGATATGGGCACGCTTGGGCTTACGGGTTCGGGCTTCGAGGTGGCTGCGCCTGATGTGGCGGGGCTGGGCGCGACGATAGGCACGACGGCAGACGCAAACGCGGTTTCGACCCGAAGGCCGGTCAGTCAGGTCGAGCCTGAGACGAGCATCAGCTACGACATCGGCGTGCGTTATCGCACGAAGAGATTCGACACCGAGATCGTCTTTTTCATCAACGATGTAAACGACAACATCACCAAGCAGTCGCTCATACTTCCGCCGGGGGCGGTGGGGCTTGAAATCGGCGGGCAGACGATCACGGCGCAGAACGCCAATGGCGCGGTCTTCGTCGAGGCAACGACCGGTCCGGTGCTTGCGCGCGCCAACTTCGATGATGGGCGCATTTATGGATTCGAGCATGAGTTCGATCTGAAGATAACCCGCGAGTGGGAATTGAGCACCATTTTTACTTACCTGAAGGCAAGCGACCGCGCGACCGGTCTTGCGCCGAACATCGAAGGCGGGACGCCCGCGCCTGACGGGTATTTGAAGTTTCGCTATTCTCCCGCGAAAGGCCGCTACTGGATCGAGCCTTACATTCACGCGGCGGGCCGTCAGGAAAGAATTTCGAGCCTCGCTCTCGAAGACCGACGCACAGGCGCGTCACGCTCGCGGGCGAGCATCGCCAGTTTCTTTTTCAATGGGGCGACCGCGCGAGGACTCGTCAGCGCGGGCCGCGATGGAAGGCTGGGAACAGCAGACGACCTGTTGATAGCGACAGGCGAAACTCTCGCGCAGATACAGAATCGCGTGCTTGGAGCGGGTGTAAATTCAGCGCCGCTGTTTACAGCCGTGCCGGGTTACGCGACCTTCAACATTCGCGGAGGCTTCAAGCTGGGAGAGCGGCACGAATTCCTCATCGATTTCGAGAACATCGCCGACCGCAACTACAGAGGCGTAAGCTGGGGCGTTGACGGCGGAGGACGCGGAGTGTTCGTGCGCTACAGCGTGAGGCTGTGAAAATAAAACGTAAGAGGAGTCATTCAGGCTGTCAGTGACAACGCCCAGAAAGGACGAAAAACTGACCACTGACCACCAACCACTGACCACTGTTTTCATGAGGAAATCGCTATGAAGACCCAAAGCAAAATCATCATTTCGTTCGCAGTCGTCCTGAGTTTCATTTTCGCTCTCACCGAGGTTCGCGCGCAGAGCGATCACAGTTTGTTGAAAGGACTCCGCTGGCGCGAGATCGGCCCGTACAGAGGCGGTCGCGCGACGGCGGTCGCGGGAGTCGCTTCACAGCCGAATGTTTTCTATTTCGGCGCGTGCGGCGGCGGAGTGTGGAAAACTACAGACGGTGGAATCAACTGGTTTCCAGTCTCGGACAACTTCTTCAAGACCGGCTCGGTCGGCGCGATAGGCATAGCCGAATCCGATCCCAATGTGATCTATGTCGGAATGGGCGAAGTCCCCATACGAGGCAACGTCTCGCATGGAGACGGCGTGTACAAATCCACAGACGCCGGAAAGACGTGGAAGCACGCGGGGCTTGCCGACACGCGACAGATAGGCCGCGTGCGCGTTCACCCGAAAAACCCGGATGTGGTTTATGTCGCCGCGCTCGGACACGTCTTCGGCCCCAACGAAGAGCGCGGGGTGTTTCGCTCGACCGACGGCGGAAAGACGTGGCAGAAGGTTCTCGCGCGCGGCGACAAGGCGGGCGCGATTGATCTGATACTCGACCCGAACAACCCGCGAGTCGTCTACGCGGGAATGTGGGAAGTTTATCGCAAGCCGTGGAGGCTGGAGAGCGGAGGGCCGGGAAGCGGCATTTTCAAATCCACTGACGGCGGCGACACCTGGTCTGAGATGACGCGCAACCCTGGACTGCCCAAGGGAGTCATCGGCAAAGTCGGCATAACGGTTTCGCCCGCAAACTCCGAACGACTTTGGGCCATAGTCGAAGCCGAAGACGGAGGAGTCTTCCGCTCGGACAACGGAGGCCAGACATGGACGAAGACCAATGAGCAGCGTAACCTTCGCCAGCGCGCGTGGTACTACTCGCGCATCTACGCCGATCCTCAAAACGCCGACACCGTGTATGTGCTCAACACCGGGTTTTACAAATCCAACGACGGCGGGCGCACCTACACCACCATCGGCGTGCCTCACGGCGACAATCATGATTTGTGGATAGCTCCCAACGACCCGCAGCGGATGATAAACAGCAACGACGGGGGCGCGAATGTCTCTTACAACGGCGGTCGCTCGTGGACTGAACAGGATCAGCCGACGGCGCAATTCTACAGAGTCGCGCTCGATCAGGATTTTCCATATAACATCTACGGCGCGCAGCAGGACAACTCGACGGTGAGGATTCCGTCTCGAACCGTAGATTTCGGCATAGACGCGACTCACTGGTACGAAGTGGGCGGAGGCGAGTCGGGATGGATAGCGCCATATCCGAAAGATTCGCGCATAGTGTTTGCAGGTTCTTATGGCGGACTGCTCACGCGCCACGACCGACGCACGGGACAGGAGCGCAACGTCTCGCCGTGGCCGGAAAACCCGATGGGGGCGGGCGCGGCAGATTTGAAATATCGCTTCCAGTGGAATTTCCCCATCGTCTTTTCGCCTCACGACGCGGAGACGATTTACGCGGGCGCAAACGTGCTGTTCCGCTCGACTAATCAGGGGCAAAGCTGGCAACCTGTAAGCCCCGATCTGACGCGCAACGACAAATCGAAGCAGGGATCATCGGGCGGGCCAATAACGAAAGACAACACCAGCATCGAATACTTCTGCACGATCTTCACAGTGATGGAATCGGCAGTGCAGAAGGGCGTTATTTGGGCAGGCTCGGACGACGGGCTTGTGCATGTGACGAGAGATGGAAGCAGGTGGGAAAACGTCACGCCTCGAAGCGATATGATGCCCGAATGGATTCAGATAAATTCCATCGATGCGTCTCCGCACGACGCGGCTACGGCTTATGTCGCGGCGACGATGTACAAACTCGATGACTTCAAACCGTATCTTTACAAGACCTCGGACTACGGCAAGACGTGGAAGAAGATCACGAGTGGAATTCCCGATGGCGCCTTCACTCGCGTCATTCGAGAAGACCCGAATAAAAAAGGATTGCTTTATGCGGGGACTGAAACGGGAATGTATGTCTCGTTCGATGACGGCGAGAACTGGCAACCGCTTCAACTCAACCTTCCCATAGTGCCGATAACCGACCTTGCAGTTCACAAGCGCGAGCGAGACCTGGTTGCTGCGACACAGGGGCGCTCGTTTTGGGTGATCGATGATTTGACCGTGCTGCATCAACTCGCGGACGCGGCCAGAGCCGACGCATATCTCTTCAAGCCTGAAGAGGCGTATCGAATGCCGGGAGGCGGAGGCTTCGGAGGCGGGGGCGGGTCAACGGGGCAGAATCCGCCTTCGGGCGCGGTGGTGTATTACTATCTCAAGAGCAAACCGCAGAATGAAGTCAAAATCGAGTTGCTGGATTCTGCGGGCAAGCTGATCCGTGAATTCAGGTCGAGACCCGCTGACACGCAATCGGAGCAGCCCGCTGCCGGGGGCGGCCCCTTCGGAGGCGGGCAGCCGCGCATCACAGCCGATGCTGGTTTGAATCGATTCGTATGCGATATGCGCCACAAAGATGCCGAGACTTTTCCGGGTATGATTCTGTGGGCGGGCATGACTCGCGGCCCCATCGCCGTGCCGGGGGCATATCAGGTGAGGCTCACTGTCGATGGCCGGACGCAAACGCAAAGCTTCGAGTGGAAGAAAGACCCGCGCATTGAAACCACGCAGGCGGATTTTCAGAAGCAGTTCGATCTGCTCATAAAAATCCGAGACAAGCTGACTGAAACTCACGAAGCGATCATCAGGATTCGAGACGCGCGTCGACAGGTAGATGACATCAGCGCGCGGGTGAAGGATCAACCCGAAGGCAAGGCGATAGGCGATGCGGCGAAGGCATTGCGCGGGAAAATGACTGCCGTTGAAGAGGAGTTGTATCAGACGAAGAACCAGAGCAGTCAGGACCCGTTGAATTATCCGATCCGTTTGAACAACAAGCTGGCTGCGCTTGCGGGTATCGTAGCGAGCGCCGACGCTGCGCCTACAGATCAGTCCTACGCGGTGTATGAGGAATTGACTCGGAAGATCAACGCGCAGCTCGGGAAGCTCGAAGAAATCTGGAAGAGTGATCTTCCGGCATTCAACAAGCTGGTGAGAGATCAGAACGTCCCGCCGGTGATAGTCAGAAAAGCGAGCGGGCAGTGATCCGCCTCCGGAGAGGGCGGCGACTGCCGCCCTCGACAAAAACCTCAAGGCAGTTCATCCTTTCCGATGTAAAAACGACAACAAAATTTTATTGCGATTTCCCGCCCTTTTCGTCTATAGTAAGTGGGTCTTGAAGAGCCGCTTTCAGCATCGTGCTCCTGTAAGGCCCTTGGTGGGGTGATGTTATCAAATGCGACCCGCAGGGGGAGGCAATAATGAGAGAGTCGCCTTTTCCAGAGGCAAACGGCGGCAGCAAACAGGCTGATGACCATTTCTATTTCTCGAACACGGGACAGTGGGCAGCCCTTGAGCCGCACGGGCCGCTTCACCTCATCAAGCCGGGAACCCGGTTGTTCGGTCAGGGAGAGGCGGCCCGACAGGTGTTTCTCATCAACCGAGGGTTGGTCAAGCTGACCCATCTGGCCGAGAATGGCAAGGAACTGATACTCTGCCTCCGTTCTTCAAACTGGATTTTAGGAGCCGCCCCGTTAATAGCCGATAAACCGCATTCGGTGACAGCCGTGACCCTCTCCGCATGCGAAATCCGCAGCCTCGGTTCCGGAGCCTTCCTCTCACTGGTCAGAGGCGACAGCGATTTCGCATGGAACCTGCTTCAGATGTTCAGCCGGGAGGTTTATGACCGGAGGATCAGCGCCTTCATACTGAAAACCCTCTCGGCCAAAGCGCGCCTTGAAAGGGTCTTTCGCCAGTTGATCGAAACCAGCGATGAACTCCTCTCGAAGAAGAATATATCCATAACGCTGCCTCTCAAACACAAGGAATTAGCCGCGCTGATTGCCGTAAGTCCGGAGCACCTGAGCCGACTTCTCAAGCAGATGGAGCGGGAAGGAATCCTCCGTGTCGAGAGGGGAAAAGTGGTCGTCGCGGACCTCGACAAACTTTGGTCAGACCAATAGCCGCAACCTGCTGCCGGTAATAAAAACATCTCTTGATCTAAATCAATGACACGTGTCAGAAAGCCTCATATAATCCCCAGTGCCCTCGATCGAGTTCGGATGCGCTTCCTGAAAAGAGACTCTTCAGAAAGGAAACGCCGATTCAGAATATTATGAAAGCAAAAAAAAGCTACTGCTTTGGGGGACTCGTCCTTGTTCTCCTGTTGTGTTCAACCGGGTATGCTCAATCTCAAGATGGCCGCCGCGATGAGGTCATTGCAATCATCAACGGCTCTCGCATAATCACCCGCATCGAAGTCGACAGCCTTATAGGGTCGCAACTCTACGACCTTGAGGAAAAGATTTATAACCTGCGAAAAAACGCGCTCAACAATCTGATAACCAGAATATTGCTTGAGGAAGAGGCTCGCAACCAGAGGGTGACGGTTGAGGAGTTGAAGGAACGACTCGTGCCCATCCGGGTCGAGGTCAAGCAGAGCCAGGTCGAGCAGTTCTACGCTGAAAACGCCGGAAGCTTCGGGACCATAAGCGAGGAGGAGGCCAGGCAGAGAATCAGGCTCGATCTGGAAACCCGACAGAAGCTCGAAAAATACAGGGAGGCGCTTGCCGCCCTGAGGAACAAAGCCCGTCTCGATACGTTTCTTTCGGCCCCTAAGCCGCCTGCTGTCGCCATAAGCGATGACGGGCCTTCTATCGGGCCGAAGGATGCGCCGGTCACGATAGTGGAGTTTTCCGATTTTCAGTGTCCTTACTGCAAGCAGTCGGCAGACACTCTCAGGCAGTTGCAGCAAAGCTATGGGGCGCAGATCAGACTGGTCTTCAAGCACCTGCCGCTTCCCATCCACGCGCAGGCTTTCAGAGCCGCTCAGGCTGCGGTGTGCGCGGACGAGCAGGGAAAGTTCTGGCCTTACCATGATCGTTTGTTCAGCGCGACGGAGATATCTGTGGAATCGCTTGGAAAACACGCGAAAGAGCTTGGGCTGGAAATGAAGAAATTCGAGTCCTGTCTCGAATCCGAAGCCAGTCGTAATGTGGTTTTGAAAAACCTGCAGGAAGCCAGAAGCGCCAATCTGCATGGCACGCCGAGCTTTATCATCAATGGTCGGTTGCTCAGAGGGATGAGAGGACTGAGCGATTTCCAAAGCCTGATAGATCAGGAATTGTCGGAGAAGAAGAATGCCTCGAATTAGAGTCGATCCGGTTTGATGTGCGGCGATGGTTTGGGTAGGAACCTTGAATGTTGTTGAAGATCAGGCTCAATCGGTTGGGGACTGATCACCAGGAGGAGCGGAAATGAAAAATGGAAAATCGGTTCTTGCTCGTTTTATCTTCGCGGCAGTCGCTTTGGGCGCATTTGCATCCTTGGGGAGAGCGCAGGCGATCAGCCATGAAGAAAAACTAGTCAGAATCACCTACGCCAAAGTTATGCTTTACAGCAGGGCGGGCAATATACGAAAGGCTGTTGACAACCTGACGCCCCGCCGTCCACAGAATGACATAACATTCAGCATTCGAAATGTTCGCACCGGCCCCATTGAGGAAATCATCGATCGAGCGATAGGAGAGATGGTCACCAAGCCAAGCGGTCAAATCGTAGAAGTCACCCCTGCGCTTTACAGCGTCAACGATGGCGACCAACAGCTTATGTATATGACAAGATGGGCTTCCGCACGGTATTCCTCGATGGAGGACTGGGAGAACACTTCTGTCAGGCAAGTGCTGAAAATCAAGGGCAACGACGCTTCCGACATAGGGATGTATACCTCTTATGAGGTGACAGTTCGATTGGGAGGCCAGGAGCGAACATACCGAGCCATGGCGCTCTATCATAATCAACTTCAGTCGACGGTGGAACCGAGGGTGGAATTCCTCGACAACATAATCAGCCATACGATACTGACAAGGACTTTTCTGGAGAAGCGCGCTCCGTTCAGGGCGAGACATTTGGGGGCGAGAAGTGACCAACTGCCGGCAAGCACGACCGCCTTTGGACCGGGACAGATATGCGATGACGCATACCCAGGATGGTGCTGCGATCCTATAACGATGTTGTGCTGTTTTCCCTTCAATCCCTCCAACGGCATTTGTGATGAGATTACCTGCGAGTATCCGAATTGCAATGACCCGATTCCGGGAGACGGCGGCGGCGGGGGAGGCGGCTGCGCCGATCCGATAGTATACGGCCCCTCGATGTCTCGAATGGCTGCTGATAATCGGTATCACCTTGCAGGACAGCATAAGGTGGAGTCCTCACTGAAAGGTCAATGCACTTATCACAGCGATTGCACCCTTGGGTGCAGAGTGTTCGATGAATATGTAAGACCGAGCGAATCAGGCGTCGTTTGGTCTGCCTGTCATACCTACGACCATGCCATAAAGTACAATGATGGATCAGGCCAAAACAACAGTGTAGGTTGCTCGACAACTGTTGCCGTCGCCTTTGAGGCATGCCTTTTCTGCTGGTGTCAGGTCGAGGTGTCTATAGGTCCAGCCGGAATTCAAAGCAGTGGGTTCTGGGTTTATGAGCATACCCTCAACCATACTTGTCCCGCGCCGACACTGGCAGACACGAGCCAATAAGCAAATAGTGATGAGCAGAGATGATGGATCATGAAGAAAAAAACATTTCTCGCTTTGGCTTTCGTTCCGTTTCTCATAATCAGCGTCTTGGCTTTGTCTGGAATGTTTGAACGCCAGTCTTATGGCCCCGTCCAGCGATTGAATAACGGAACAGGGATAAAGTTGGAAGCGGTCACTTATGGGAAAAACCATCAGTTCACAAGAAATTTCCTAGGATCGAAATGGACTTCGCAAAGCACAACCCTTGCT
>CAZPQE010000256.1:0-9568 GCA_964588615.1 uncultured Clostridia bacterium | reverse complement strand
CAATATCAAAACCATCATCGGCAGAGGGCAGTACACCGCCTTTGCAAAAGGTGTGTCGGGGCTGCCGCAGGGTTTTATCGACTACATCGTCTACCCTGACCGCGAGCGCACTGAGTTCGGCAAGGGAGACACGAAATTCATTCAGACCAACGCCGGGCCGGGCGGCTGGGTCTACGACGCTCAACAGAAGATGATCCGCGAGCAGACAGAAGAGCAGGTCAAGGATTTTCAGCAGAACATCCGCCGCGACATCGATAACCTGCTGCGTCGGGGATGGCAGGAGCCGGGCGCGAAACTCGTTTATGTGGGCAGGCGCGAGGTCTGGCGCAACACGTTTTCAGAGGCGATAAGGATCGAATTTCAGGATGCCTCCCAGGTCACGCTTCACTTCGACCCGCGCTCGAAACTTCCTCTGATGTCGGAATACACGACCATCGTCGAGGGAAAGAGCGTCGATAATCAGGCGCGGTATTTTCGCTGGGTGAACTTAGGAGGAATTCAGTTCCCGACCATTCAGGATTTCTATCGCGACGGCCAGCAATCGGGCCGCGTCTCCTACGACACGGTGACTTTCAACGCCGAAGTCCCGGAGAAATTATTCGCCAAACCAGCCAACATCAAAGAAGTGAAATGAGAGCAGAGGCGCGGGGGAGCAGGGGAGATCGGCGTTCGTGCAATCCATCTCCTCATCTTCCATTCATCTCGTCACCTCTGCGCCTCTTCACCCCTGCTCCCCTGCTCCCTTTCTCCCCTGCCCCTCTGCCTCCTGCTCGAATCAGGCTATGGTAACTTCCTTCGACAGATAAACATCCTGAATGGCATTGAGCAGCCTGACGCCTTCGGCCAGAGGTTTCTGGAATGCCTTGCGCCCGGAGATCAGGCCCATGCCGCCGGCGCGCTTGTTTATCACCGCAGTGCGCACGGCGTCAAACAGATCGTTGTCGCCCGACGCGCCTCCTGAATTTATCAACCCGCATCGGCCCATGTAGCAGTTCGCCAGTTGATATCGGGTCAGATCAATCGGGTGATCCGAGGTCAACTCCGCGTAGACCTTCTTGTGCGTCTTGCCGAACTTGAGCGCGTTGTAGCCGCCGTTGTTTTCGGGAAGCTTCTGCTTGATGATGTCGGCCTCAATCGTGACGCCGAGGTGATTGGCCTGGCCGGTGAGGTCGGCAGCGACGTGATAATCGGCCTCAGCGGTTTTGAAGGCCGCATTTCGCATGTAGCACCAGAGCACGGTGAACATTCCGAGTTCGTGCGCGTGGGCAAACGCCTGGCTCACTTCCTGAATCTGTCTCGTCGATTCAGCCGACCCGAAATAGATCGTCGCCCCCACGCCGACGCATCCCATCTCGAATGCCTGATCTATGGAAGCGAACATGATCTGATCGAAGGCATTGGGATAAGAGAGAAACTCGTTGTGGTTGAGCTTGAGAATGAAAGGAACGCGGTGGGCGTACTTGCGCGACACCAGGCCGAGCACCCCCAGAGTCGAAGCCACAGCGTTACACCCGCCTTCGATTGAAAGGCGAACGATGTTTGCAGGATCGAAGTACATGGGATTGGGAGCGAACGAAGCTCCGGCTGAATGCTCTATGCCCTGGTCTACGGGAAGTATCGAAACATAGCCCGTGCCTGCAAGCCGCCCGTGATCGAACATCGTTTGCAGATTGCGCAGCACCGCAGGCGGACGATCCGAATCGATCCACACTCGATCAATGAAGTCTGGTCCGGGAAGGTGAAGGGATTCCGAAGGAATCGTCTTGCTCTGATAGCTCAAAAGCGGTTCGGCCTGGTCGCCGAGTATTTCCTGAATCTGGTTTATCATAAAGTCCTCCTGAAGCGCCTCCTTGCGCTGTTTGTTGTGATTGATTATACCGGTCCCCTATTCTATTCGCCGGGTCAGATCAGGTCAACGCCCGAAAAAGAAAGGGGCGACTGCTCGCCCCTGGAGGAGGATCTGAAATGCTTGCCCGGTTGTAGAGAGGTTCGACCATCTCGAAAAAATACATACCGGCAGGCTCTAATCTTATTCCTTCAGGGCGCGCGGCGGTTGGCATTCGACGTGGGGCGCGGGTCTTTTCTGCTCTCATCCGGCGGAGGTTCGCCATCAGGCACGACGCGCCTCGGTCTTTCCGACGGAGTTTGAGCCTCATCATCTTCTGCGGGTTTCGGGCGAGCGTTTGCGGCTGTGTGCTCGCCGGGCGGAGCGGCGCAGGTCTCCTGCGGCTCTGTGCCCTGAACGAAGAACTCCATGTGACGGGTCGGGCAGGTCGAAGAGGCAAGCAGCCCGGTGGCAGGATCTATCTCGACTTCGACCACGCCTTCCGGCCTGACGAATTCTTTCCCGGCAAGATCGGGCCTGAGCTTCAATGCCTGATTCATGAATGCGACCCAGATAGGCAGGGCTGATTTGGACCCTTCGAGACCGAGTTCGGAGTTATCATCGAATCCTACCCACACGACGCAGACCATATTGGGCGTGTAGCCTGCAAACCACCCGTCGCGCGAAGTGCCGGTCTTGCCCGCCGCAACGCTCCCAAATCCCATCGCCCGCGCACGCGCCGCAGTGCCGCGATTCAATACGTCCTGCATGATGGAAGTCATCATCCAGGCCACCTCCGGTCTGATGACCGGGCGGGCGTCAGGTTTGGAGTCGAAGACGTTGACGCCATCGGTGTTGGTGATTCTCTTGATAGAGGTTTCGGTGGTGAGCAATCCGCCGTTTGCAAATGCGGTGTAGGCGCGGGCGACCTGAAGAGGCGTGGCTTCAGCCGCCCCGAGCGCAGTCGATGGAAGTGATTGCGGCCTGGGCAGCCCGAGTTTTTCTGCCATGCGCGCCACCTTCGTGTATCCCACCTTTTCAGCAATTCGGATTGTGACGACGTTGAGCGAACTGACGAGCGCATCGCGCAGGGCAACATCCTTGTTTGAATACTTGTCGCCAAAGTTGCCAGGAGAATAAGTCTGCCCACGTCCGTAGAGAAAGGTCTCAGGCGAGTCGAGAAACAGCGAAGCAGGCGTGAGCACGTCTGCTTCGGCGTCTTCGAGCGCGGTGTTGAGAGCGGCTGTGTAAACGATGGGCTTGAAGACTGAACCTGGCTGTCGGTTGGCTTCTACGGCTCGATTCAACTGGCTGGCTGAATAATCGCGCCCGCCGACCATAGCCAGTATCTCGCCGGTCTTGACGTTCATAGCGACCAGCGCGGCCTGAAGCGTGCCTGGAGGGACGGGGTTCTTCCTGCGCTTTGAAAAAATCGGATCGAGTCTGGCAAGCTCCGCGCTGACGGCCTGCTCCGCCGCTCGCTGCAATTCCATATCAATGGTTGAATAAACCCGATAAGGCTGATCGGAAAGGTCGCGCGATGAAAGCTCGGCAGATTGCAGGTAATCGAGGAAGTAAGGCGCGTCGGAATTTACCGCGCTGCGGCGGGGCAGTATCCTGAGTTCGGTCGCTTTGGCCTTGTCGGCGACATCGCGGGTTATCATTCCCGCCTCGACCATCGAATCGAGCACCTGATTGCGACGCGCTCTGGCTCTCTCCGTGTCCCGATAAGGCGAATAGAGGCTGGGCCCGCGAATTATGCCTGCCAGAAAAGCCGATTCCGGCAGCGTGAGATTTACAACGTCTTTGCCGAAGTAGGTCGAAGCCGCTTCTCCCACTCCGT
Source organism: uncultured Clostridia bacterium (assembly GCA_964588615.1). Lineage (GTDB taxonomy): Bacteria > Acidobacteriota > Blastocatellia > UBA7656 > UBA7656 > UBA7656. Next base: position 5,900 of record CAZPQE010000256.1, on the reverse strand, counting down.
TGATGGAATAGCTCCCGGCCTGGCCCATGTAAACTTCGTTGGCGTAAAGCTGGAAAATCTCTTCCTTCGACAGCTTGGTTTCCAATACGAGCGCGATCATCATCTCCTGAAGCTTGCGCTTGAGGGTGCGCTCCGGGGTGAGGAAGAAATTCTTGACCAGTTGTTGAGTGATCGATGAGCCGCCCTGCTGGATTTCGCTCTCTTCGACATTGCGATAGAGGGCGCGGGCTATGCCGCGAAAGTTTATCCCGCTGTGCTCGAAAAACTGCCGGTCTTCGATTGCCACCACTGCGTTGATGTAATCCCTGGGCAGGTCCCTGTAGGAAACTATCTTTTGCTTCTGTCGCTCCTTGTCGCTGGCTATAGAAGTTATCTGCTCAGGTTCGAGCAGCGCGGCGTCGAGTTGACGGCGGGAGTCGAGGTCGGTGATTTTCGATATTCCCTTTCCGCCCGCGCCGAAGGCAATGGTGATGTTTGGAAACTGGCGGACGCCGCCGGTGACGGCGCTGGTGCTTATGTGAATATCGATGCTGTTGTTTTTGAGTTGATAGCGCCCGCGATCCGAATCGGCTTCCTTGTTGGAATCGACATAGCCGATGCGGTCGAGATATTTTCTGATCTCTTCGAGCAAGTAGTTCTGGCCCACGCGAATCTGCCGGGGCGAAGCGTAAATCTCAGTCGTTCGTATCAGCACGTCGCCCTGAAGCCGGGCATCGATCATCTTCGAATATTTGACATAGAAGTAGGAGAAGATGGAAACGCAGATGAGCAGTAGTATGCCCAGGATGATGAACGTGGTGGGCGAAAAGATTCGCCGCAGGAGGCTCTTTCGACGCGCGGGCTTGCCAACGGCCTGGGTCTTGAGTTTTCTAGTGGTCGTCGCCAACTTGTTAAGAGACCAAATTCCTTTCAAGAACTCCGGGGGGTTAGATACCTGCGCGTCGAACAGGGTTCGTCAGGGCGCGCGCGACACTTAGACTCTAGCACTCCGCAAGCTGTAATAACAAGCATTGACTTTGCGCCGCCCTCGATTGCAAAGACCGTTGAAGCGTGATAAATGAGGCGAATCAAAAACGGAGGAACCAGTCATGCGCACAGTGAACCGATCTAATGTCTTCGTCGCCTCTGCCTGCGCACTTTTCCTGATTGCTTTGTCAGTCGAAGGAGAGCAGGCGACCGGAGCCGCTGATTTGATACTTCACAACGGAGTCATCTGGACAGTCGACTCGAAGAATTCCATCGCTCAGGCAGTCGCTATCCGGGAAGGGAAGTTCATCGCGGTCGGGGCGGACAGGGAAGTGATGAAACTGCGCGGGCCGCGCACCGAGGTCATCGATCTCCGGGGCCGCTTCGTCACTCCTGGTTTCAACGACAACCACGTCCATTTTCAACAGGCGGCGCAGTTTTTGGAATTCAACATCATGGCGACAAACACCCAGGAGGAATTCATCCGCCGCGTGCGCGAGGTGGTCAGAAGTCTGGCAAAAGGGGAATGGATTCTTGGCGGTTACTGGGGCGCTTACGATCAGTGGGAGGCAGGCAGCGCGGGCGGAAGAGGCCGTCAGCCATTCGTTCCCGACATGAAGTTGATCGCCGAAATCACCAGAGACCATCCCGTGTTCATCCGCAAATTCGACGACAGCGAGTTTGCCGCAAACCTGACGGCGCTAAAAGCCGTCGGAATCGATTTGAACGATCCTCAAGCGACCGATGTCGAGTTTGTCAAAGACGGCGCAGGACGGGCGACGGGCATACTACGCGGACGCGGGGTCACAAAACTCTTCGCTTCAGTTCTGCCTCGCCGCTTTTCTCATGAGCGAAGGGTTCAGCAGACGAAGAACGCTCTCGCGGAGATTCGCAAATACGGCGTGACCAATGTGAGCGATATGTCGGATGACGAACAGCTTGAAATTTATCGCCAGCTTCATCTAGCAGGAGAGCTTACCGTGAGAGTTCATTTTCGGCCCGGTCTTGATCGCTGGAAGGAGATGGGCGAACGCTCCGTCCGCATCGGATCAGGCGTGACTGGATCCGAGAGGGCGCCCTCAAGGGCCACATCGATGGCATCATGGGGACGAGCACTGCTCGGTTCTTCCAGCCCTATCTGTCGGACGCAAGGAATCGCGGGCGGTGGCGACCTCTGATGGTCGATGAGAAAGGCAACTTCGTCGAAGGAAAATTTCTCCGATACATGCTCGATGCCGACCGCGCCGGATTGCAGCTTACCGTCCATGCCATAGGCGATGAGGCCAACAGCGTGCTGCTTGATTACCTTGAGGAACTGAACCGGCAAAACGGCCCGCGCGACCGCCGCTTCCGGCTGGTTCACGCTCAGGTCATCGCTGATCGGGATTTCAAGCGACTGGGCGAACTCGGAGTCATTGCCGAAGTACAGCCTTTTCATTTGAGCGATGACATGCGATGGATGGAGGAGCGAATAGGCCGCGAGCGATGCCGGGGCGCTTATGCCTTCAAGAGCATAAAGGAGAGCGGAGCTTTATTGTGTTTCGGGACCGACTGGCCGGGGACTTCGGCTTCGGAGTATCCCATCAATCCGATGCTCGGCCTTTACGCCTCTGTCACTCGCCAGACGCTAAAGGGCCAGCCCGAGGGCGGATGGTTCCCTGATGAGCGGATCAGCATCGAGGAGGCCATACGCGCCTACACCTATAACACCGCCTATGCCAATTTCGAGGAGAAAGCGAAAGGCTCTATCGAGCCGGGAAAACTTGCCGACCTGACCGTGCTGTCGAAAAATCTGCTGAAAATACCGCCAAGAGAGATTCCCGGCGCGGAAGTTCTTTACACTGTGGTAGGCGGACGGATAGTCTACAGGCGACCCTAACCGGATTGGGGAAGAAATTTTTGGGTCTTTGGTTTTCTCCGTAAAGGCTCCACAGATGTCGTAGGCTGCTACGGCTAGTGCATCAATATGTTGATGCATTTTACGGAAGATACCAGAGAGCCAAATTTTTTTAGCGAATGCTTGCGCAAAGCGGCCCTGCTATGTTAAAAAGGAACCATTGAAAGCAGCAATTGAGGTGCCTCCTCAATTCCTGAAGTGAGCGGAATGGTAGAGGACGAGAGCCTGGATGTGCAGCGATCTCGTCCTCATTTTTTATTCCCATCGAAATCTCGAACGATTTTTCACTGCCTGAGTTTTTCCCTGTATTTTTCACCCGTTTCGAAGAGGCTTATCTTGACCGGCCCTTCGGTGATGGGTAATATCGAAACCGGTTGAGGGCTTCTGCAAGGTTAGTGATGGTTTGTTAGTTTTTTACCAACACCGTAGAAACGGGGGCCGGGCATAGCAGGGCACGAGCGAAGCCCCACATGGATCGGGGATGCCAAAATGCCCTAACTCAGGCTCCCACCTGTTTTCAAACAGGTTTGAAGCTGGCAAACTCACACGGCTGCGCGGTTGCCCTCGCTGGCTCGCTCAACTTTTTCCCCGTGCCCGCCCTAAGCTCAATAGTCTTGTTATAAGGTTTCGTGTTTTAATCTGTGTCCGGGAGGAATGATGAAAGCTCTCATAATCGGCGATGTCGTAGGAAAGCCGGGGCGGAGGATTCTTGGCCGCTCGCTGAAGCGACTCAGAGAAGAGCACGAAGCGGAATTCATCGTGGTTAATGTGGAAAATGCCGCTGCGGGCGCGGGCATCACTTCCGAAATCGGCGAAGAGATTCTCGCCGCCGGCGCCGACGTGATGACCTCCGGCAATCACATCTATGACAAGAGAGAAGGCGTATCTTATATCGAAAAAGAGAAACGGCTTCTTCGGCCTGCCAACTACGCCCCAGATGCGCCGGGGCGCGGAGTGTGGACGGGAGCCACCGGGTCAGGAACGCCGGTGGCCGTGATAAATCTTCAGGGCCGCATCTTTATGCCCTCGACCGATTGTCCTTTCAGAACAGCCGACCGGATAATCTCAGAAATCAAGGATCGCGTCATTATAGTCGATCATCACGCCGAGGCGACGAGCGAAAAGATCGCACTTGCTCGCTACCTCGATGGCCGGGTATCGGCCATCGTCGGCACTCACACCCACGTTCAGACCGCTGATGAAGAGATACTCGCCGGAGGGACAGCTTACATAACCGACCTCGGAATGACCGGGCCTCATGCGGGGATCATAGGCGTTCAGACCGAACTGGTGCTGACTCGATTCCTTCGCGGTATGCCTGCGCGGCTCGAACCGGCAACGGAGGATGCGCGCCTCAACGGAGTCGTAGTCGAAATCGATGAGCGATCAGGCAGGGCTCTTCGAATAGAGAGATTGCAGGTCAGAGAATGAGCGGGAGAGTCGAAGTCGATCCTCCCGCCCGTATGCACATCACTTCAATGCTTCTGCGATGACCACTTCGAAGAGGTCGAGCGCGAAATCGGCCTGCTCGCAGTCGATTATCAGCGGCGGCGAAAATCTTATAGACGACTCGCCCGCGCCCTGAAGCACAAGCCCGCGATAGAAACAGCCTTCGACAACGCGGTCTCGGAGATCGGTCCAGGTTTCGAGCGTTTTGGGATCGCGCGCGAATTCGACCCCTATCATCAATCCAAGCCCGCGCACATCGACTATGCAATCGAACCTCTTCTTCAGGTCTTCGAGGCGGTCCATCATGTGGCGGCCTACGGCGTCGGCGTTGGCCATCACTCCGCTTTCGAGCAGTTCTATGGTCTTGAGAGCGGCTGCAATGGCCACCGGATTTCCGCCGAATGTCGAAGCGTGCGCGCCAACGTGCCATCGCATGAGGTCCTGGCGTGCAAGCGTCACTCCGAGCGGCAATCCCCCGCCGATGGCTTTCGCCATGCACATAATGTCAGGGACGACGCCGAAATGATCTACAGCCCAGAACCGCCCGGTCCTTCCCATCCCTGACTGAACCTCATCGACTATGAGAAGGATTCCATGAAGATCGCAAATCCTGCGAAGTTCGGGCAGGAAATCAGCGGGAGGGACGACGTAGCCGCCTTCGCCCTGAATCGGCTCGACGATGATCGCTGCGCAGTCTTCGGGAGGAACGGTCGTCCTGAAGATGGTCTCTTCGATGTAGCGGACGCATCTTCGCCCGACGCTTTCGCCTTCGCCGAGGGTGAGAGGGAAGCGAAGCGGGTTGGCAAAGGGAACGTGAGTGACATCGAGCGCCTGCGGGCCAAAGTGTCGACGCTGGGCCGCGCGCGAAGCCGTGAGCGAAAGAGTGCCGAAGGTGCGCCCGTGAAACGCTCCGCGAAAGGCTATGAACTTGTTGCGGCCCGTAGCATAGATAGCCGCCTTGAGCGCGCCCTCCATCGCTTCGGCTCCCGAATTGCCGTAGTGAACTTTTTTGAGGAAATTGCCCGGCGTGATCTCGTTGAGCTTGCGAGCGAGATCGGTCTGGTGCGGGTAGTAATAGTCGGTGCCGGAGATGTGCGTAAACTCGCGGGCCTGACGAGAGATGACCTCGGCTATTTCCTCGTGCCCGTGACCGAGGGCGCACACGGCCACTCCTGCGTTGAAGTCGAGGAAAGTATTTCCGTCGACGTCCTCGATGATCGCTCCATAGCCTCGCTTCATCACTAGCGGGTAGCTGCGGGTGTAGCTCGGAGAAATGTATTTCTGATCCTGTTCCAGAAGCTCGCTGGCGCGGGGGCCGGGCAGAGCAGTCCTGATTTCAGGCAATCTCGTTTCAGTAAGAGTTTGCATAGTACCTCCTTACTCTGTCTGATCTGTCGGTGAAATACTCAAAGGGGATCGAACGGACGCAGGAAGTGTGTTAATCGGCGAAAAGGTCGGGGCGAAGAGTGATCGGAATTCGGAGCAGTAAGTTATTCATAGGTTTTCTCCTCGGCTGACAGCCCGATTCTAACACGACCTTTCAGGGGCGATCAATTGCAGTGAAAAAGTGGATGGGACGATCCTCAGC
>CAZPQE010000255.1:0-9571 GCA_964588615.1 uncultured Clostridia bacterium | reverse complement strand
CTATCTGCGAATGCTCTGGGGCAAGAAGATCCTCGAATGGTCCCGCACTCCACGTGCGGCGCTGCAAATCATGATCGAGCTAAACAACAAATACGCTCTGGACGGACGCGACCCCAATTCCTATAGCGGCATCTTCTGGTGCCTGGGCCGCTACGACCGGCCGTGGGGCCCCGAACGGCCAATCTTCGGTGCGGTGCGCTACATGAGTTCCGAGAATACGCGGCGAAAGCTGCGCGTGACCGAGTACCTGAGACGGTTTGCTCCGTATCAGGCGACGGATACCGAGGGCTCGCCGACCCGTGAGGAAAGGTCATGCAGCGCCGCCCAACAACAGCGTGCAGCGGACGGGCGGCTGCGCGGCCCGCCGCTAAACCGGAGTGTTCGCGCTCACGCTCAACCAGAGGCTCGTGAGCTTTAACAGCGAGACGCCTCAAACGCTGGCAACTTCAGTAGCCATAACCAGACTACAGCAGGGGGAAACTCTCGTAGGGATCGATATCCGTCCCAGAGACCGTCAACTCTACGGGACGACCAGTCAAAACCGCGTGGTGACGATCAATCCCTCGACGGGAGCCACGACGCCAGTCATAACGCTTTCGACTCCGCTCAACGGCGTCTCGTTCGGATTCGATTTCAATCCGAGGGTAGACCGTTTGCGCATAGTGAGCGACCAGCGACAGAACCTTCGCATAGACGTGACCGCCGCCGTCGGCAACACGACCACAGATGGCCAACTGACTTATGCCGCTCTTGATCCTAATAACGCAGCCACGCCGAGAATAACAGGCTCGGCCTACACGAATAATTTCGACCTCTCGCCAGCGACCACGCTCTACGGCATAGATTCGAATCTCGATATTCTGGTCATACAGAATCCGCCCAACGACGGGACTCTCAACACTGTGGGCAGCCTCGGTTTCGACACGGGCGACCTGGTGGGCTTCGACATCTCCTCGACCAGCGCGAGGGCTTTCGCCTCGCTCACTGCTCCCGGAGGCGCGGCTTCCAGCCTTGCGATGATCAATCTCAACACGGGAGCGGCGACAGTAGTCGGCACGATCGGCGGCGGCCAGCCCATCGCGGGTCTGGCGATTTCCTTCAATCGACAGCAGACCGTTTACGCCCTGACGCAAACCAACCGCCTCGTCATCTTCGATAGCCTCACTCCGGGAGTCGTAACCGGCATCGTGACTGTCACTGGATTGAGACGCGGCGAAAGGCTGCTCGGCATCGATTTCCGTCCTGCCAACGGCGCGCTTTATGCTTTGAGCAATTTCGCCAACCTTTACACCATAGATGAGCGCACGGGGAGAGCTACCCGCCTCGTCACCTCATCGCCATTCGGCAACGTGTTCGTCGCGACGGCTTTTTACGGGTTCGACTTCAACCCGGTGGTGGATCGTTTGAGGATAGTCAACGATTTCGATCACAACTTCCGAATCGTTCCCAATGACGGCTCTCTTGCCGGGGTGGATGGAACGCTGGCTTTCAACCTTTCACCAGCGGATCGCAACGCGGGAGTCAATCCGAATGTCGCCGCCGCCGCCTATACCAACAACTTCGCGGGCGCGACCTCGACGACGCTCTACGACATAGACCACTCGCTGAATATTCTGGCCACACAAGTTCCGCCCAACAACGGGACTCTCAATACTGTAGGAACCCTGACGGATCAGGCGACGAATACGACTCTCGATGTCACGGGCAAACTCGGCTTCGATATTTATCGCTGCGATCCCATCGGACTGATCGCTGTGACGCTTCCGGGCGACACAGTATCGCGGCTTTACAGAGTCACTCTGTCAAACGCCTCGGTCGTTCAGGTGGGAGCGATAGGCGGAGGAGAGATCATCTGCGGAATAGCTGTGAAATAAGCTATAACGAGAACGCTCTGTCTCGCTTTGGAGCGAGCAGGATGAGTGGTCGGAGTCTCACAGGCTCCGGCCTTTTTTTTGCGTCGCGCCCCATCCGCCGTCTTCATCTGTTCTGAGGCAAACCAACCCGCTCGATCAGGCTCCTGAATCGGGGGTCTGAGCGTAGCGGGTCGAACCTCGAATCGATATTCAGATAAAGCATCCAGTTTTCTTTCTCTTCATAAGCCTTTTCCAGCCACTTCATGGTTTCGTCATCATCGCCCAGCGCCACATAAGCCAGCGCCCAGTAGATCGAAGAGAACCGCGCGCTTTGTGACAGCCCTTTTATTCGAGAGATGACTTTACGAGCTTCATTTTTTCTGCCTGCTCTCGCATAAACGTGCGCCAGTCCTGCAAGCATGTGTTCTCCACCCGACTCCTCGCTCATCTTTCGGTAAAGCTCTATAGCCCGCTCGTACATTCCCTTTTCCGTGTAAGCCATGCACAGATAACTCAGCGCGGGAGCGAAATTCGGATTCAATTCGAGCGTCTTTTTCAATCGCTCTATGGCTTCATCATAACGGCGGGCGTAATAGTAGAGGCTGCCTTCGGTCGTGTTGATGATGAGCGAAAGCGGATCCAGTTCTTTTGCGCGATGCAACTGAGCCAGTCCCTCATCGAAGCGACCTGCAAGAAGTAAATATTCGCCATACCAGTGACGGGCAGTCGAATAGTTGGGATTGAGCTCGATGGCGCGTTTGAATTCCGCTTCAGCCGCCCCGTAATTCCAGTCGTAATATAAAAGACCGAAGGCCAGCGAGGTGTGAGCCTCGGCCAGATTCTCATCCAACTCAAGCGCGCGGGCCACCGCTGCGCGAGCTTTGGGAAAAGCGTCGGAGGGTCTCTCGATCTGGTAATCGCCCAGTTGATTGTAGCAGTCGGCAAGCCCCACGTAAGCCAGGGCGTAGGCAGGGTCGAGGTCGATGGCCTGTTGAAAACATTCGATCCCTTTTCTGAAACCTTCGCCGTCCCTGCGGTTCCAGTAGTAGCGCCCTTTGAGATAGAGCTTGTAGGCTTCGACATTTTCCGTGTAATGCTTTGTCAGCCGCTTCGCCTCATCGCCGGACAACTTCAGCGTCAAAGCTCCAGCCAGTTCTTCCGACACTCGGTCTTCGAGCGACAGGGCGTTGGCTGATACCACATCGAATTTATCCGCCCACAGTTGGTCGCCATTGGCCGAGCTTATGAGTTGAACGGTTATTCGGATTCGATCATCAGATTTCTGTATGCTGCCTTCCAGCACCCCATCGACTTTCAACGCCCTTCCAATCATCGCCGCGTCTGCGTCTTCTGAGGCGAACTTCCTGACGGAACTCGTCGGTCTGACCACTACCTGACGGATGCTGCCCATACGGGTTATCAGCGCGTCAGCAAGAGCGAGGCCCAGATAATCATCCGCCGGGTTCGCGCTCAACGATTTGAACGGAATCACCGCAATCGATCTGACCTCAGAGAGCGAAGTCGGGGTAGCTTTTCCTGCGGTCAGGAAATAGATCATCGAGGCCAGCAGCGCGACCAGCATCGAAGCCGCCACGACTGCCCGCCTGAAACTGAACAGAGAGCGCCGAGTCCGGGAAAGAACCTGTTGCGACGGCTCATCGGGCGACGCGACGGTTTCGGCCCGTTCTTCTTCAACTTCGACAACCGCCTCCTTTTCGACCAATGCAGAATGCCTCTCCTCGCAGTAGCTATTGACCTCGGCCAGAAAGCGATAACCCCGACGCGGCACGGTTTCTATAAATCGTTTGCCGTCGTCGCACAGAGCTTTTCTCAATATAAAGATGTTGCGCGAGAGGTTGGCATCATCGATCATTCGACTCTCAGGCCAGACCCGCCTGCACAGTTCCTCTTTCTCCAGCGTTCGGTCGCTGTTTTCCAGGAAAGCCAGAAGCAGGTCGAAAACCTTAGGAGTCAGCGGAATCTTCTCGCTTTCTCTCCAAAGAAGTCGTTCGGAAACATCAATGCGAAAATCGCTGAATTCGTAAAACTGCTTTATTTGCTTGTTCATAAGACATCCAAAAAGCTCCGCGAGAATAATAGGAACAAAATAGGAGGAAGTCCAAAGACCTGAGCCGGATTATTCACCCGTAGCGCATAAGGAATCGAGTCGCAACACGGGACTGGATTCGAGTCGTGCTGATTTCAAAGAATTGGAGAAAGTCAGGTCTAATGAAGAAAGTCGCGGTAATCTTATTTAATTTTCTGCTCGTCGTCATTCCTTTTTCCTGCTTCTTGGCGCAAGCGCAGTCAGGAGCTACTACCGGAAGCATCGTTGGCAGCATAGCTGATCAACAAGGCGCAGCGATAGCCGATGTGTCCATAAGGGTTAAAGAAATTACTACGAGCTTTGCGCGCGAAGCGGTTTCAGTCGCCGACGGCTCTTATCTGCTGACGCAACTGCCGCCAGGGAGCTATGAGGTGACAGTCGAGTTCAAAGGATTCAAGCCCCGAACGACGCGCATCACTCTGGAGCTTGGAACTACCCGCAGGATCGATTTCACTCTGGCGGTCAGCGACCTGAGCGAAAGCGTCGAAGTCAGGGACGAAAAAACGGAAAGCAGCGCCAATATAGAGCAGCGGCGCATAGATAATCTGCCCGTCAACCGGCGCAACTTCCTCGATTTTTCGCTGACTGCTCCCCGCGTTACCCCCGACCGATTGAACATCAGCGGCACCAGCGGAACTTCGGGGTTGTCGTTCAACGGCCAGACGACGCGCGGCAATTATGTCACCATCGACGGATTCACAAACACCGACATTGCCACAGGTGCGGTGCGCTCGACCTTCAGTCAGGAAGTGGTGCGCGAGTTTCAAATCGTCTCCGACGGATACGCCGCCGAATTCGGTCGCGCGTTGAGCGGAATAATCAACATCGTCACCCGAAGCGGCGGAAACGACCTGCGCGGGAGTCTGTTTCTCTTCAATCGCAATGACCGCATCAGCGCGCGCAACGCCTTCGCCCCTGCCAAACCCCCGTTTTCGCAATATCAGTTCGGCGCGACGCTGGGCGGCCCCATCAAGCGAGACCGCGCGTTTTTCTTCACCTCATTCGAGCGGCTTTCTATCGGAAACAACGCCGCCATCACGATCAGCGACGCGACGGCATCTTCCGCGCGCCGACTCGGATTCCCCGTGCGCAATGGCAACGTGCCGTTTTCTCTCGGCCAGACGGCGCTGCTCGCGCGCTCCGATTTTCAACTCACTGCCAACAACCATATAGCCGCGCGTTACAACGGAGGCTTTCGCTACGACGGCAGCTTCGAAACCTTCGGCACGACCAAAGGCGGATTGATCAGCGACACCGCTGACGGCCTTCAGCGACTCCGCGATAACACTATCGCGGTCAATAACGATTACTTCAACTCATCGCTCAATCTGGTAAACGAGACCCGTTTCCTCTACGGTCGCCGCCGACAACGCGTCACTCCCGTAGACGGACAAAATCCCCTCGTGCAGATTTTCGCGCCGGAAGGATTGGTCACCTTCGGACAGCATCCCATCCTTCCTCAGCCCCGCGAAGAGAACATCTATCAGATAGTCGATAACGTGACGCTCGTTCGCGGACGACATCAATTGAAATTCGGGGGAGATTTCACCTTCAACGATCTCATCAGCGCGCGATCCAGCTTTCGGACTTTCAGCGGCGGCGGATCGGCCTTCACCGCGATAGATTTCGCGCGACAACTGGGCATCCCCGGCGCTCCGTTCTTTTCAGGCATTGAGGCGTTCGACCCCGCGGTGCGCACGCCCGAACAGCGCGCGTTTCTCACGCAACTGGCAGCCGATTTGCCTGCCCGGGTTCCGGGTTTCCCCGCCAACCTTCCGCTTGCGGATTTGTCGCTGCCTGCCATCTATAGTCAGGGGTTCGGCGACGGACGCGGAGACGCTGATGCCAGACTCTTTTCGCTCTTCTTTCAGGACGATTTCCGCCTCAGCCCTAACCTGCTCATCAAGGCGGGGCTGCGTTATGACCTGACGCGAGTCGAATCGCTGACCAAAAACGATGGCAATGTGAGTCCGCGACTCGCGATCGCTTATCGCCCGCTCAAGCGGTTGAACCTGCGCGCAGGCTATGGACTCTTTTTCGGCTCGACGCTGACGGCTGCCGCGCAAAACGTGGCGACATACCAGCGCGGGTTTCAGACCATATTTCTTCCGTTCCCTTTTTCGGTCGTGCCGTTCTCGTCACAGAGCCATCGCTTCGCGCCCTCAGACCGGTTGCCTGCGGGCGTGAACTTCATTCCGCAACTGAGCCAGCGTTTCACCGTCGATCCCCGCCTGCGAGCAAGCTACACCCAGCAAACCGGGCTTGGAGCGGATTACGAACTGAGCGCGGCGACGACAGCTTCGGCCAATTACATCTTCGTGCGCGGATTGAGGCTATTCGGCCCACGCAACATCAACCCGGTCATACGCCCCGTGTCGGGCAATCCGACGGCGGGTCTGCTGACGGGGCGCGTAGACCCGACGCGAGGCGACGTCTTCGAATTCGAGTCGGCCTTCGATAGCTACTATCACGGCCTTACACTCTCGATCAATCGCCGGTTCAGCAATCGAGTGAGCGGACTGGCCAGCTACACTTACTCGAAAGCAATCGATAATGTGGGCGAAAACCTGATCATCATCGGCACGACTGCTTATGCCGATCCTCTCAATCCGCGACAGGAGCGCGGATTGTCATATAACGATGTGCGCAATCGCTTCGTGGCTTCGGGAGTGTGGGAGTTGAGCTACACCGCCAATCGCTGGCTGCGCGATTTCCAGCTTTCGACCATCGTCACGCTGGAATCAGGTCGGCCTTACACGGTGCGCGCCGGAGTGGATTTGAATCGCAACGGAGACGGCACGACGGATCGTCCGTTCGGCATCGGTCGCAACACAGGCATCACGCCGGGTTACGCCAATGTCGATTTGCGATTGACCCGCACGGTCAGCTTCAGCGAAACAGCGCGACTGCAGGGCTTCCTCGAAGCGTTCAACCTATTCAACCGAACCAACGTCAGTCAGGTGGTGACTATTTTCCCTCCCGATGCGCAGGGCAATTTCAATCTGCCGCCGCAGAGAGACGGGCGATTCATCGCGCCGCCTGCAAACTATCGCGCAGCCTTTGCGCCGCGACAGCTTCAGTTCGGTTTCCGATTCATATTCTGATTCACAGGGAGTTTTTTGTGAGAACGGGGAACGGTTTTCTATCGCTCGCTTTATTACTGGCCTGTCTGGTAATTCCATCGGCTTGCACAGGCTTGCAGTTTGTCCCTTCGCCTTCGGTCGTCGCTTCGTTGGCGAACTCGTGTGAGCGACAAGCTGTCGGCGACCCTTTCATAAGAACCGAATTGTTTTTCGGCGCGGAAAAACCCGACGGCAGCGATGTGACCGGCAAAGAGCGGAAGAGATTTCTCAACAACGAAATCACGCCGCGCTTCCCCGACGGATTGACCGTTCTGACAGGAAGCGAACAGTTCCGAGACTCGACGGGCGAAATCATCAAGGAAATTTCCAGAGTGCTGATCCTTCTCTACCCCATAGAGAGGCAGGCCGAGAGCAGCATAAATCGAGCAGATACGCGAGGCTTACAAACGGGCTTTTCAACAGCAATCCGTACTGCGAGCGGATGATCCTGATCCGGTGAGAGTCTCGTTTTAGGGAGCCTGAGCGGAAACTCGCCTGATTCATCCCACGCTCAGGTTCCCTGAAAGTGGCGACGGCTTCAGCCTGCGGGGGTAGGCTCCCCAGGAACTCTCTCCATCTCAGGCCGGAGCCGTCTGCCACACAAGAGGGATAAGCCAGACGAATCGGGGCGCAGGTAAAGCCGCTCGTTCTGCGCTGTCCCGAACCAGTGGATTTCAATTCAGTCGACCATAGAGTAAAAGGAGAAAGAACTTCATGAATGGGTTCCGCAGTCATAAATCGGCTAGTCCGACTGGTTTCATAAGAAGCTTACGACGACCGGCCCTTGCCGCAGTAGTTATGGTCGGACTTTTACTGTCCGGCTCCTTTCATCGCGCAAGCGCGCAAACCGGCATACTCGATCCGACCTTCGGCATCGGCGGCAAAGTCATCTCGGATTTTTTCACACCGGGAGACAGAGCCAACGCCGTGGCTATTCAGCCTGACGGTCGAATTCTGGTGGCAGGCCGATGCGATGACGCAAACTTCAGGTCTCGGTTCGCGCTCGCTCGCTACAACACGAACGGCAGCCTCGACTCTTCTTTCGGATCGAGCGGCAAGATTGTCGCCATCTTCTCTGGTCTCGACGACGAAGCCAGAGCCTTAGCCTTGCAACCCAATGGCGCGATAGTAGTAGCAGGACTGGCGACCGATGCCAATCTCAATGTGAATTTCGCGCTCGCCCGCTTCAACCCGGACGGCAGCCCCGACGCGAGCTTCGGCATCGGCGGACGGGTCACGACCGATTTTGTCGGAGAGAGAGATGAGGCCAATGCCGTCACGCTTCAACCCGACGGGCGCATAGTCGTCGCAGGCTTATCGATCAACTCCGCTCTCAACTCCGACTTCGCTCTGGCGCGCTACAACCCGGACGGCAGCCTCGACGCGACTTTCGACGCCGATGGCAAAGCCGTCACCGATTTCGCTGCCTTCGGCGATCAGGCGAACGGAGTCGCGATTCAAACCGACGGGCGAATAGTCGCTGCCGGGGTGACCAGCGACAGCGATGCCAGTACTGATTTCGCTCTTGCGCGTTATAACCCGAACGGCTCGCTCGACAGCAGCTTCGATGGAGATGGCTTGGTCATCACCGATTTTTCAAGCCCTTCGGACGGGGCGAAGGCTGTCGCGCTGCAAAAGGACGGGCGCATAGTCGCCGCAGGGTTCGCCGAGGGTCAGGGGGCGGACCTGGGCGATTTCGCGCTCGCGCGCTACAACTCTAACGGCAGCCTCGATGCCGCTTTCGGCCTCGCGGGTCGCGTCATCACCGATTTCGCAGGAGTGACGGACAGCGCCAACGCGCTGGCTATTCAGGCGGATGGTCGAATAGTGGCGGCAGGCAGCGGAAGCTTTACGGCTGACGGCAGCGATTTCGCTCTGGCGCGTTATAACCCCAGCGGTGCGCTCGACGCGAGCTTCGATACGGACGGACTCCTGACGACCGATTTCAACAGTTTCAGCGACGCGGCATCAGGAGTTGCGATTCAAACAGACGGTCGCATAGTGGCTGTCGGGACTACTTTTCAAAGCGACACGGTGGACGACTTCGCGCTTGCGCGCTACGGCGCGGGCTTCGACATGTGCATTCAACAGGGCGGGAACATTTTTCAGTTCGACTCGGCGGGCAATTACCTGTTCATCGAATGCAGCACAGGTTTTTCCATCGGAGGCAAAGGTGTCATCACACGACGCGGCTGCACGATCTCTTTGCAGCACAACGCGCAGGACAGGCGTGTGACGGCGAGCGTGGATGACTGCGCGAAGCGAGGCACGGCCAGCGTGCAGGTGTTTGCTTTGCCGGGGACGGTCAGCATATCGGACAGAAACACAACCGATAACAGTTGCGCCTGTCGCTGAAGTAAAACAGTGCCAGCCTGTTTGCCTGAAGGCATGAAAATTTGAGGGGACATCAGGCTGGCCGACGACTGTACTTTTTCGGAGGAGCCTAAGATGTACAACAGGCTGCCAGCCTGTTGACACCCTGAAAGGAT
>CAZPQE010000254.1:0-9577 GCA_964588615.1 uncultured Clostridia bacterium | reverse complement strand
GATTCTTTTCACGGGGGATGCCTGCGTAAACGGCGCGTACAACTTCGTCGGCGATGGCAATATCGAAAAATGGATTGGCACGTTGGAGGCGGCAAAGAAAATCGGCGCGCTGATAGTCTGCCCCGGTCACGGCCCGCGCAGCGATCAGACGATGATCGCCGATCAGCAGGCTTACTTCCGCGCGCTGCGCGAGCAGGTCGGCGCGCAGGTCAGAGCCAAAAAGACGGCAGCGCAGGTGCGTGATTCGAGCGATCAGATATTTGCAGCCATCACTGCCAACAAACAGATCGCCCGGTATGCCAACAAAGGTTCGATTCGCGCCCAGATTGAAAAGGTCTATGAAGAGATGACCGGGAAGAAATTCCCCGCGGCAGAAAAGACCGCGCAGACGCATCGCCACCTTCACGCTCATCAGCACGGGCTTGATGTTCTGGCCTGACGCCTGAGGCGTATCTCCGCAAGCGTGCGGTGTTTTCATTTCACGCCTGCGGAGATATCTTTTCTGGCGAAGTTGGCTCGCATGGTGATGCGCGAAAATGCCATCAGGCTCTACGGATTAAAAACGCAGTGATAAGGCAAGTCGTCCAAATCAGGCAGCGCGCCTCAATGGATTTGCGGCGGCTTATATTCAGCGTTTCGATTCAGGCAATACTATTCCCGATAAGAACTTGTCCAAACGCTCTTTTACTAAAGCCACTTTTGTTTCTTCCTTGCCGGGGTTAATAACTGACAAGCCTACTGACAAGCCTGCTGCGACATGAATGATCAGATGATCCCACTCAAAGGCCGCATTTGCTGTCAAAAGGTCAGGCGCTCTCTGCTCAATTCTGGTCCGCCCCTCACTGTCCTTCGTTATATTCGTCAGGATGAGTTCAGCGCCTTCCTTCTCAAGGTCTACGACTCGAAGTTCTTTGCCTCTGTTCGTCGTGATGATTTCTTTTTCTCGAATGTCTTTGAAGACATTGAGCACCGCATCAAGTTCATACTCGCCGCGTGAATTGTCCAGGGCAACCACACGATAGAATGCGCCAAAATCGTCCGTAAGAATCACCTGTGTCACATCGTCGGCTTTTTCATCCCGGATCTTTGCGCCGGGTTCAATCAGGAATGGAATCTTGATTCTGAGTTTACCTCCGGGAAAAGCGTATTCTCCTCTGGATAGTTTTCCGATAAGTTTCTTCTCAGGCTTCTGGATTGCCTTACTCGGCGCTGATGTTACATGTAGGCAATTAAAACAAAAAAACAGCACGAATAGGATAGACCCGCTGCAGGCTCTTTTCATTATCGTTTCCCCTCATGGCAATGATCGCAGTGACTTAACTTCAGATGTTGGAGGAATGCAGGCATCTGACTCACTTTCTTTGAGTAATTGAGGCAGTTGGCCGCGCTTTGTGCAATCGCCTGACAAGACTGTCGGCTATCTGACCTTCGACCGAACCGCCAAGCGAACCTATCTTTCCTCCGGCAATGACGGTGTCAGTGACGGGATCGATCAGGCTGTAGACGAAAATGTTGGTGAACCGCTTTCGATCAACTTCGATGATGAGTTCGGCGTCCATCTGATTTCGCGCGATCACGATTTCCCATTGCTCACACTCTTCCCTCCTGAGCAGTTCCTGTTCGAGCGTCGCTGGCTTGAAGAACGCGGATTTGGAGCGAATGAAAAATATTTTCGCAGACTTCAATAATTCAGCCGGGCTTTTGCGAGGAGGAGTTTCTTCCTGAACCAAATCCTGCGCTCTGGTCGGATGCGGTGACATCAACGGGCACACGAAAAAAAGAAAAACCGCCCGGCGAGTCAGCGAAGTCATAGCCTCCGTTCTCCTTAGCTCGACGTTTTACGTGACCAACTATAAGGCCATCCTGCTCGCAGGTCATAGAGCAGTGTGACACTTCTTCGATTGTCACACTTGCCTTATGAATCGGATCGATTCTCTCTCTTTATGGCTGAGGAGAGTTGAGCGAGTGAAGTTTCCTGAGTCTTCCCGGCATAACGCGATTCGATGTATTGATCGAGTATGCGGATGAACTCAGGCACAATGGATTTGCCCTGAAGAGTGGTAAACATCCGGCCATCGATGAAGACTGGCGCGCGCGGCTCTTCGCCCGTGCCGGGAAGCGATATGCCGATGTCGGAGTGCTTGGACTCGCCCGGCCCGTTGACGACGCAGCCCATAACGGCCACTTTCATTTCCTCGACGCCCGGATAAAGCCCTTTCCAGGCTGGCATCTGCTCTCGAATATAATTCTGAATGTCTTCGGCCATCTCCTGAAACAGCGTGGAGGTAGTCCTTCCGCATCCGGGACAGGCAGTCACCAGCGGAGTAAAACTCCTCAGCCCCATGGTCTGAAGAATCTGCTGCGCGACAACGACCTCTTCTGTCCTGTCTCCGGAGGGTCGCGGAGTGAGCGAGACGCGAATCGTGTCGCCTATGCCTTCCTGCAACAAAACACTCAGGGCGGCTGTCGAAGCGACGATGCCCTTGCTGCCCATTCCCGCTTCAGTGAGTCCGAGATGAAGCGGATACTCGCATCGCGCGGCAAGGTCTCGATAGATCGCAATCAAATCCTGAACCTCTGAAACCTTCGCGCTGAGAATTATTTTGTCGCGGCTAAGTCCGATTTCTTCGGCCATCCGGGCCGATTCCAGTCCGCTGATGACGACAGCTTCGCGCATCACCAGACGAGCGTTTTTCGGCTCCGAAAGCCTCGCATTCTCATCCATCAATCGGGTCAGCAATGCCTGATCGAGCGAGCCCCAGTTGACGCCTATGCGCACGGGCTTCTGGTTTTCGATAGCCGCTTCGATCATCGTCTTGAAATTGGTGTCGTGATGTCGGCCCGCGCCCACGTTGCCGGGGTTGATGCGATACTTCGAAAGCGCGCGCGCGCACTCCGGGTATTCTTTCAAAAGTATGTGTCCGTTATAGTGAAAGTCACCGATCACAGGCACTGCGACGCCGCGCTCGCTCAAAGTTTCAACGATGCGAGGGACGGCATCGGCTGCCTGTCGCGTGTTGACGGTGATGCGCACAAGCTCGCTTCCGGCGCGGTAAAGCTGTTCTATCTGATCGGCTGTCCCGCGCGCATCGACGGTGTCGGTGTTGGTCATCGATTGAACGACTATGGGATTATCTCCGCCGACTAAAACGCCTCCGACATCGACTGTGACAGAACGCCTGCGATTGGTTGATGACACTCGAAATCTCCGATAAGCGAGTCAGAATTTCAACGAGCGGCTCGACTCATCGAGCCGCCAATGGAATCATACAGAGCGCGGTTTTGAGTGGCAACATTGCGAATCCGCATTGCACCTTCGCCTGCGGGCGATTATCGTTTCCGCATTCGAACTACGGCGGGCGATCTGCCGGATTGCCTGCGCTCTGAAAGTATGAATATAGAACAGGCGACAAGCTGGCAGCTTGTCGGACAATTTCGGAGGAAATCAAAGGGATGAAAGACCGACTCGACCATCTCGAAGATGCTAAAAAGGCAGTCACTCCCGACGCGCCTTATGCAGTATCACAGCGATACACCCTGCCGCACCACATGGTGACGACCGCTTTCACTATCGATGGCTTTCGCATAGTCCGCACGCTGGGCGTGGTTCGCGGCATCACCGTCCGCTCGCGCTCCATCTTCGGAACCATCGGCGGCTCGCTTCAGACCATAGTCGGCGGCAACATCACCGCATTCACCAAGCTGTGCGAGATGGCTCGCGCCGAAGCCTTCGAAATCCTCGTTCAGCACGCAAGCGAGATCGGAGCCAACGGAATCATTGGAATGCGCTATGACGCGACGGAACTGATGGGAGGAGTGACCGAGGTGCTGGCCTACGGCACGGCGGTCGTTATGGAGCCCATCCCGGAGTGACGAAGAGCAGGGGTGCAGGGGGGATGAGGTGAGAAGTCGCCTGGGTGAAGAGATGAAGGAACGAAGAGACAAAGAGGCGAAGAGGTATAGGAGAGATGTATTACACGAGGGCCAATCTCCCCTGCACCCCTGCACCCCTGCTCCCAATCACGCAAGAAGGGCAACCACCTCGCGCTGCGCTTCGCCTCCGGTGACGCGGGCTTCGTTCTCGCTGACATAGACATCGATTTCGCTGCGAACTCCGAATTTGCCTTCGAGGTAGATGCCAGGCTCGATTGAAAAGCAGGTGCGCGGTATGAGAACGCGCTCATCTTTCGTTTCAAGATTATCGATGTTTGCGCCGTTGCCATGCACTTCGGTGTGGATGTTGTGGCCGGTGCGGTGAATGAAATAATCGCCATAGCCTGCTTTCACGATCACCTCGCGGCAGACATCATCTACCTGCCAGCCATAGACTGTTCGGCCTGCGGCGAAGTTCTCTTTGACGAAATCAGTAGCCGCATCGCGCGCGTCGCGGACGATATTGAAAACCTTGTTGATCTCATCAGGAATGGAATCGCCGACAAACGATGTCCAGGTGATATCGGCATAAACCGAGTCGGGGCGATCAAGCTTCGCCCACAGGTCTATCAACACGAAATCGCCTTTGTGAATCGCCGAGTGATGCTCAGGCGTCGGGCCGTAGTGAGGCTTCGCGCTGTTGGCGTTGACGGCGACTATGGGCGGGTCGCGGGTTATCATTCCGCGATCGGCGAAGCAGCCCATGATGAACTGCTGAATGTCGTATTCGGTCGTAGGGATATCTGATTTGATGCGTCGGCCAATCTCCTCGAAAGCGGCATGAACGGACTCGTAGAGCCCGCGCGCGGCTTCTTCGTGCATGGCAAGCTGCTGATCGTTCCACGCCGATTCGAATTGCTGAACGAGATTGGCTGATGAAACAGGCTCGACGCCGAAGGAGCGAATGAGTTCTATAGTGCCGGCGTCTACGCGCGAAAGATATGGGATTGCCGCATCAGGCGAGTATTGCATGGCGATGCGGGGAGAGCCTGAGTGCTCGGTCAACGCGCTCTTGATGAAGCTGTGAAGTTGCTGCCACGGGAGGTAGATGAGTTTCTTTCCGGGCAGGTGGTCGAGCACGTCTCGTTCGATTGAGTGAACTATGCGGGTCGGCTCGCCCGCTTTCGGTATGAAGTAGAACCAGCGGCGAGTGGCCATGTGGCCTCCGCTCAGGCCGAGGATGTTTGCGGCTATGGGGTCGCTGCCGCGAAAACTGTAAAACAGCCAGCCGTCGAGGTCGGCTTCTTTGAGCGCGTTTTGTATTTTGTCTATCAAGGCTGCCTCCTGATGAAAAGTTTTCTGCCAGATCGGACGAGTACAATAACACAGGAGACAGCATTCAATTCAAGCGCGGCGTCAGGAGAAAATTTTCAATCGCCCTTTCGCACGCCATTTCAATGGCTATTATCTTCAGTGGCAGCGCGTCGAGACCCGGGAACAGAAAGTAAACACTCAGCCGCGTAGCGGCGTTTGAGTTTAGCTTCCAACTTTAGTGCGCGGTGGATCGTAGATGTTTCGAGCGCGTCGCGTCAGCGACGGTTGAATGGCCTCAATCGTCGCTGACGCGACGAGAACCAATGCCTGCATCTGGCCCGTGCGCTGAAGCACACGGCTACATTCAGGTCGTCGCTGACTCTACTGAGCAGTCGCAAACCGAGAACTGAAACCCGAAAACTGAAAACCGTCCGTCCGGCGCATTAAGTCAGCCAATTGCTTGTGCTATATTTAGGGCCTCTGGATCGAGCTATGAAGAAGCAGTTGCAAATGATACTCGGCGCGACTTTCTTCGGGCTGTTGTTCATCTACGCCGGGATGAACTTCCGCAACACCTATGCGATTCTCGACCTTGAGAGCGATCCCGGCTGGGTTCCATTTCATTTCGGAGACCGCACTCTGGTGGCCGAGGTCTCTTCATCAGACCTTCCGCTTCGCCCGCGCGACGAGATCATTGCGGTCAACGGCCAGCCGCTCAGTTATGCAACCGATTATGCAGAGATTTTCGAAGGCGCTCCTCCGGGAAAAAGATATTCGATCATCATCCGCCGCGGCGCGCAGGTCGTCGAATTCAATCTTCAGACCGGGCCCAGGCCGCTCATCAACTCGCTTCTGATCGTGTCACAGGGGTTGATAATGCCGGGCATTTTCCTGCTGACAGGCATTGCGGTCTTCCTCATAAAACCATACGACAAGCAGGCGTTGCTGCTCGCTTTGATGTTCGGGATGTTCGTCGGAGCGCCTGCGGCAACCGCCATCCCGTTTCAGGATCCGAGGTGGTGGCTTGCGGGAGTGGCGCTCGTCGTCAGGATTGCGTCGCTCTTCTGGTGGCCGGTCTTCTTTCACTTCTTCCTGATATTCCCTGAGCCATCTCCGCTGCTCAGGCGTTTCCCGAAACTCGAAAAGTTACTCTACGCTCCGCATCTTCTGACCATCTTTCCCTATTTCGGCGCGCTGAATGTTTTAGGCGCGGTGTCGCCTGAGAGCATCGTGGCGTTCATTCAGAAAGCGGGCGCGCTCAATCTGGTCTCGATCATCCTGTTCGTGCTTTATGTGACAGCAGGGCTGTTGTCGCTGCTCATCAACTATCGTCAGGCAGGTCGACCGTCGAAGCGAAAGATGCGGGTGGTGGTGGCGGGCAGCCTGGCGGGGTTCCTGCCGATATTTCTGGTCGTGGGTCTGTCGATAGTTTTCAAGTTGCCGCTGAAGAATCCCGATCTGACCCGCTGGCTGGTGTCGCTGGCTTTCCTGACCTTCCCGCTCTTTCCGCTGTCGTTCGCCTATTCGATCATCCGCCATCAGGTTATACCCGCGCGCATAATTCTGCGCCGCAGCGTGAGGTATCTGCTGGTGTCGCGCGGATTCATCTTCGTTCAGGCGATAGTGGTTTTCGCGGCGCTGAGTTTTCTGCTGACCGGGAGCCGCATGCAGGCGATTGATCGCCTGGGGCCGCGAGCCGATATCGTGGTGACTATGGCGGTGACTGCTGCGGCAATCGCCCTTCTGACGATGCTCAACCACCGGGTTATGCCTTTGATCGACCGGAGGTTCTTCCGCGAATCCTACGACGCCCAGCGGGTGATGTCGGAGTTTGCGCGGGAGATGAGAAAGGTGACTACGGTTCCTCAACTGGTCGAACTAGCGACGGCAAGGATTCAAAACGCACTGCACGCGGAAAACGTGACCGTGTTCCTGCTCGACCGCGCGACCGGCGAATACCGGTGCGCGATCTCTTCGCGTCTGAGCGAAGACGGTTTGTCCACCTCGGACATAGATCGGTCGTTGAGGCTTTCGGCAAGCGGTTCGGTCGTAGAGCGGCTCCGTCGTGCGGCTCATCCGCTCGCCCTCGACTTCGATGAGCCAAAGGGGTGGATGTCGGACCTGCTCTCAAGCGAGTTGGCCGCCGGGGAAGCGCGCAAGCGCGAAGTTCAGACCCTTCGCCGCATTCGATCCTCGCTGCTTGTTCCGGTAGGAACGGGCGAAGAGTTGCTGGCCGTAGTTTCGCTCGGCAGACGACTCGGCGATCTGCCGTTTTCCTGGGAAGACAGGCAGTTGCTCGAAGCCGTAGCCAGCCAGATGGGATTCGCTCTCCACAACGCCGAACTCGTCCGCCTGATGGCTGAAGAAGAAATGCTCCGCCACGAAGTGGAAATCGCGGCCAACGTGCAGAGGCGATTGTTTCCCGAACGCCCGCCCGAAGTGGCAAGCCTCGAACTTGCGGGCCTGTGCCACCCGGCGCGCGGCATCGGAGGCGATTATTACGATTTCATCCTTCTGGAAGAAGGCAAGGTCGGGATAGCAGTGGCCGATGTTGCGGGCAAAGGCATTTCGGCTGCGCTGTTGATGTCTACAGTGCAGGCATCGCTTCGCAGCCAGGCTCCTGCGGTCAACGGCAACATCACCGAACTCGTATCGGCAATGAACCGCCTGCTTCACGTTTCGACCGACGCCAACAGCTACGCCAGTTTCTTCTTCGCCCAGTTTTCAGAAGAGACTGGACAGTTGACTTACGTCAATGCCGGTCACAATCCTCCTATACTGTTGCGGGCCGCCCCTGCAATCAAGGCGGCGGCTCGTGGGGCCGCCTCGACCTCAGAGCGCGACTTGACCGAAACTGCCGAGGTGGGGCTTCTGACAACAGGCGGGCCGGTCATAGGCGTCTTCGGCAACTGCGCTTATGAACAGGAAACCATCCAGATGCACAAAGGCGACATACTGATCGCCTACACCGATGGGGTGACCGAAGCGATGAATGCGGAAGGCGATGAATTCGGAGAGGAGAAGCTGAAAAAGATACTCGTGGATGGCCCTCAGATGTCCGCTCACGATCTGGCCGACAGAATCGTAAGCAGCGTGCGCCAGTGGTGCGGAGACACTCCTCAGCATGACGACCTCACGCTTGTGGTGATGAAAGTGAAATGATCGAACCGGCGACGGATTCGACATCCGCGCAGGATGAGTCAGTCGAATCTCCATTGTAAGAATGGAACCACGTATGACCGCGCCCGTCAGAGCAGTCACGTCTGAGGTCGCGTTGCGTTTGACTGCCTCGTTTGCTTCGCTTATAGTTCCGGGGCGCTCGCTGTTCAGAGCGTTTCAGGCTCTCATTCTGGATTATGAATCAAATCTGGAGATTCGTCGTCACCTGGCCCCGGACTATCATCGCCACCACTGCGGCAATCACTGTGTTTTTTCTGGCCGTCGTGCTTGCGCGCGGGATAGGATTCAACGGCTCGCCTGAAACTCTGGCCCGCAACGACAGCGCCCTTGAGTTCTTCAATCAAACGCGGGCCACCTTCGGCGACGATCGGGTGATTATCGCCGCCCTCACAACAGAGGATGTATTCACTCCCGATTTCATCCAGCGGCTCGAACGATTGACTGCCCGCCTCTCTCAGGTCGAAGGTGTGAGCGGCGTCCTGAGCCTCGCAAACGCGCTTTCAATAAAACGCCAGGGCGATGAAATCTCAGTCCAGCGCCTCATACCGCGCGCGGCAAATGAAGTTCAACTGCGCAGCCTCAAAACTTCTGTCACGGCTGATCCTCTCTATGCAAAGCAATACATTTCCGCAGACGGAAAGACGACTGCCATCAGCGTCTTTCTCAAACTCGTGGATGAAGAGCACAGCCGCGCGATCACCCAAGAAGTCGAGCGCATTGCCAGAGAAGAAGCCCAGGGCGATGAACTGCTGCTTGCCGGAGTGCCGGTCATGGACATTCGCGCCATCGACCGTATGCTGCGCGACATCGCGGTCATCTCGCCCGTAGCTTTCCTGCTCGGATTTCTGGTCTTCCTGTTCGCGTTTCGAAGTCTGTGGGGGGCGGCGCTGCCGATGATGACGATGATAGTCGGCAACCTGTGGACCGTAGGAATGATGTCGCTGCTGGGCCACCCTTTCACTTTCGCCACCCTCACAATGCCTACGGTGGTGATGGCCATAGGCAGTTCCTACGTCTTTCACGTTCTCAATCAGTATCGAATCTCGATGTCGCGCCTCGAAGCCGATGCTGATTTCGCAGAGCGCGCACGCGCATGGATAGATGGCGTCAAATTCATAGGCCCAGCGGTTATAGTTTCGGCCACGACCACAATGGCTGGGTTCGGCGCGCTGGCGTCGAGTCGCGTGCCGACGGCCCGCGACATGGGAAT
>CAZPQE010000253.1:0-9585 GCA_964588615.1 uncultured Clostridia bacterium | reverse complement strand
GCGAGTTCGTCAAGCAGCGGCCTAATTTTGTGTCGCACTTTAAATCGCACCCGATTGGAAAGGCAGAAGTATCGATCTCGCGTCGCCGATGACTGTATTCTGCAGCCACGATGGTTCCTCTTCTTTCGCCCTGCTGCCGGGTCCCTTCCTCCCGCGCGGGCTGGAGATCGCCCCGGCTCGCGCTTCTTACTTCATCGCCATGATGGCGGCGAATGTTTCGATGCCGTCCCACAGATTCTTTATCCGCACATTCTCGTTTATCGAATGCTGGTTGTTGTCGTGATTGACTATAGGAACGCCGATCTGAGGCGAACCTGTCCCGCTTTCGAGTATGTAGAGAGGCACGCTTCCTCCGAGAGTCGGCGCAAGCACCAAACCTGCTCCCAGAGCCTCTTGCGCGGCGCGAACGATCTGCCGCGATACTGGCAAACTCATCGGGGTTCGCACTGCCGGATATCCATCGTTGCTCACCACGCGAGCGATCAATCCGTGTCGGAGGCGGGTTGCGCGATCGGGCTCCTGGGTGGTGACGAAGTAGCCCTGTTTTTTTATGTGAGCGATGACCCGCTCGACCTGACGGCGCGGATCGATCCCTTTGACGAGCCTCAGATCGATAGTCGCCGCAGCTTCCGATGGAATGATCGTCCGCGCCTCTCTTCCCACATACTCCGAACGAAGGCCATCGATGTTGAGCGAAGGCTCGCTCAAAAGCTCTGCCAGAGAGCGTCCGCCTCCATCGACTGCGGCCAATCCGTATTCGCGCATAAGATCGGCATCGATATCGGGCATCTCCTTCAACGCTTTTTTCTCTTCCTCGCCGAGCGGCTCCACGTCCTGATAAAAACCATCGATCAGCACCCGGCCCGCGTCGTCTTTCATACTGGCAAGCAGGCGCGCGAGTCTCATCGCCGCGTTGGGAGCCCAGTTGCCGTAGTGCCCGCTGTGAAGACCTCTGTCCGGCCCGTAGACGGTGATGTTGACGGTGACGACTCCGCGCACGCCGAAATAAATCAGCGGCCTTCGTGTCTGATGCACAGGCCCGTCGGCGCATATCCACGCATCGGCTTTGAGAAGCGAGGCGTTTCTCCTGACTATGTCTTCAAGATGCAAAGACCCTGCTTCCTCTTCGCCCTCGAAGAGAAATTTGATGTTCGAAGTCAATCGTTTGCCCGAAGCTCGGAGGGCGTCGAGAGCTATCATCAAAGCGATGATCGGAGCTTTGTCGTCAGAAGCCGAACGCGCATAAAGCCGCGCTTCCTCATCGACTCTCTCTCCCGCTTTTGGAAAATCGATCACGCGCCCGCCCGCTTCGAGTGTTTTGTCTCTCAGCACAGGCTTGAACGGGTCGGAAGCCCACTTCGACGGGTCAGCCGCCTGTCCGTCGTAGTGAGCGTAAAAACCGAGGGTGCGAGTCGCGCCCTCAGTCTTGATCTCTCCGAAAACCGAGGGCGGCCCGTTGCCTTCGAGCAATCGCGCCCGGACTCCGCGACGGCGCAACATGGCGATAAGCCAGTCGGCGTTGCGACCGATATTAGCGGTGTCGTTGGCGTTGTTGGGGATAGAAAGCAGGTCGACGAACTCACGAAGGATTTCCGCCTCTTTCGACTCGCGATAAGCGCGGACGCTGGTTTGCGACTGAGCCGGAACGGCAAAGATGGCGCTGCCTGACAGACACGCTATCAGGGAGAGGGTCAGCAGGACTTGCTTCATAAAATACCTCCGAAAGATTTGCGGGAAGCCTGATGAAGGATAACACCGCGACCTAAAACGTAAAACACGACTCCCGGATTTGAGGCATGGTTTGTCCTGTATCTCGGAGGAGCCTTCATGTCGCCGAGGACGACTCCCTGATAAGGATGAAAACCGGTTCGTAGTCCCGGCCTTCAGCCGGAAGTTCACGCCTCCACAACCTTCCGCCTCAAGGCTACGAACTTTTTCTGAGGAGCGCCCGCTGCCCTGTTGACACAAAAGCTCTTTCCGGGTTATAAGGCAATATCATAGTCGTCAACTACTTGCAGCAGAAAAGCTAAGGTGACACCTTAGCTTTCGCTCGATGAATTTTTATCCAGCAGGCCCCGCTGGGAGCAGGCGAGGAGAGGCCGGTGCCACAGAGTTTGAAGAAACGCGCAGCCGAGCTTGAGATGAGGGTCAAGGAGCGCGCCGAACTGGTCAAGAAGGCGCTCAGGGAGTACCGCGAGATTGTGCGCGCCGCTTCGAGAGCCAAAGAAGGACGCGCCCGCTCAAGCGCCCGGCTCGACAAAAAGCGCCTCAATGTCGAGCGCGCCAATGCCGAGTATATGCAGCTTCAAAAAGAGCTTGAGCAGTTGAGAATGAGGATGCAGGCGCGGAAGTGAAAAGAGCAGGGGGCAGAGGAGATGGGCATTCGTGCGATGAATCTCCCGCTTTCCCATTCACCTCTTCATCCGTGAGAGAAGCGCGGTGTTTTTCCTGATTGCCGCTTCGAGCAGACGGGCCTGTCGGCGCGCTCTCACCCAGTCGCCGCTTTCTACGGCTTCCGTCAGCGCAGGCAGTTCCAGATGAGCGTAGGTGTAGCGCGCAGCGTATAGAAGATGTTTGAACCACGGGCGACCGGGAATGCCCGGCGCGTGCAGCCAGTTGGATTCAAATTGAAAGATGCGCCGATTGATCCCTTTTGATTGCGGGCGACTCAATCGCCCTGATGCGAGGTTTTCTTCCGCCTCCCGCCTGAACCCTTCGGCAGCTATTTTCATTTCATTTATCCTTTCAAAGACGCTACTGAGATCTAGGTTCTTCTTTGCGTCTTCGCGGCGGGCTATCTCTTCGACGAACTCACTGAGTTTGTCCGCATAAAAAACGAAATCGAACGGCAGGATATCAGCATTGGCAAGGCGCAAAGCCATCGCGCCCCAGTAAACCGACATCAGCGCGTGATAGCGAAATTCCGGATCGCCGATCTTCGCCATCCAGTAGTGATCGTCGTAGACGGAATGATAAACCCCGTAAGGCCCGTCGAAGGTCAGCCCTACGGTCGGGCGTCCGAGGTGATTGAGAAAAACCGTGTGATCCGAGCCGCTGCCTATCCGCACATCGACAAGCTCGGAGTCTCGGACTTCGCCTTTTTCTTTCCGCTCGCGGTTGATCGAATCGCGCCATTCTTCGTAAAGCGATTTGCCCGAAGGCGCATCAACCGAACGACTCACTTCGACGATGAGAGGCGCGAGCGAGGCGACTGCCGACGGGCGAAAGTTCGGCCCTGACACGGAGGAATCTACGTTGATGTAGGCGATCATTTTCTGTTTTATCTCTCGCGCGAAATGCTCGCCCCATTCCGTAGAGCCGGTGAGCGCGACTTCTTCTCCGTCCCAACTGCATACGACAAGCGTTCTTTTAGGTCTTATGGCCTGACGTTTCAACTGGCCCAGCGCGCGAGTCATCTCCATCATCGAAGCCGTTCCGCTCGACGGGTCTACGCCTCCGAATTCCCAGGCGTCGCGATGATTGCCCAGCACTATCCACTCGTCGGGAAGTTCCGATCCTCTGAGTCGAGCTTCGACCACATAATTGGGTTTGATCGAATTATCCATATCGACTTTGAGATGTAGTCGCACAGCCTCTCCGCCCAGGCGATATTTGATCGGGAGTCCGCCCTGCCATTCGCGCGGGGCTTCGGGGCCGTCCATGTTTTCAAGCAACGGGCGCGCGTCTCTCCACGACATCGGGAGCGCGATTATGCGAGGGACTGAGCGCGACTGTTTCGCGGAAATTCTTTTCGCGCCCGGAAGCGAAGGCCAGCCCGGAGTGAGAGGGTCGCCCGCGACCAGAAAATCATAAGTGATCGCGCCTCGCTGAATGTGACTCTCCGGCCCCCACGGGCCTTCGGGAAAAACCTTGCCTCGCTTATACCCGTCTTCGGCAGGGTCAGAATAAATGATGATCGCCGCCGCCCCTTCGCGCTCTGCCGTAAGGGCTTTGAAGCCGCGATAGCTGTATGGATTCGAATATCGGACGAGAACTATTTTGCCGCGAACATCGATGCCGTGTTTGCGAAGGACTTCATAATCTTCGGGGTTGCCGCTGTGGGCATAGACCACAGACGCGGTCACCTCGCCGGAAGCCGACATTCCTGTGAAGGCTGATCTCACGCGAGGATTTTTCGTGTCCGCGTCGATGTCGTAAGCATCTTCGCGCAGGCTCGGTTTGAAGTAAACGGGCGCGATCATTTCGACCGAGACCGAGCGCGGATGAGTGTCCATCACGTCATAGCGATGCACTCGAACATCTTCCCACCCCTGCTGTTTCCAGAGTCGGGCGATATGTCGGGCAAGCTCGTTGTTGCGTGCGGAGCCTGCCGGATGAGGCTCGGCGGTGAAGAAGCGATGATGACGGCGCGCTTCTTCCGATGAAGGGAGCGACTTGTATTTTTCTTCGATCTGTTTTTGCCGGGCGGCAGAGCGCGGAGAATATCCGGTCATTCGCTCCTGCGCTGCTGCGACAGGCAGCAAGGCCGCGATCATCGCGAGTATGGAAAGAAAAACACTGTAGCGTCGAGCGATCTTCATCGGTTTATCCTCGAAAGGTACAGCAGTCGGCCAGCCTGCTGATCCCTCAAATTTCGTATCTTCAAAATATCAACAGGCTGGCCGACTGTTGTACGTCAATCAAGGATCGTTCACTTCACAGCGACGGCCAGCGTGTCGTGATGACGGTAGATGAGCGTGCGCAAATAAGGGCCTATTCGAGTAGCGCCTTCGAACCCGGCGGAGCGCGCTGCCGCTTCCTGATCTTTTTCCGCGATGTCCGCGCTTTCGGCATAGTGCTTGAGATCGCGGTAAAGTCCGAGCGTGAACAAATCCCACGCCGCGCCCTGATCGCGGGTGAATATGAAATTTTCCGGCCTTCGCAGCGCGCGCTGATAAGCGTTTTCCATCTCGCGCTCTCGATAAAGCTCTGATTGACGACCGGGCAGAGCGTGAAAAATTTCGAGATGGAAGAAAGAAGCTTTCGCAAACGCGGCGCGAAGATCGGCAAGCGGCGGGCCGTAGACGAACAAATCTTCCTGCCACGCTATGCACTCTTTCGTCTTCGCAGTGAATTTTTGATCCGCTTCTTTTCTCTTCGTCACTCGATCCGCGCTGTAGTACTGCGCATAGCTGGCCATCGGAAACAGCAGCATCAAGTCCCACTGATCGCCCTGAGAGTGACGAATCCAAAAGGGCGGTTCATCTCCGACATTCGCATAATCGGGCATACGGGATTTGTAGAGATCGATCAATTCCAGCAACCGCCCCGGCGCGGCCTGCACGAACTGGGCGCGATAGAGATAGTTTTCCTTCGGCTGCGCTTGCGCGGCGGTGAAAATCACAAAGATTGCGATGAGCAGCATGATGGCTCTGACAGGTTTCATTCCTTCCTCCCCAGGTATCTATGGAACAGAAGCGCGGCGCAGTTCTTCTATATCTTCGAGTATGCCTTTGACAAGAGCCTCGGTCACTATTCTCCCTTTCTCGCGCGTGGCGAGAGTGGCGTCTCCCCATACGCCTGTGGGCGAATAAACCCCTTGAGTGTTGTTGGGATCGCGCGTGAGTCGCCCCTGCCCCGGTCGATAATCCTTAACGGCTTTTTTCATATCGACCGAACGGGGATCCATGTAGAGAATCATCGAAGTCTCTATCTCGTCGGCGTGCGTGCCGCCTTCCTGCTTCGATATCTGTTTTTCTACCGACCCGGTGATTTTTCCCAGGTCGGTGAATCTCATCACTATGCCGTCCGAGGCGAGCATATCGACAGCCGGGCGCAGCGCGCGCAGAGTCGAGATGCCCGTGTTGAGAACGTAGAACCTTCGCGACCCATATCGCGCCAGACTTCGGCAGATATCGACGATCATATCTCGCGCCGTTTCCATCCGCAGCGTAGTCGAGCCGGGATATTCGACGAACGCGGGATAGAAACTGTAGCTGACAGTCGGCGCGATGACGACGTTTGACGCTTTGAGCACACGCCGCTTGAGATACTCAGCCAGTATAAAATCGTTTTTGAGCTTGAGGTGCGGCCCATGCTCTTTAGCCGCTGCGCCCAGAGGTATGACCACAACGGTGTCGCGGGTTAAGACTTTTTCAGCTTCGACCCAGGTGAGTTCTTCGAGCAGTATGCCTTTGTTTTTGGTTTGCCCAGGAGTTGCGATAACGAACGCAGAAAGCGCGATGAGGATAAAAAGTTTTTTCACGGCGGCGGCCTCCCTCAATCCCAACGATTTTCCCGGAGATTTTCGCAGATAATTCTGCGGCGCGCTAATCTGCGCCAATCAGTTTTCAATCTGCGAAATCTGCGGATTGTTGACTTTTCGAACTCCGCTTGTTAGCCTGCAACTTAATGACAGTCGGGGATGTTCAATGGCTCTCAATCATAAAGTGATCTTCGGAATGAAACTCCGCCAGTTTCGCGAGCACAAGGGTTTGTCGCTTACGGACTTCGCCGCGCTGACCGGACTTTCAGTTTCTTACCTTACAGAAATCGAGCATGGGAAAAAATATCCCAAGGCGGAAAAGATAGCCCGACTCGCTGAATCGCTCGGTCGCAATTATGACGATCTGGTTTCCATAAGGCTCGATGAAGAACTAAGCCCGCTGGCCGGATTCCTCGCTTCGCCCGTGCTGCACAATTTTCCATATCACCTGTTCGGCATCTCTCCGGCGCAGGTCGTTGAGTTGCTCACCCGACAGCCCGCCGAAGCCAGCGCGCTGGTAAACGCGCTTTTCGGAATAGCCGAGCAGTACAACATCGGCGTAGAGCACCTCTATCGGTCGGCGCTGCGGTCATATCAGGAACTGAACGAAAATTATTTCCCGGAAATCGAACGGGCGGCAGACGACTTCGCGCGCGAGGCCGGGATACGGTCTGATCCGACTCCGTCGTGCGAGGACCTTCGCGCGCAGATAGAAACCCGATTCAACTATCGCCTCGACGACAGCCGATTGAGCCGGCATCCGCGACTTCAGCATTTTCGCTCGGTGATGGTCGCTCGCAAAAAGGGGAGTCCCGAACTGCTCATCAACCCGGCGCTGTCTCTGCTTCAAAGGAAATTCATACTGGCGCGCGAGATCGGCTATCAGGTGCTCGGCCTCAAGGAGCGCGCCCTGGCCTCAGCGCCCGAACGTGTGGATTCCTTCGAGCAGGTGCTCAACGATTTCAAGGCGTCTTATTTCGCGGGCGCGCTGCTGATAAACCGCGAGCGGTTGATTTCCGACATGAAGGAATTCTTCTCGCTTCCGACCTGGGAGCCTGCGCGCTTCCGCTCATTCCTCGACGAGTACGAAGTCACGCCAGAAATTTTCATGTACCGGCTCACCGAAGTGCTGCCGCGTTATTTCGGAATCAAGCTGCACTTTCTCAGGTTCAATCACGAGGGCGGTCAGTTCCGACTCGTCAAGCACCTCAACATGTCGCGGGTGCTGATTCCGGGCGGGACAGGCGTCAACGAGCATTACTGCCAGCGATGGCTCTCGATTCGCGTGCTCAAAGACCTCGAAGCCCGCCTCTCGGCGGGCGAAGAGATAGTCGAGCCTGTCGTCGATGCCCAGCTTTCGAGCTATGTCGACACCGACGCGCGCTTCCTGTGCCTGGCGCTGGCCCGCCGTCTGACGCTGAGGTCTTCTTCGACCTCGTCAGTGTCTCTGGGATTTCGGGTCGACGACCACTTCGAGCGCACGGTTCGCTTCGCTTTCGATCCGGCGATCACCCGACTGGGCATAAACGGAACGTGCGAGCGATGCAGGTTGAGCCAGAGGGAATGCGCCGAGCGGACTGCTCCGCCTCATCTGCTCGAACTTCAAAGATCGAAGCGCGAAATCGAGAGCGAACTGGGCTCGCTTTGACTCTTGCGCGCTCGTCAACCCGCTGGCGCGCATTGAACAGATCGCTGAAGCCGAATTTCAGACAAGCTCCTGCCCTTGATCCCTCTTTATGAAATCACTGCCAGAGGCAGCGGCTCAGTTATTCGGGGCGCGGCTCCTTTCCGGCGGCTATGCCGCTTCGGTGCGCGGAGAAACAACACGCTCTTTGCACTTCCGGCGGCTATGCCGCTTCGATGTGCGGAGAGGCTTGGCCTCTCCGGGATAGGGCCTTTCTATTTCCTGCGGCTGCGCCGCCCGGAGACTGTATAGCGAGAGCCTGCCTGATTTGCGCAGGCAGGCTCTCTTTATTCAGAACTGCACTCTGGCTCCCAGTTGAATCGTGCGCGGGCGGAAAACCGCGTTGATCAACTGATTGGTGATCACTCCGAAGCTGGCTCGCTGGCTCAGGTTGAGAGTCGGGTCCACGTAGTTCACATGGTTGAAGATGTTGAAGAAATCCGCTGTGAGCCGGAATTCGACCTGCTCGGTGATTTTGGTCGTCTTGCCCAGAGACAGATCGAGTTGCCAGCGTGGCAGCCCGCGCAACACGCCGCGGCCCTGACGGAAATCTGTCGCAAGGTTGATCGGACGGAAGCTGTTGAATACCGCTTCAGGATTGCCGAACAGATTCAGCCCCGATCCGCGATTGGCCGGGTCGCCTGCCGTTCCGATGCCCCCTGATCCGGTCACTCCTCGGTGCGTGCTGTTATCGTCAGGAAGTTTGTCTGTAGGAATCGCCCCTGTGCCTGTGCCGAAAATCGCTCCGGCTCCGTAGACCTGAAACCCCTGAACGGCGGTCAACGGCAATCCGCTCGACGCCTGAAAGATGCCCGACACATACCAGCCGCCGATCACCTTATCGATCCAGTTGCCCGCAGAAAACCGGCGACCGCTGCCGAATGGAAGATCATAGACTCCGTTGGCGTTGATGAGATGGCGGAAGTCGAAATCCGACGGGCCATAGTCTATGTCGCCATCGAAGCTCGAAGAAAACTGCGAGACGAAATTCTGTATGGCACCTATCTGATCGAGCGATTTGCCCAAGGTGTAGTTGAAATCGAAGGTCAGACCATAAGAGTTTCGCTTGTGCAGCGAGAGGACGAAGGCATTGTAGTTGGACCGGCCAAGACTGGTGCGCACGAACAGATCGAGCGATTGCAGGTTGTTGTATGGCCCGTTAGCCGCCGGAAGCCCCAGCAGCGGCAGCAGGTCTATGCCGGTGTTCCACAGGTTATTGATGTTACCGACAATGAAATCGCCGGCGAAGGCGCTGGCAAGAAACACTGTGGCTCCGGGGAACAACTGGTTCTCGAACCACGGCTGCGCGCTGGCCACGCGCCCGGCGCGCAAAGCTCCGGCCACCTGGTCAAAAGCTTCGGCGAAGGTCTGCCCTGATCGATCGTCTCTGTGATAGATAGGGGCGGAGTTGAGGTTGACGTTCTGGAAGAGGTTGCGCGCAAAACGTCCGACGTAGCCGACTTCGAGCAGCAAGCGACCCGGCAGTTCGCGCTGAAGGGTGAAGTTGACCGCATGGTTGTAAGGGTCTTCGATTCCCGGATCGATTGTGAAGGAAAGAAGTTCGCCGAAAGGCTTGCCGGGCACTACCGGAGAAGTTGCCGCGAAATTCGGAGGCACGGGTATAGGGCCATCTATGCCAGCGCGGAAGGGCTGACCGCCTGGGCCTGCGGGTCTTGCCGTAAGCGTCGGAGCGAAT
>CAZPQE010000252.1:0-9595 GCA_964588615.1 uncultured Clostridia bacterium | reverse complement strand
TCGAGGATGTAGATAGCTTCTTCATAAGCGTGATAGTGCATCGGAGCGCGACCGGGCGGAATCACCCCGATGAACTGCGTGATCCGACGGCATCCGACATCCGAGTTGACCAGGTATTTGAACTGACGGTCGCGGACTGGAATGGTTTCGCGCTCGCTCTCGTAAACCACGAGCGCGGGCGCGAGTCCTTCGAGTCTTTCAAGAATGGTCACATCAGTTTCCGCGTTCCCTTCTTCGGGGCAACACACGCTCACTATTTCGAGTTCTTCCTCCCCAGTGTTTTCGATCTGATAGGCGCTTGATGGAGGGATATAAACTCCTGCGCCCGGAAGAAGCGCGTAGCGATGGCCGGCGATGTTGCAGATGCCAAAGCCGTGCGCGATATAAAGCGTCTCTTCACTGGCGGGGTTGCGGCGCGAGAGCGCGAGGCCCTGAGAGTAGACGCTGATGGTCTGTGCTATGTCGAGCGCGCCCATCGAAGAAGAGACCGGCGCGCGAAACCTGCGCGTGCCTTCCTCACGGTCGAATTCGCCTCGGCTGTACTGCCAGGCCGCCTGAAAGAATTTTCATTTCTGTTTTTCCTCGAACCGCGCAAGTGAGAAGCGGTCTGTCTCGTAAGAAGTCTGTCGTGATGCGAGCAACTCCGCCGCGATGCGCCCGATGAGCGGGCCGAATTTGAAGCCGTGTCCCGAAAATCCGGTGGCGATCAGAACATCCTTCAACTGAGGATGCCAATCGATTATGAAATCATCGTCTGCGGTGTTGTTGTAGATGCACACGCGGGTCTCAGTGAGTCGAGCGTCGGCAAGTCCGGGTATGAACTCCTGGAAAAAAGCGCGGCAGAGATGCTCTTCGCGCACTCGCTCATCGAGCAGGTCGGGATCGATTTTTTCGCCCTTGTTGTGATTGGCTATCTTCATCGCGCCCCGGTTATGAATCGGAAAACCGTAATATCCGCTGCCAGGCTCCAGAAACAATGGAAACTCTCCGATCGAATACCTCTCAGGCTCGCGCGGCTCGAAGTAAAACACTTCCTGCCGCGTGGTGGTCAATCGGTCGGCAAGCGAAGGAATGAGCTTTAGAGTCCAGGGGCCGGATGAGGCCAGAATTTTTTCGCATACCACGCGGGTTCCGCGCTCGGTTATGATTTCGCCTTGTTTGATTTCAATCGCGCGCTCGTCTTCGATCACCTCGACGCCCAATCGTCGCGCCGCGTTGATTGACGCGCTCACGCATTTTTCAGCGCGCAGTATCGCGCCGCTCGGATCCATCACGCTGTAGCTGAAGGCTTGCGGGTCGAACTGCGGAAACCTTCGCGCCGTCTCTTCAGATGAAAGCATCTCGACCTCAAGCGAAAGCGAGCGAAGAACTTCATAGCAGGCGGACTCGAACGAAGAGTGGTTGCGGCCAATCAATAGAAGCCCGGTCGGGGTGAGGAGCGAGTCAGAGGATTCTTCTTCGAGCTTGCGCCAGAGCCTTAGCGCATCGACGGCCATTAGGGCATAGAGCGGGTCGGGATAAGCGAATCGAAAAACCTTCGAATGATCTACGGAAGCGGCGCGCGGATTGGGCAGCGCAGCCTGATCGATGAGCGCGACACGCGCGCCGCGCCGCGCCGACTCAATGGCAGCCGATGCGCCCATGATTCCCGCGCCGATGATGGCTATATCGCAGACGATCATAATCGAGCGAGAGATTCTACCTTCGAGCGTCGGCGAGAGCCAGCGCGCCGAGGGCTTTGCCTTTCGGCGACGCGACGCTTAGAATCTCATCGCTTATGAAACGACCGCCGGGGTTGAAGCTAATCTGGCGCAGCTTCCTGTCGTTTATGGATAACGACCTGACTACATCTGCGGCTGCGGTGTCTTACTTCTCGATGCTCGCGCTCTTTCCAACTCTTCTGTTGCTGCTCATCGCGGGCAACAATATGCTGGGGCCTGAAGCAGTCGAAAAACACATCATAGGCAAGGTGCTGGAATTTCTCCCCGGCACTCACACCTTCGTCCGCCGCAATCTCGATTCGATTTACAGCCTCGGCTCAGGGCTGATCTTCAGTTGTCTGGTGGTGATGTTGTGGGCGGCGTCGTGGATGTTCACGGTGATCGAAAAGGCGCTCAATCGAATCTACGGCACTGCGCCGCGATCTTTTCTGCACGGGCGGGCGGTCAACTTCGCAGTGATGAGTCTGGTCTCGCTACTCTTAGGCACGCTCTCTTTGTTCACTGCCGCGCTGTCGGCAATCCGCGCCGCTACTGAAAGGATACCGCTCAACCTCGGCGAGACGTTCGCGTCCCTTTTCGGCTACGCCTGGCAGATCCTCTTCATAGCAGCGAGCACGGTGGTGACGATAGTGCTGTTTACGATTCTCTACAAATGGCTGCCAAACACTCGTGTGTCGTTGAGAGAGGCGCTCACGGGGGCGATTCTTGCGGGCGTTTTGTGGGAGGCGGCCAAGTTCGGCTTCGCGTTTCTGATCCCATATTTCAACTACGACATGCTCTACGGCTCGATTGGGGCGGGGGTGGCGGTGCTGTCGTGGATTTATTTTTCGAGCGTGATACTGCTCTTCGGCGCGCAATGCACCGCGCTGCTTCACCGTGAGCATCTGTTCAACGCTTCGGATAAAACCGCGCGGCCCGTCGCTGTTGATTCATCGACGACGGCAAGCGAATGAATCATGTCGTCGTCGCAAGGTTTTGAATGAACCTGGTGTCAATCTGATTTCGCTTGAACAGGCCATCCAGACCGGCCTTGTCGATTGCCTTCGTATAAGCCTCTTCAGCAGTGACCGTCTTGTTTTTGACGAGTTCGAGCAGCGCGTCGTTGAGCGTGATGTTTCCGAGCGCGCGGCCCGTCTGCATCGCCGATGGTATCTGAAAAGTCTTCCCCTCGCGCACCAGGTTGCTTATGGCCGTGTTGACTATCAGCGTTTCGAGCGCGGCCACTCGCCCGCCTCCCGTCTTTTTCAACAGGGTCTGCGATATGACTCCGCGCAGAGACTCTGAAAGCATTATTCGAATCTGCATCTGCCGGTCGGCGGGGAACTGATCGATCACGCGATCAACCGTTGATGCGGCGGTCGTCGTGTGAAGCGTTCCAAAAACAAGATGGCCGGTCTCGGCTGTCTCGATTGCGATGGCTACCGTTTCCAGATCGCGCATCTCGCCCACCAGCACTATGTCAGGGTCTTCGCGCAGCGCCGCCCGCAGCGCGTCCTTGAACGAATCGGTGTGGGTGTGAACCTCGCGCTGGTTTATCAAACACTTCTTGTTTTCGTGGACGAATTCAATTGGGTCTTCGATGGTGATGATGTGATCGGCCCGGTTGCGGTTGATGTAATCGATGAGCGCGCAGAGGGTCGTCGATTTTCCCGAACCCGTAGGCCCGGTCACCAGCACCAGCCCTTTGTTCAAATGACACAGTTTCAGAATCGCCTGCGAGAGGCCCAGTTTTTCCGCCGTCAGTATCTCGTTCGGGATGACCCGGAAGACTCCGCCCCAGCCCTTGCGATCCATGAAAATGTTTGCGCGAAAGCGAGCCAGCCCCGCTATCTCGTAGGCAAAATCGGTGTCGTGACGGGCTTCGAATTCGTCGCGGTTCTTCTGAGGCATGATGGAAGTCAGAAGCGAGCGCATCTCATCAGCCCCGAGCGGAGGCTGAGACGGATCGAGCGGTGTCACTTCGCCGTCCTTGCGCAGCATCGGCGGCATGCTCACGCACATGTGCAGGTCGGAAGCTCCTGTCTCGCACATCGCATAAAAGAGCTTGTCCATCCGAGAGGTGTCCGATGCCTGCGCAGGCGGAGCCGCCTGAATCGGAGCGGTGCTGCGAGGAGGCGGCGTCGGAGGCGCGGAAGCCAGCGTGCCTGTGAGCCTCTGCGGCGGCGCAGCGAGCGGCCCTGATGTTTTCGCCTGCAAATCAGGCGGGACCTGGGTCGCGGGAGTCGTCGGGCGGAGCGGTCGTTCGCCGGGCGCGGCAGGGCGTATGCTCACTGCAAGCCCGGTCGGAGCTTTGACTATTCGAACGCGGAAACTGCCTATGCCGCCTGATTCATAATCGAACTCGGCTGAGGGTTGCGTCTGAAGCTCGCGCCGCGCATCTTCAGGAACTATGGGCGCGACCAGAGACCCGACCTGCGGATGTCCGAGCGGAGTGGCTGAAAGATCATAAGCTCCGGCGTCGGTTATGAGCCTGGGGCGCTGGCCTACCTCAAGACGAAGTTCCTTGCCCTTTTGATTCTGCAATATCCCAAGCAGGCCATCGATATTATCCATCATAAACAGTTCGCTCCTCGTCGTAGATGAGACCGGAAGAAGATATGAAAGGGGCCCGGCGACTGGGGGCCGTGAAATATTACAACACTCGCGCGGTGCATGGAATGGAAATGAGCGAAAGGGTCTGCTGCCAAGTGTCCGTTGACCGTTGTAAAGAGCGTCCGACCCGGAGGCGGCAGGCAGAGCTTTGCGCCCCTCGCCTCTGAACTCTACAATCCCACTGATGCTCGTTTCCGATTTCGATTACCATCTGCCCGAACGACTCATCGCGCAGGAGCCTGCGGCCCGACGCGACCGCTCTCGCCTGCTCGTAGTCGACCGCCAGAGCGGCGCGCTCACCGATTCCACATTCGACCATCTGCCTGACTTCCTGCGCGCGGGCGATCTTCTGGTGATAAATAACACGCGGGTTTTTCCGGCGCGGCTCATCGGCGCAAGGGTGAGAAGCGACAGCCGGAGCGCGATCACGCGCGGCGCGCGGGTGGAAGTTTTTTTGGTCCGAGAGGTCGCCCCGCTCGTCTGGGAAACTCTCGTCAGACCGGGCAGGGCGCTTCCTGCGGGCGCGAGGATCGATTTCGCTGACGACCTCA
The DNA here is from genome assembly GCA_964588615.1 of uncultured Clostridia bacterium. Classification (GTDB taxonomy): domain Bacteria; phylum Acidobacteriota; class Blastocatellia; order UBA7656; family UBA7656; genus UBA7656. Next base: position 4,731 of record CAZPQE010000252.1, on the reverse strand, counting down.
GAGCGGAAGTCCTGGAATGGCGCGAGTCGGGGCGGAGAATTATCAGGTTCGAGACCGAAGGCAATTTCGACCGGGTGATAGATCGCATAGGCCGCACTCCGCTTCCGCCTTACATCAAGCGTGTCGAAGAAGACCGCCTCGACCGCCAGCGTTATCAAACCGTCTTTGCGCGCGAGCGCGGCGCGATAGCCGCTCCGACAGCCGGGCTGCACTTCACTTCGGAACTGCTCGACCGCATTGGCGCTGGCGGAGTCGAAACCATCGAGATAACTCTTCATGTAGGCTACGGCACATTTCAGCCCGTCCGCGTCGAAAGAGTCGAAGACCATCACGTGGAACCTGAGCAGTACACGATCAGCGCAAAGGCCGCCCGCTCGATCAATCGGGCGTTGAACGAGCATCGTCGCATCATCGCCGTAGGCACGACCACCACCCGCGCGCTCGAATCCGCCTGTCAGCAGGGGACAGGGAGCAGGGGAGCGGGGGAGCGGGGGAGCAACAGGGCACAAACGCCAAGCTCCCCAGCCCCCCAGCCCCCCATCTCCCCTGCTCCCCTGCACCTATTCACTTCCGTGACGGCGACGACCGATTTATTCATCTATCCGGGGTTCGAGTTTCGCGCAGTCCGAGGGATGGTGACTAATTTTCATCTGCCGCGCTCGTCGCTTCTGATGCTGGTGTCGGCGCTTGCGGGGCGCGAGTTGATTTTGAAGGCTTACAATCACGCGGTCGCAAACGAGTACCGCTTCTACAGCTACGGCGACGCGATGTTGATTCTGTGAGGAATAGCATGAAGCTGACAGCCGACATCGATATCAAGGGAGAGGTTGAAACTGTGTGGCATCTTTCACAGACGCCCGATCAGCATGCCCGATGGGATGTGCGGTTTACAAACATCGAGTATCTGCCGAAAGAACGTGACGAAGAGTTGCAGCGGTTTCGTTACAGCACCCGCATGGGATTCGGATTGACGGTCGAGGGCTGGGGCGAAAGCATAGGCGGACGCGATCATCGCTCTTCATCTCTTCGCTTCGGCTCCGACGATCCGAAATCGATCATACGAGAAGGCGCAGGATCGTGGGTCTACGCGCCCAACGACGACGGCGCGCATTTCAGCACCGTTTATGATTATGAGCCGCGATACGGCCTGGCGGGCCGAGCGATTGACACGGTTGTCTTCCGCCCGCTGATGCAGTGGGCCACCAGGTGGAGCTTTGATCGTTTGCGATTGTGGATCGAGCGCGGACTTGCGCCCGAAGCGGCCCGGCGATTGTGGACGGTAAAATTCACCGCGCGGATCGCGCTCGGACTGGTGTGGATAATCGAGGGAGTGATACCCAAAATTCTGTTCGTCAGCCCCGGCGAGATCGAGCTTGTGCGCAAGTCGGGGCTTTACTGGCCGACGCCTGAAGGCATGCTTGCGATCATAGGCGCAGCAGAGATCATCGCCGGATTGTGGTTGCTATCAGGCGTGAAGGAGCGGGCGGCGGCGCTTGCGGTCACGATTGCGATGCTGGTTCTTGTCACAGTCGTGGTGGCGACGGATGCGACGATGCTGATAAATCCGCTCGGCGGCATTTCGAAGAACCTCGGATTGATCGCCGCTGCCGTCACTATCTGGATGCTTGAACCGGTTTCTCCTAAAGCAAGTCGCGCGCGAAAACGAAAATGACCAGGCTGATTTTTCAATCGGCTCTCGGCTCTGCTGTTGATGATGTCTTGCCTGGAGTGAGAGAGCATTTTCTCCAGCCGCCCGGCGTGCGACGCTATCGCGGGGTGATGCGAAGAGTGTGGCGAAGAGGCGCGATGGCGTGGCTGTTCCTCAAAGCCGGGAGCCTCGCCGGGACTCTCTTTGCTGACACGGGCGAGGATATCCCTTTCGACCTTGAGAATGAAGTTACATCGCTTCCCGATGGACGGACGACGATGAGATGGTCGCGCAGGTTTCATTTCCCGCGCGGCGCGAAGCGGTTCAACGCCGTTATGCGCTTTGACGAAGAGCGAAGCGTCATAGTCGATCACTTCGGCGCGGGCGGGAGGATCGAAGTCGATCTGCATCCGCGAGTTGACGGCGGCGCTATGGTTATTGAATCGGGCAGACAGATCATCAGGCTGTTTTCGCTTCGCGTTCCAGTCCCGCGATTCCTGTCTGCTCAGGCGATGGTTCGTGAATGGCAGGAAGACGATGAGACGTTTCGAATCCGAGTGACCTTGAACAATCCGTTGATGGGCGATTTCTTCGGCTACGAAGGCTCGTTCACAAGAGTCGAGGAGACAATGTATGCAGAGGACTGGCAACGAGGTTGAGAATTTCTCATGGCCTGCGCGCACGCTTTTCGGATTGATCGCCTTTGCAGGCACGGCGGTCTACGCGGCGAGTTTCGGCACATTCGAGCAGAGCGAGCGAGTCCTTCTCATCGCAAGATCGGTCGGAGTTTCTTCCGGCATTTCGTGGGTCGCATTCGGAATAGTGCTGCTCGGCGCGACGCGATGTCGTCCTTCAGTTCTGGCCTGGGCCGATGCCTGCCTCAGAGCGCAGGTCGCCGGGATCGCCGTTTTGATGACAAGCGTGTTGTTGAATCTCATCTCGCTTGCAAGCGGCTCTTTCCTGCTTCCCACAGGCGGCGCATTCAGGACGGTTCACGTTGGGATCATTCTCATTGCCGATGTTCTGATGGCGACTCTGTTCGTCCGCCACGCCCGGCGGCTCGGAATGAAACCGATGGTCGCGCTCGTGCTATGGGTGTTCATACTCAACGGATTTTTCATACTGTTTCTGATTGCAAGCCCTGTTCGTTTTTAATGAGACGCCGATGAAACTCACGATGGTCGGAAGACTCAGCGAGTGCCTGCTCCTGAGCTATCGAGCGAAGGCGCAAGCGGTCGCGCCGCTCGTTCCCGCAGGTCTTGAGCTTGTCACACTCGATGACCGAGCTTTCTGGAACATTGTCATATCCCGCATAGAAAAGATGCGGCCCGCAGGCGTTTGGTCTCTGCTGGGTATAAGCTACTATCACGTCGCCTATCGCCTCTTGGTTCGCGCCGGCGATTCGCGCGAAGGGCTTTACTTCGTCCGCAGCGACGCGGACAGCCTTCTGATATCGGAAGCAGGCAATCTTGCAAGCGATTTCAGATTTCACCCGGCGCGCGTCAGTCAGTCGGAAGATTCGAGCGGATTGACCTTCGAGGTGTCCGAGTCGATGGACGGCGCGGGCGACGCGCGTTTGCGCATCGATCTTGAGAGCGAGCCGCGACTGTCGAGGGATTCCTGTTTCGCTTCACTCGATGAAGCGAGGCGGTTTTTGAAGTATCGCCCTCTGGGTCTTTCCGTCGATGGTCGCTCATTGAAGATCGCTGAAGTCTTCCGCGACGAAGCAGAGTGGAGAGAAACGCCGGTGAGCATCGCCGAGGCGCATTGGGAATTCTTCGACCGACTGGCGCAGGATGAAATGGTTTTAGAGCTTGCAACGCGCGTCTCTCCGATTGATTATCGATGGCGACTCGGTCGAAGAGAGCTTCTCTGATCGAAATCGCAAGAGCAGATCATCAGGGGCGTTCATCTTGCAGACGCTCCGGCAAAACACTATGACCCCCGCGTTCTCTAATCCTTTTCCGACCGCTGTTGCGTGTCGCAGGAGACATATCATGAAAAAAAGAATGATGCTTGCCGCGTCCTTTACGCTGGCGCTCGTTTCCGCAGTCGCTTTGTCGCAGACCGCGCCTCAACTGAGCGCGCTCGCCCGCATGCCTGTGAAAGAAATCACCGTCTTCAAGGACGGCCACGTCTTCGTCCTTCACGAAGGCGCGATGCCCGTCGACTCATCAGGCAATGTGCTGATGGATTACCTGCCCGCTCCTGTGCTCGGCACTTTCTGGCCCTACTCGGCTGACAAAAACGCGAAGCTCAACTCGGTCATCGCGAGCCAGCGCCGCGTCAAAGTGGAACAGACCGCGCTCACTCTTCGAGAACTCATCGAGACCAACACCGGAGCGGATGTCTACATAACCGAGCATGCTCCGTCGTCAGGCAGCTACGCGGGAACCTTGCTGGGCATCCCCGCGCGCAGTTCCGAAGAGCTTGAAGCGACAGGCATCCCGAACGCCGGCGAAAAGCTCCCGGTCAAAGGCGATGTCGTGATGGTGAAAACCGCTGAAGGCGTCAAAGTCGTCTCGCTGGCCAATATCCGCGATGTGATATTCAAGACGCCGCCCAAATCCCGCATCGCTCAGGAAGAATTCCGAAACCTGCTCACGCTCAAACTCGACTGGGGCGCGCGCTCGGCGGAACGAGCGGCCAGCGTCGGACTGGTCTATCTGCAAAAAGGAATTCGATGGATACCGAGTTATAAGATCACGCTTGACGGACGCGGAAATGCCGTCGTCCGGCTTCAGGCTATACTCTTAAACGAACTGACTGACCTTCAGGGAGTGACTGCCAATCTGGTCATAGGCGTTCCGACATTTTACTTCAAGGACACTCTCGACCCGATTTCGCTGCAAAGACACGCCGCGCAGCTTTCGCAGTATTTTCAGCAGGGTGATCGCGCGCAGATGCTATCGAACGCCATCATGACGCAAAGCGCGAGGATGGCCGAGCGGGTCGCGCACCGCGCCGAGTGCTCCGTGCTGGTCGTCGCGCCCCGATCGTGAGCCTGAGCGCGTCGGGCGGTCGGGCCCGACGCGCTCAGGCGTCCGGTCTACCAGCGCCGGAGTGCGGCCACGCCCTCCCAT
>CAZPQE010000251.1:2908-9609 GCA_964588615.1 uncultured Clostridia bacterium | reverse complement strand
CTTTATGTTGATTGCAGGCGATGCAGGCGAGCCACAGGTTTTCTTCAACGGTCTTGCCGCCTCTGGATTGGGGACCTATATGATCGATGGTCAACTGATAACCGGTGATGCGCTGATCGGTTCGGCAGTAACCGCAATGATAGCCTGCCGCGCGGGTCACAGTCTCACGCAGGCGGGGCGGTATGCGAGATTTGCCGGAAGTCATGGCTTGAGTTCTGCGAGTATCGGAATCCGATGGCCACGCTGCCTGAGAAGAAGATTTGCATAGGCCCGGCAAAGAGTGAGGCGGTCAGCCTGTTTGCTCAACTCGGCCAGCGATCGTTGTTCTCGCTCGCTGAGTCCTTCGGCCTGATTTTTTCGCAGGAGTTGATTCAATCGAGGGTGCTCAACGGCTGACAGACGGGCTTTGGCTGCTTCCCATAACTGGTCATCGCTGAAGGTCTCCATCTTTTCAAGTTCCGGTCGGCGCTCGACCGGAACTTCATCAAGCGACGGCATGGCGGCTTTTACAATCCTCATCAGCGCCCGCCCGACAGGCTGTTTTGTGGCTTTGGCTGCGCACTTGACTCGCTTGCAGATTTCATCCGGCAATTCGACTGTGACTGATTGTCGACTCATCGCTGATTATTGCCTCTGCGCATCTTTACTTCCTGCAAAAGTACGCCAACAGGCATGCAAAAACAACGGGCAGACTCCCGATAAAGACTTCGAACGAAAAGACGGTCACTCCTCCGGCGTGCGCGCTCGTCCCATCGCTCCCGGCGCTCGACCTCTGCATCATCAGTCTGACAAAAACTCCAAGCGCCACCGCAACAGCAATTACTACGGTGGCGAAGGCGGCTTTGAGAAAGGCTCTGAAAATATTCATGTCGCTTATCGATTGCCCCGGAGTCTTCATCGACGGCTTTGATCGAGCTATAGCGCAACCAGGCTTCGGTGCGGTCACTGAGGCGGCGCGGTTTCCTCCATCGCTCGTATGCGCAGCAGGGTCGTGTCCTGATCCTTGTAGACGATTTCGAAGTCGCCACTCCGCTCGGCCACTTCGAGAAATGCCTCGTGCCCGTTGTCGGTGAAAACGTACTCCGCTTTGAACCGGTCGCGGATTACGGGAGCGGGGTTCTTCTCCTTGCCCAGAGTGATTCGCTCGTAGTGCTTCCATAACTCCGCGTCGGCGTCGTAAAGATAGGTCGGGTCGAGTCCCGCCGCGTAAGCATTTTCCGGGCTGTAATAAAACAGCATGGGGAAATCATCCCAGTCGGTGTTGAAGATCATCGAGCCGGGAGCAGTGTTCGAGCGAATCCACTCTCCCGCTCCCTGATAGGCGAAAGGGTCAGCCTCGCTTGCCACATCCGTCCGTGCCTGAAGTATCGTCGTCTCTATGGCGATGACCAGGACGAGCAACCCGACAGCCGAAGCCGTAGCCGCTATGACCTGATCGCGCGTCCGCGAAAGAGATGACCATTTTATTCGCTCAATGAGCGGGGCAAGCGCGAAAGCTCCGAACACGACCGCAAACGGAGGCCAGTACTCGATGAACCGGCGCGACTTCATCGCCATCAACAGAAACATAATTGATATGAGAAGGAAAAAAATCGCCTTCACCTCCCGCTCGCGCCAGTCGAAAGCCGCAAGCGCGATGAAGAAGATCGCAAACGCCAGCGCGCTTCCCCCCAGTATCACCCACGTGTCATAAGGGTACCACTCCACGCCGACCGGCACCGGGTAATCGGAAGTCGTCTTCATCCACAGATGCGCCCAGAAGAGCGCAACGTTTTTCGGGAAGTAGGGATTGATCGTCATCCCTGCGGCGATGCCAATGAGCGTTGCTGCAACTGCGCGCCACTCCAATCTTTGCTCCGAGAGATAAACCGCCGCCGCATGAGCCAGCGCCATTGCCGCGATCAAAGGGAACAGGCTGTAGAGCCAGACGAAGGCGAATGAAAGAACCCCTAACAGCAGATGCTTCCGATGGAGTATCAGATAAGCGCCTAGGCCGAGAAAGGCTATCGAGAGCGCAGGGGCGCGGGTCATCGACATCCGGTAGAGAAAAGGCTCGGAACTTGCGATGAGAGGAACAAGCCACGCCCAGCGATACTTCACTCGGTAGCTGACCAGGAGAGCGAAGAGCGACCCGAGGCCCAGGCTCGAAAAGAGGGCCGCCGCCAGCTTCGCCCCTGTCCTCATATCGATAAGCGTGAAAGGGGTGAGCAGGATGTGAAAGAGAAAATGATGGTCGACATAATCGCGCTCGTTGAGCGTCGTCAGCGGCAGAGCCTTGAAGGGCGGCAGTCCAGGCGCATGCTCGCGCAGCAGGGCGGCCCAGCGGATGTGATAGTACCCGTCATTGTCGAGTATGGCCGGGCCTGCGAACTCGATGAAGCTCATAACCGCCAGTATGACTATGAACCCAAGCGCGATCTGAACAGGCGCAGGCGCAAGCTTGCCCCTGAGATATTCCAAGAAGGGTGAACTGCCCTTACGTGTTTCTTCAGCCGTGTCCATAACTTTCCGCTTGAACCGACACAATACCCCGCTCCCTCATTTTCATCAACCGATTTGAGAGAACTACAGCTTCCCTCTCCCCTCTTTTCAACATTTACGCCGCAATACCTTCTCCCTCCCTAACCCTGTATCAAAAATCTTCATTTTAAAATTAAAAAATTCTTGACATTAAGACACTCAGATTTTATTATACGGTCGTGTTAAAAATGCAGCCTGAAATCAAGGGCTGAACGATTCTCAAAGTCACAGAAAAATGGAGGTAAGAAGTATGGCAAACATAGGAGTTGAGATAGCACCCGCGAGGGCGATTCGTTCGACAGGGTTCAATCCGTTTCGGAGCCTACTGGATTTCGACCGCGAGTTGAGTCGTTTCTTTGAAGGAGGCCGCAAGGCGCAGGCAGAGACGGCGCTCAATGCCTGGACTCCAGCGGTTGACGTATACGAGGATGAGAATGCTTTTCTCATCAAGGTCGAGCTACCGGAGGTCAGCCGCGAGGACGTGAAGGTGAACCTCAGCGAGAACACTCTTTCAATCAGCGGCGAGCGTCGCTTCGAAAACGAAGACCGACGCGACGGCTATCATCGCGTCGAGCGCAGCTATGGTCAGTTTTACCGCTCGTTCGCGCTGCCGCCCAATGTGAACGCCGAAGGCATCTCGGCTCAGTATAAAGACGGAGTGCTTAGGCTCACGCTACCAAAAAAGGAAGAAGCGCGGCCTCGACAGATCGATGTTGCAGTAAGCTGAAACAAGACCTCGACCGATTCTTTCTTCAAGCCGCAACCCGCGCGGGTTGCGGCTTTTTGTCTTCATTCCTGACCTGCGCTTGACTTACACCACGCGGCATCGTATAACGCTCAAAGTCTTGACCAACCGGGGATTCAACGCCGTGATCAAGAGCGGCATTACTGATTGGCGAGGGCCAGAGATTTTATTATGTGGGGAAAAGACAAGATGAAACTGGTCAAAAGCGAGGGCAGCGCATCCGATTTCGGATTGATTGGCCGGGGCATAGAGATCATCGGCGAAATAACCTTCAACAGCCAGCTTAACATCGAGGGAAAAGTCAAAGGCAAGCTTGTGAGCGAAAGCGGAACCCTGACTGTAGGCGAAACCGGATTGATCGAAGCCGAGGTGCAGGTCGGAGTGTGCGTCATTCACGGCACTCTCAACGGCGACCTTACGGCCAAGACCAGAGTTGAAATCCGCAGAACCGGAAAAGTCTACGGCGATGTCGTCACTCCTATCCTTCTGGTCGAAGAGGGCGCGGCCTTCAACGGCAACATCAGGATGGACAGGCAGTCAGACACCCGTCGAGCGGGCGAGTACGGGCAGACTGAAACAGATGATTCGGAACGCAGGGTTGAGAAACCCGAAGCCTCGCAGTCGGGCCGCAATCGCGGCCTTTCGATCAAATAGTGGACACTTCCCTCTCAAGCGTAAAAGATCGCCTCATAGTCGCGCTTGATTTCTCCGACCGCGACTCTTCGCTTCGCGCAGTCGAGCGACTCAGCGGACTGGTCGGGATGTTCAAGGTCGGGTTGGAATTGTTTGCCGCCGAAGGCCCCGCGCTTGTCCGCGAGCTTGTCTCATCGGGCGAGCGCGTTTTCCTCGACCTAAAATTTCACGACATCCCCAACACGGTTGCAGGCGCGGCCCGCTCGGCTCTGGGTCTCGGAGTCACGCTCTTCAACGTCCACGCGCTTGGCGGCGCGGAGATGATGCAGGCCGCCGCGCGCGCTGTCTCTTCGCGCGATCCGCGCCCGGCAGTGTTAGGCGTGACCGTGCTTACGAGCATGAATGAGTCCGATCTTTCCGATGTAGGCGTCTCTTGCGGAGTCGAAGAAGAAGTCATACGCCTCGCCGCGCTCGCTCGACAGTCGGGACTTGATGGCGTGGTCGCTTCTCCGCGCGAGATACGTATCATCCGCGAGCGCGTGGCCTCAGAGGGGTTTATAATTCTCACGCCCGGCATAAGGCCTGCGTGGTCTGAAAGCGGAGACCAGAAGCGCACCTCGACGCCCGCAGAAGCCATTCGTGATGGGGCGGATTTTCTGGTCATAGGTCGGGCCATCACCTCAAGCTCAGACCCGCGCGCAGCTACCGAGCGCGTGCTCGAAGAAATCGACCGCCAACAGTGATGCAGCAAAACGTCACAAGCGAGGAAAAAACCGCAGCCTCCGGCCTGGCCTATACTCTGCATTATTCCGACTCTTCTCGCCCGCTGCTCATCAACATCTCAGGTCTCGACGGAACCGGATTGTTGTTCTTCAAACAGATTCCGGCTCTCGCTCTCAGCTATCGCATCGTCACCTATCGACAGCGCGACAATCCTCCCTTCACTTATGAAGACCTCGCCGATGACGTTGCTGCGATAGTTCGCAACGAAGGAGAGCAGCGCGCAACTATCACCGCAGAGTCCTTCGGCGGCGCGGTGGCTCTGACCTTCGCGCTGCGGTTTCCTTCGATGGTCGAGCGATTGGTCATCATCAATTCCTTCGCCCGCTATCGCGAGCGCATAAGAATCAAACTGGCCGCGCGCCTTGCCCGGTGGCTTCCGTTCACGCTGGTCTGGCCGGTCAGAAAGATCGCCAGCCTCATTGGGCTTCTCGGCGATGATGTTCCGCGAGAGTCTCGCCGCCGTTTTTTCGAAGCCACCCGAAGGATCAAAGGCCCGGCTTACGCCGAGCGGTTGCGGATGATCGCCGACCTCGACCTGGAAGACCGTCTTTCTGAGATTCACGCGCTCACTCTCTTCATCGCTACGGAAAAAGACCTTCTCGTTCGCTCCATTCGGGAAGCCAGGCTGATGGCCGCCCGTGTGGCTGACTCTGAAGTGAGGATTATAAAAGGCGCGGGACACGCCTGCCTGCTTGGAGACCGCGTTGTGCTTGCCGACATCATCGCGGAGTGGAAAGCGGCTTCAGCGCAAGTGTCATCCTAAGCCCGATTAACTCACTGAGCGCGAGTTGCGCTTTTTTCTGGAAAATTCTTTGCCGCGATAAATCCTGAACCGACCGACTTTCGCTATGCGCTTGTAGTCTTTCAGAAACTCGGCAAGCTCAGGAAAGCTCTTCATCGATAGAGAGGAATTAAAAACCGCCAGTTCATCGATTATGTATTTGGGCCGCATCCTTTTCAGATCATCGAGGAGCAGCGCGCGCGCGCGCGCGGTTTCTTCTTCGCTAAACAACCGGCCACGCTCGTAGTGAAAATAGTGAACGTCGGCAGGCACTCCTGTGAGCGGCTGCGTGCTGAGGAACCGCGACGCTGGCAGAAGTCCCGACCAGTAGTAAATCTCAGGCCGATAGCCCCACACGAAAAGATAATCCTGCGAGCCGGTGGCTTCTCTTCGTCGAGGGCCATCTTCTCTTAGGGCTTCGAGCGAGAGAAGGTCTGACGCGCCTTCGGGCATATCTCTCACGAAAGCCGCCGCCATTCGCTCTTCGCGCGTGAGCCGCTCCTGAAACCACTCGACGGTCATCCGGCTTTTTTCTCCACTGATACGGTCTGATGCCAGCGCGGCGATTCGAGCGTGGAAGCGAACCAGCGTGAACAGGAAACCGATCAAAAGAATCGCTATCGCGGCGCGGCGAAATATGCGCGCGGAAATTTTCTGCTCTGCTGAAGCCCTGAGCATCGGGATGACGATCATCGTGGCTCGCGCGAGGATCAACGAGAGCGCGGGGATGATTTGAAAAAAGTAGTGGCCGTAGAAACGTCCTCCCGTAGCCAGCCCCGCGTAAGACACAGCGAACCAGATAAGCAAAGTAATATCGCTCGCATACGCCGGATCAGTCGAAGCAGCGCCATCATTTCCAACCTGCTCTCTCCTCTGCTTTGACCGACGGATGGCGACGATTGTCAAAACCGCGAGCGCGATCATAAGAGTGTTGTTGAGGGCGAAGTATCCCGCGCTCTGACCGAGAGCCGTCCACAGAGCAGTCTTTGCCGGGAAGTAACCGGCATAACGCGATCCCCAAACCCACACGTTCAACCAGTAATGCGAAAGCGAGCGCATCGCCGCAAGATAAACAAGAAACGGAATCGTGCCTGCGACAAATCCTGCCAGCGTGAAGAGCACCAGGGGGGCAGGGGCGCAGGGGGGCGGGGGAGCGGGGGAGCGGGGGGGCAGGGGGGCAGGGGCGCAGGGGGGGGTCAGTAGGCCGACCGGGAGGGGGGGGGGGTAGGTCTGAGAGAT
>CAZPQE010000251.1:0-2898 GCA_964588615.1 uncultured Clostridia bacterium | reverse complement strand
TGTCCTCGCTCGCCTGGCGGGTGCCGCAGGCCGCGAGGGCGGCGATCAAGAACAACCGCGGGATCGCGGCGCGAGCGTTCATCCCGCGGTCAGGCGGCCTGCGCCCGGTCAGCGCCCCCGCCCCGGGGCCGCGCGGGGGGCCGGGGGCCGCGGCCCCCCCGGGGGGTGTCAGTAGCCCGACCGTGAGGGGGGGCTGAGAGGTCGGAGAGATGGAGGGAGCGGAGGCCAGGTCGTCGGGTTTTACGTTTTTTTCATCTGCGCTTGCGAAGTTCCATTTGCGAGCAGCGATCAGAAACAGGGCGAAGAATATCAGGTCGAATGCGGCTTTCGGATTCGCTTGAATAGCGAGGGCGACAATAGCGCCGCCTGCGAGAGCGAGCCATCGCCGGGATGGATGATCCAGGCGCGAGCGGACGAAGAAATAAGCGGCGGCGATGTAGGGGAGCGCCATCAGGAAATCAGTGTTGAGTCCCTGCATGTGGCCGGTCGTGTAGGTCGTGCTGAAAATCACAAACGCTGCGGCGGCGATCATCCCCACTCGCTCGTTGTACAACCGCTTTCCGAAAAGATAAAGCAGGGCGGAGACGGCCACCGAATAAAAAATGGAAAACAGGCGGATGACGATTATGTGCGCGCCCGCCAGCTTGAAGAGCGCGGCGTAGAGGAGAGGCAGAAGCGGAGGTTTGTCGAAATAGATTTCCACGTAGAGCGACTTGCCGCGAAGCATCTCTTCAGCCGCCGTGAACCACAGCCCGTCGTCTTCGTAGAGATTGCCCCAGTAAAAAATGCGCAGAAGGAAGCTTATGAGCAGAAGAGCGAGGAAGTATTTCAGAAGCTTTATGCGGTGATCGCGCACCTCACCAACGTCTGTCCTGGCAGGAGATGTTTTCACTTTTCAGTTGCGAACCAGCATGACCGGAACGAGCGTCGGAGTCGAGTCTTTCATGCCCAGAGCGGCATCGAGTTCATCACTGATGTCTGCGCTTGCGCCTGAAAGCGAATGAAAATCGAACAGCCCTCTGTCCATCAGTTGTGATGGGCTGACGTTGGAGAGAGCCTTGAGCATCGAGTTGCGCAGTTCAGGGATTTCGCTTTGGAGCTCGGCGATGAGCCGTTTGACGCGCCTGCGCTTGAGGTTTTCCTGCGAGCCGCAAAGGTCGCAGGGGATGATCGGGAAATTCTGGGTTTCGGCAAACGCGGCGATGTCCTTCTCCCAGCAATAGGCGAGCGGGCGGATGACCGTGTTGCGGCGGTCGTCGCTGCGAAGCAGAGGAGGCATGGCTTTGAGCGAGCCTGAAAAAAACAGGTTGAGCAGAAAAGTCTCCAGAATATCGTCGGCGTGATGTCCGAGCGCGATCTTCGAGCAGCCTTCTTCTATAGCCGCGTTGTAGAGAATGCCTCGACGAAGGCGAGAGCAGAGCGAGCAGGTAGTCTTGCCTTCGGGGATCAAGCCTTTGACTATCGAGTAAGTGTCTTCTTCGATGATGCGGAACTCCACGCCGAGCGAAGAGAGATAACCTGGCAGCACATGCTCAGGAAAGCCGGGTTGTTTTTGATCGAGGTTGACCGCAAGCAGATCGAAGTGAACGGGCGCGCGGCGCTGAAGGTCGAGCAGGAGCGTAAGAAGAGTGTAGCTGTCTTTTCCGCCGCTGAGGCAGACCATCACGCGGTCGCCGTCTTCTATCATTCCGAAGTCGCCTATTGCGCGGCCCGCGCCACGAAGGAGTTTCTGTTTGAGGCGTTCTGCTTTGTGAAGGTCGTCTTTCATCTTCAATCGAGGTTTGATACTAGCACAGCGAATCGCGCGCCTGCCACATCATAGACCTGCGACCGACGGGCTTTCGCAGGCCATCGTGTCGTCTTATGATTGCGATGATGAAATCCATCGAGGTCGAATGCTACTCAGGCGGACTCGCTGATGAACGCCCTCGCCGCGTTGTGATCGATGGCCGCGAACATTTCATCATCCGGCTGTTGAACTCTTCGATTGAAGAATCCATCGCGTCGAAAGAACAAGTTCATCGCTTCACGGTTTTGACTGATGAGGGCGTTGTGATTGAACTCATTCGCGCGGGCGATGAGTGGCATCTTGAATCGGAACGGTGAGAATCGTTTTTCATTCGACGCGGCGCGCTGGCGTCCAGCCTTCTTCGAAGCGAGCGCCGACCATAAGATCGATGAGCAATCCGTAGCTGAGAGTTCCTTCGCGGACGCGGTTGGCTTTCAAGAAACTGTCATACATTTCCCACTGCGCCTGGCTGATTGCGGGATTCACCCTACGGTTTGATTTCTCCGCTATGGCTCGAATATCGGCCATCACTTCTTCCAAAGGACGAGGCGGCTTATCGTTTTCGTCAGGCCAGGGCGCGTGCTGATAGAGCGCGAGCCACCCGGAGTAGCGAAGAGCCGCGCTGCGGGAGCGAATGCAGGTGAGCGCGCCAACGAAGCTGGCTTCCGATTCGTTGGCATACCCGGCGAGATGCGCCCATTCGTGAGCAAGCGTGAAAGGCTTTTCGAAGAAGAGAGTTTCACTATCCATCACGACTTCGAAACCGAAGGGATTAACCAGTCCTGCTATGCCAGCAGAGCCGAGATAGAAATCGAAGATCGAAGTTTTGGGTTTTGCTGCGGCGATGTTGCGCGTGTGTCCAAGCAGAGCTATCGTCTCGCCGAAAGATTCGTGCAGTTGATTGCGCCAGGTATTTTCATCCGGCCAATCGACAGCGCGGGCCTGCGCATATTCTGCATCGACTCGTTCGACGGTGAGCCGCTTGAACTGTTTGAGCGCCGTATCGGTGAGCCGCTGGTTGTCGTAATCGAGTTTGGCAGCGAGCGGTTGTCTCTGATAATTGAAGCCCCACAAACAAAGAAAGCTGAGGACCATGATTGATTCAAGGG
>CAZPQE010000250.1:0-9625 GCA_964588615.1 uncultured Clostridia bacterium | reverse complement strand
TGGCGCGGAAGATGCGCTCATCAAACTGACCCTCTCTTGCTTGATAGTAAGGATGCGAGTGAGCGGCTGATATTACCGGGCCGATCAAAATTTTCACCCATCCCTAACTGCGATGAGCCATCCGCCGTGACAGGCGATCCGAAGCCGCTTTGCGCAGATTGATCACCTTCTGCCGCTCAGTGCCAAGCATTCGGGCGATGGTCGTATCCGCAAGCGGCAATCGCTGCCAAAGCAGAGCGAACCGTTCATCATAGCTTGCAAGCAAAGCGTGGAGGCGTTCCTCCTCGCTCAATTGCAAATCTGTCCACGCCCGCGCGAAGTGGTCTTCCGTCAATTGCAAGACAGCGCCGATGCGCCGAATTGTCGCCACGCCGTATATCGAGAACAATTCCAACTCGCCACCCGCTGCTGTGAAGTTCAACAGATAAGCGATGCGCTGCAAAGGCGGCAGTTGCTCAATCTCTGCCCACAGCAGATAAAGAAACTCTCTCCACTCGGCTTCCTCGTCCGGGCGTCGCTTCGTGTCTTCGAGAAGTTCGCTCAACGGACGCGCTTCCTCTTGATCAGATTCGACGATTGGAGTGAGTTCTTCAATGCGTTTCAAATCGCAGACGATTCTGACCGCTTGATCGAATCTGACGGGATGGCCGACCCAATCGAAGATCGCGGCCAGTAGCTCCGAGTTATCGAGGCTCTGAGCGTCGCGTCCTGCAACTTCGTCGAGGAGGCGCGGGCAGTCGAGCAGTTGCGTCAGCCGATTGCTGCGCGTGATAGCAGTCGATTGCTCACACCATACGGCCAGCCCGCACAGTCGTTCCTGAGACTCATTTTCCCACAGCGCGAAGGGAGGCTTGTTGAGAACATATCGCAGCGCATCGGTCAGAGAACGACGCTGAGGATGCTCATCGCGCAACTGTCCTTTAGCGACATGCGAGGCCACCACTTTGACGTAATGGAGATAATTGCTGATCGCTTTGCCGCCGGGGTCAGCCTTGAGGTCTCGCAGTTGTTTGATGAGCAGTCGCGTTGTCTCCTGAAAAGCGTCTTCAGGGTCGAGGCTTCCGCCGGTGATTTTTTTGATCACGGGCGCGGCCTGCTCGATGAGTTGGCTCAACAGAGCTTGAGATTCTGAGTCATCACTTGCGCGGAGAAATGGGAGCAGGGATGAGTCTATTTCCGGGTTTGCTCCTTGCCTGTTCATAATCAACCCGATGCGTCTGCCTCGATCTTCTCTGAGTCGATGTGGATTGCCTGCGCAGCATGTTGTCTGGCAAAAGAGATTGCCATCTGAAGTGTGTTTATCAAGCCCGTGTCAAACTCAGGGAAGAGCAGCCTCTCGCGCAGTCTACGTGTTTACTTGCCTGCGCTTCAAGGTTTTTCATTCGAAAGGGCGAAGGCGAGTCAATAACGACGCGCGATGTAGTCCACCCGGTGAGCTTCAGTCAGATCAGGCACCTCCCATTGATCGAGCAAACGCTCGATCACCGCGTTCGGCACCGCATCACTGCGTTTGCGATTTTGTTCGTAGAGTCTGTCCGAAGAAGTTTCTATGTAAACGATTCGCACTCTCGCCCGGTAAGCCGTGAAGAGATCGATCAGACGCGAGCGCGTGTGACGGCTGATGTTAGTCGCATTCCATACGAATCTCTCTCCTGCGCGCAGACGCTCTCGCGCAAGCTCGCGCGCGCGGCCAATCACACGTCCCTGTTTGTCGGTCGGAGAGACGTTCATCTCTCGCCGCAACTCGTCGAGCGATATAACCGGCCAGTCAAACAGATTCTCCGCCACCCAGCGATCCTTGCCCGCCCCCGGAAGCCCCGACATCATCACGACCTCTGAGCGAGTGTCGTCATAAGCCAGATAATCCGGGTCACGACCCGATGAGCGAAAATAAAGAAAGCGGCTGTGATCGGAAGCAAACCGCCGGGGCGCATCAAGGCATCGCTGCTCGCGGCAGTATTCGATGAACAGATCGATATGGTCGAAAAGTTTCTGCCTGTCTTCGCAGATGCGGCCCGCAGCATCGGCCCTCGCAAGCAGGGCGAGGTGATCGCACCGCGCAGTCTGACTGACGCGAATGGCTAGGCGCTCTCGATCATCGCGCTCGATGAGAAAGAAAGGCGCTTGATGATTGCGTATCAAGGAAGCTATCTGCTCGCGTTCGTTGAAAGGCGCGTTCATGCGCCAGAGAAGATTTCGCGCCATCACTTCTCCGCGCCGTGAATGACCGCGACTCGTCACGCGCCCGTCTTCGAAGCGAGTGCAGAGAGGCTTTGCCACATCGTGAAGCAAAGCAGCAGCGAATAATATCGCCCGCTCATCCTCAGGCAGGCTGCGCCATTGATCGTTCGCTGTCATCGCCTCGCACACCATTCGAGTGTGAATCCAGACGTCTCCTTCGGCGTGATGAATCGCGTCCTGCCGACATCCCGACATCTGTCGCACCCAGTCGAAAGAGCGATCAATCTCGTCCCAGTCTGATTTCCATTCGGGCGGCTGAGGAGTGAGTGAAATGAGTTCGTTCACGATTCGTCTCCGAAGATATCTGTTCCATCCCGCAGTTGATTCGGCAAAACGGGGCGATCCATCCAGTGACTTCCAGAATCCAGCACCGATGTGAGAAAACTCGCGCGAATGTATTTGTAACGCCCCGCGACTCGCCCCTCTTCTTCGACCTTGATGTAAAGCCCCTCGGCCAGATCGGAACCGTCCGTCTCGCTCCTCACTCTCTCGACATCCTGCCCGACTCGCGCGCAGGCTCGCTCAAGACTCTCTCGCCACCGAAGGCTTTTGTAGAGCGCAGGACGGACGAGCGATCGAATCGCTTTCAGAGAGCGCGCCTCGCCCGACCACAGCACAGGAACGGATTTTACAGGCGAACCGATGAGCATCACTCGTCTTCGCTCAGTCGATAAAAATTCCTGAGCGTCGGTGTCGAGTATGTCGAATTCGAGAAAGTAATGCGGCAGAGAGTCGTAAAAAATAGTGTGTTTGGCATAAAGCCATTCGCCATAGAGAACATAACGAGGGCCGAGCATATCCCACAGCTTCGTTTTGTGGCGATTGGCCCATGTCTTGAAAAGATCGAACTGACGTTCGCGCGGCCCTCCTTCGAGGAAATGACCGCGGCTTTGAAGAAAGAGCCGGCCCTCTTCGTCAAAGCTTATGGCAGCGTTTGCGCCGTCGAGTTTCTCTTCGACGACCAGATGGCGGCCTCTGATGGAATCGAACGAGATGGAGTCGAGGTCTTCATCGCCCGGTTGCAGGCGCGAGCCTTCGAGGTGATGTGTGCGCGGGTATTTGTAAAGTTTCATCGTCGATCAACGGGCGGCTATCGCGATTATGTGATTGGGAACGTATTCGAACTTCACCCGTCGCGCTCCGGCAGACAGAAACATCTCTTCGAGGCTCGCCCTGTCGAAGAGGTGAATGTGTTCGGGGTTGTCGTCTTCCTTCGAGGGGACGGAAGCGATGACGAAACGGCGAGCCACACGAATGGCTTCCAGAGCCGCTTTCGCGGGCGAGGCGAGATGTTCCATCACTTCGAGCATAGTCACGACATCCGCGCTTCTCTCCGCGAAGCAAAGCGAGGCGGCGTCGGCAAGCGCGGAAGAGAGGTTTTCATATCCGCCTCGCCGCACCGCATCGATGTCGTAGACTCTTTGCGGTTTTTTATCTACGGCAGCGACCGCGAGATGGGGAAACGAATCGAGCAGCGGCCACAGGAATGTTCCCCTGCCGCTTCCCACATCGATGAGGCTTGCGGGCGCAAGCCCTCGCAAAATGCCGAGGACTTTTCGCACGCGAGGGAGTTGGGCGTTGCGTTTGAATTTGTGAAGGCGCAAGCCCGCTGCGATGCCTGCCTGAATCAGTTCTTCTGAAGACAGATGCTTCCGTTCGCCGAGTTTTCCGCGAACGAAAGATGCTGCAAGCTCGGTGTAGTAATGACCCTGCTCCATGCAGAACCAAATTTAACAGAAGGCCGTGAGCAAATCGAAAACAGGTCAGCCCTGTCTGAACGAGCCTTGACAGCCGCTTGCGCCGGTAGGTATCCTGTTTGTCTTTTTTGTAAGGAATTTTCTTAACTGTATCGAGGAGATATTGAAAGCATGGCAAACCATAAGTCAGCAGAGAAGCGAATGAGGCAGACCGAGCGGCGCAACGAAGTCAACAGCCGCAACCGCAGCCGCCTCCGCACCCAGATCAAAGCTATTCAATCGGCCATTCGTTCGGGCAACCGCGCGCAGGCTCAGGCGCTGCTCCCTCTCACCGTGTCGCTCATCGATAAGTCGATTCAGAAGGGCGTCCTTCATCAGAACACCGCCGCCCGCTACAAATCCCGGCTCACCGCAAAAGTCAATTCGCTGTCCGCTTCATAGCCAGGACGTTTTCGACTTCTTAAACGCAAAAGAGAACGACCGACAGTCGTTCTCTTTTTGTCTCTCCCGCACATTTGCGAATCGCTTACTTCTTTTTCGATTTCGATCCCTCCTGCGGTTCAAGCGTGCAGATCGAGCCGTGTCGCTTGATCCTCAGATAAACGCTCTCGAACACTCTGAAGGGATGGTTCATGTGCTCCGCTCCCAGATAAGCGACCGTGAGGTCCTGGGCGACGGCGAGGTCGAAGTTCTGCGCGCCGGTGGCCACTATCATCCCGCTGCCTTCTTTTATCAGCGGCGACTGATGCACGCCGTCGGTTATCAGCTTGCGGACGTGATCTATTTCAAGCACTCCCGTGCCGGGATGAACCTGATGCATCTGTGTGTAAAGCTTTGGGCTGACCACCATCGCATAAGGCCCGTAGAATCCCGCATCGACGAGCGTCTGCGTCGCATCGACCACGTCTTTGAATGCGTTCCCCGCCGCGCTCCAGTCAGAGCGAGCCATCGTCTTTCGACCTTCGACCACCATCAATCCCTCGTAGCCCATCTCGGGGTTGCCGTTGAAGATGAGATCGTCTTCAGCGTCGGCGCAGAAAGCCGCTGCGCCCGCAGCCGCTGAAATATCGAGAGGAGTTCCGGTCTGACGCGCGTTTTCGATGTCGCGCCAGTGAAGGATGAAGTCCTTGTAGATGAGCGGAATGATCCCGCTCTCGCGCCGGACAGAGCGAACAGGGTCGCACTCCTCTTCTCCCAGCAGCCCGACCCTGCCTATGGTCGTGCCCGAAAAGTGGTCATGAACGATGGTCTGCACTCCGGGACCGAGCGGGCCGTGAAGATCGACTATGCGACGACCTGTGAGCCGCTTGCGCGCCACCTCGATGACCACCGACTTTATTTTCTCCCACTCCTGATCGTTGAGCGGATTCTCTTCGTGAGCAAAGATCGCCATCGCTTCAATCCTCCAAATGAGCCATCAGCCCGTTACGTTTTACGTCTTACGTCCCCCGGAATATACCCCTGGCGGGCGGTTTCGGGCAAAGTCAATTCACAGATGAGGAATTCGAGTTGAAGCCGCGGGGTGGCTTCGGAATTCTTTATCGAGTTATCGACCTCGGCCAGTCGCCGGATGCCTGAAGTTAGCTCCTGGCGCGAGGTGCGGTTGATTCTCGCATTGAAAGCTTTGGCCCGGTATCCGTACTGGCCGGTCGCTTTCATCACTTCTTCGATCGGGGCCTGACGCGACATCAACTCTTTCCCGGCAAGCATTCGACGATACAATCCGCCCAGCGCGCCCACTATCATCACCGGCTCTTCGCCGTCGTCGAGCAGTCGCTCCATGATCCTGAGCGCGCGCTTGCGGTCGCGCTCAAGTATCGCATCCCACAATTCGAAGGCCGTGTGCTCGCGCGAGCGCGGCACAAGCTCATCGACTATCGAGAGGTTGATTATGCTGCTCCCGGCATAAGCAGCAAGCTTGTCAAGCTCATTGGCCAGCCGCCTCATCCGCGTTCCCGCAAGCCCGATGAGATGCCCCAGCGCGTTAGGCTCTATGCGACAGTTCCTCCGCTTGAGGTACTGCTCGGCCCACAGTTGGGCCTGCTGCTCGGTGGGTCGGTCGAAGGAGACGACCGCGCAGGCTTTGAGAAGGGCGGCGCTTATCTTGCGCCGCTGATCGAGCGTGCTGGATTGAAAGACCACAGTCGCAGTCGTCGCCGGATGCTTGAGGTATTCGAGAACTATTTCCGTTTCGTCTTCTTTTATCTTGTCGAAGTCGCGTATGACGACCACTCTTCGCCCAGACATCATAGGCCACTGGTTGGCGTTATCGATTGCCTCGGCCAGAGTGGCGCGATGGCCCGATGCTCCTTCTGCGCCTATCGAGAACACCGCGATGTTGAAGGCGTGGCTCGCTTCCTCGATGCAGTTGTAGAGCAGTCGCAGGGCGTGTTCGTGCAGATACTCTTCCTCGCCGATGAAAAGATAGAGCGGTTCTATATGGCCTTCCTTCACCTGGCGGCGGAATTCTTCGTAAGAGAGTCCTTCGAGTTTCTTCTTCCTGGTCATTGCATCATCCCTGCGCAGATTAACAAACTTGCCGCCCGCAGGCCAGACAGCAAACTGGTCGTTCGCCTGCGAGGTTGCAAACAGCAGGTTTGTATTGTACAAGTAGCCGTGCAGGACGGCAGCAGTTCCTTCAGTGGCGTTTTTCTTCTCCAAGGAGTTTTTATGCGAATATGTTTTTTGATGGAGCCTCCGCGAAGTTCCACTTCGGTTACTTATGAAATACTCGATAATCTGAAAGCCGGCGGCGTGGACGTTTCAGTAGTCACTGAAAGATCGGGCATGATCGATCTGGAAAACTTCTCCTTCGATTACGATTTCTATCTCTTCAAGTCGCATTCGCCGCTGGCCGAATCTCTCGCCGCCTCGGCCCACTATCGCGGCTGCCGACTGTTGAACGATTATCCCGCGACGATGAAAGTCCGCGACAAGATACTGACCTGCATGATGCTGCTTCAGGCGGGCATCCCGACTCCGCGCACCTTCGTCACCGATTCTATCGAGTCGCTTAGGGCCATTGTCAGACGGATGCCGATAGTAGTCAAACCTTATCGCGGGCGTCGCGGCCAGGGCATAGAAATATGCATGAACGAAGCGGATTTCGACGCTCTGGTGTCGCGGCGGCAGGCGGATGAATCCGGGGATAAGGAAGACGGCGGAGAAGACGGAACGCTTCTGGGCGAGCGGCTCATATTCGCTCAGGAATACTGCGAGCATGAGCCTTTCGATTATAAAGCCTACGCCATAGGCGACTACGTGCATGCCATCAAGCGGGTGTTTCCGGCCACGACAAAAGAAGAGAAGCTCGGCTCTCCGGTAGGCGATGACTCGGAGCTTGCCGACATGGTTCGTCGCTGTGGACGTCTCTTCGGGCTTGAGCTTTACGGCGTCGATCTGATTAAGACAAGCGAAGGTTTTTCGGTCATCGAAGTAAACTGCTTCCCCGGCTACAAGGGAGTGCCGCAGGGAGGAGAGCGCATAGCTCAGTTCATACTCGACCGCGCATCGAGCAAATGAAGAGGATTGCGAGTGAAGAGATGTCCCGTCTGCAATACTGAATCACCCGACGACAGGAAATTCTGCCCGCGCGACGGGACCAGACTGCCCGACCCTCCCGCGCCCGTCGATGGCTCTCCCGCGCTCAAAGCCACACTGCTGTTCCGGTCTCCCGATGGAGTCATCCGCGAAGCCACGCTCGAAGACAAGCCGGTCAGCATCGGCAATGCTCCCGCAAATGTAATATCGCTCGCCGATCCGACCATCAGCCGGTTTCACGCCATCGTTGAGCGACAGAACGAGAGGTTCGTCATCATCCCCGGAGGGCGACGCGCCGATGTCTACGTCAACAACCAGCGCATACAGGATAATCTCGCGCTGACCAACGGCGACGCAATCGACATAGGGCGCACCCGCTTCACATTCAACGTCATCGAACGCCCGCAGCCGCCCGCTTCCAAACCCGCTGTCGTAGAACCGCGCGTGGCTCCGAAACCGGACGAAGCGGAAACCGTGCTGCACAGCCCGCAGCCTCAACCTCCGCCGATTCAATCGCAGCAGCAGCCTCAACAGCCGCCTGAAAGCGCGACATCGAAAGACCTCGACGGAGCGGTGCTCGACGGACGCTATCACATCGATTGGAAAATAACCGAGGGGTCTACGAGCAGCATTTATCGAGCCCGTCGCGCTTTGCTCGGAGACAAGGTCGCCGTCCGGGTGCTCAACCCCGAACTGGTGCGCGACAAGGGAGCCTTCGAGCGTTTCCGCCGCCACGCTCAGGTCGCCGCCCGATTGCGCCATCCCAACTCGGTGCAGATATTCGACTACGGCACTTCTCCCGACGGTTATGTTTACCTGGTCGAGGAACTGCTCACCGGGATGACTCTGCGCGACCTGCTTCAGCGCGAGCGCGGGCTTACGCTCTCGCGGGTGGTCGGCATATTCAATCAGATTTGCGGAGCCGTTCATGCGGCGCACATAAACGGCATAGTTCTGCGCGACCTCAAGCCTGAATCCATCTTCATCGAATACGGCCCGGACGGAAAAGAGATAGTCAAGGTGGGAGGCTACGGCCTGGCCAAAGTCGGCCCGTCGGTCAGCACCGGGGCGACGATGGCGCTTCAGGCTCGTCAGTTGGGCAAGGCGCAGTATCGCTCGCCTGAACAGTGGCTCGAAAGCCAGCTTGATTCCCGCTCCGACGTCTATTCGCTCGGCATCATTCTGTTCGAGATGCTCACAGGCACGGTTCCCTTCGATTCGCCGAACCCGATGGAAATCGCCCGCATGCACATGCAATCGTCTGTGCCGGATATTACAGAATACGGAAGGCGCGATCTGGACGAAGGGGTCGCGGCAGTCATCCAGCGCGCTCTTTCGAAAGACCCGGCGCAGCGCCAGCCTACGGCCCTTTATCTCGCATCGGAATTCGAAGCTGCGTCGGGCGCCTCGGGCGGCATGATGGGTCGCATGTTCAATCGCGCGACGGGACTGGGGACGGTCGCCCGCATCGTCATCCCGCAGGCTCCGGCTCCCGTCCCCGCAGGCGAAGCCGTGCTTCCTTCGGTGGTGGCAAAATCGGAAGAGAAAGCGGGCGGCACATTCAATGGAGTAGTGCTGGCGCTAATGGCCGAGGCTTTCATTTCCAAAGTGTCGGGCGGGATGATAAAGACCGCCGTTCCGCTTTACGGACTTCTGGTCTTCGGCCTCAATATCACCGAAGTGCTCGCGCTGGCCTTCATTCAAAATATCGTCCCGCTGATAATGCGGCCCTTGTTTGGCACGTGGGCCGACAAATACGGCAAGAAGCGAGTCTTTCTCATCTCGCTGGCCATCAGGACTCTGGTCGGAGGGCTTTACGCCATTGCCAACATCCCTCTGCTCTACGGCATCAGCCTGGTTCGCGGAATGGCCGATTCAGCCAAAGGCCCTTCGGCTTCAGCGATGATCGCCGACAACACCGACGAGAAGCACATAGCGAGAGCTTATTCCTGGTATACGACCACCAAATCGACTTCAGGAGGCATAGGCGAATCGCTCACCGCCTTCCTGCTGGTGATGCTCATCGTGATCTTCGGCGGAAGCCGGGTGGTGACGGCGAACATCGCGGTGCTGGAAGGCACGACCAAAAGCGGAGCGCCGGTCGAAGAGATAGTGAAGAGTCCCGCCGACGCAACCATAGGGCAGCC
>CAZPQE010000249.1:4585-9636 GCA_964588615.1 uncultured Clostridia bacterium | reverse complement strand
TTTCGTCAGCGACTTCGCTCTCGCGCGCTACGACAGCGATGGCTCTCTCGATGCAACTTTCGGCGCTGGCGGTCTGGTCACTACAGATTTTTCTGGCGAAGATGATCGCGCTAGTGCTGTTGCTATCCAGACAGATGGCAAAATTGTTGTTGCAGGGTTGACTACGAATACAACCACCTTCCTGCGCGACTTTGCCCTTGCACGATACAACACCGATGGGGGCCTTGATTCCACATTTGGCATAGGCGGCAAGATCATCACTGATTTTTCCAGCCAGGACAATGGGGGATCTGATATTGCCCTTCAGCCTGATGGCCGTATTATTGTAGCAGGCACAACTTCTACTGACGGGTTTTCCTTCGATTTCGCTCTTGCTCAATACAACAGTGACGGTAGCCTCGACGCCTCCTTCGGCGCAGGAGGCATAGTTGTCACTGATATCACCGGTGACGCGGAAGCCGGTTCTTTGGGTCTCCAGACAGATGGAAAGATCGTTGCAGCCGGATATTCCGGGACAATACCGACAGACTTCGCCCTTGTGCGTTATAACGGCGACGGCAGCCTTGATCCCACATTCGGCTCGGGCGGTGTGGTCACAACGGATTTCTCCGGCAATGACGATGGTATCTCAGGATTGGCGCTTCAATCCGATGGCAAAATCGTTGCAGCGGGTACCTCTCTCAACCCGAACACTATTACCAGCAACTTTGCTCTTGCCCGTTACGCCAGCGATGGCAGCCTTGACCCTGCATTCAGCAGCGGCGGCAAAATTATGACCGATTTTTTTGGAAGCGTTGACAACGCTAGTGACGTTGCTATCCAGTCGGATGGCAGCATAGTTGCAGCAGGGAATTCTGACAGAGAAAGCACGCTTTCTGATTTTGCGCTCGCGCGCTATAGAAGCAGCGGAGCGCCTCCTGATTCCTGCATCGTGGATGACAGCAATGGCAGTATTCTCATGCTCAGTTTTGCGACCGGGGAATTTCAGCTAACCAATTGCAAAACCGGATTTGCTGTCGCCGGGACAGGCACGATCACCAGGAAAGGCTGCATCATCACTTTGCAGCATTCATCTACGGACCTCAGAGTATTAGCGAAGATAGACACCTGCACGAAGAAAGCGACTGCTTCAGTGCAGGTGTTTTCGCTGGGCAGGACGTTCACAATCACCGACAGAAACACGGCCAACAACGCCTGCGGCTGTCTGTGAAAGGAGATCGGTTGATTGCGGCTTTTCAACACGTGGGTTGTTGTGGTTACATCCGCTTGGGTCGACATCGGCCCGATGATAAAAAAGGAGGAGAGCTATGAAAAAGATTCTGATTCTGGTCTCGATGATGTTGGTAATCTGTTCGACGGCCACAGCTCAAAGCAGCGCGGTGGGCAGTTGGGATATGACGACCGTCTCGCCGCAGGGCGAGCGCAAGAGCATGCTCGTCATCCGCGAGGAAGGCGGCAAGCTGGTGGCTGTCGCCAAGGCACAGGCAGGCGAGCGCAAATACGACAGCGTGATGGTCAAGGGCGACGACATAACTATGGTGCTGACCATTCAGTTTCAGGGCCAGGACATGAAGATCACTTACACGGGCAAGATCAGCAAAGACGGCATGAAGGGCGAAGCCGATTTCGGCGGCCTTGCGTCAGGCGACTGGTCGGCTGTGCCTCACAAGGAAGGCGCGATGATGGCCTCGCCTTCCTCATCGTCAGCGACCAACATCAGCGGCGTGTGGAGTTTTGCGGTCGAGACTTCGCAAGGGTCGGGCAGCCCCACTTTCACCTTCAAGCAGGAAGGCGAAACTCTGACCGGAACCTACAAAGGCCAGTTCGGCGAAGCGCCTTTGACGGGAACGGTCAAGGGAAGCGACATCAGCTTCAAGATCAAGGTGAACGCTCAGGGGCAGGAGTTCGAAATCACCTACACGGGCAAAATCGAGAGCGCGGCCAGCATGAAGGGCACTGCGAAACTGGGCGAACTCGGCGAAGCGACCTGGACTGCGAAGAAGCAATAGCCGGTTTTTCACGACTGCGAAAAGACAGATGAAAGATAGAAGCCCTTGCCCCGGAAAACGCGGGCAGGGGCTTCGAGCATGATTTCAATTCGGTTGATCAACGAACCGCTTCCGCTTTTTTCACCAATCCCACAGAGTTGCCAGCGATATCCCCTTCGCCAGAACTGATTGTTCAGCAGGACGTGACGGCCATCACTGCATTTCGATCCGCCGGGTGCTAAGTTTCGCCACTGAAGGGCGGATCGCACCCGGTTTTCCTTTGGCGATTGAACGCCGCGGGTCTGCTTCGTCCATCGAGTCACCATCCATCGTTTCCTGATCGAGAATGCGCAAGCGATTGTCTCGCAATCCTGCAATCGGGCTTGCGGGCAGTTGAACGATCAACCGGATCACCCAATCGAGGCGAGGGGTTATGAAAAGCAGAATCTATTTTGGTCTTTTATGCGGTATGGCAGTGGCGATCCTGCTGTCTTCGCAGACGACGGGCGCGCGGTCGGGCAAAGAGATTACCTTCTCGAAAGATGTCGCGCCAATACTCAATAACAGGTGTTCGGAATGCCACCGACCGGGCGAAGCCGCGCCTTTCTCGACTCTCACCTACGCGAGCGTGCGCCCGTGGGCCAGATCGATTCGCGAGAAGGTGCTGCTTCAAACCATGCCGCCCTGGCACGCCGATCCCCACTACGGAGCATGGGCAAATGACCGGCGACTCTCGCAAACCGAAATCGACACCATCGTCGGCTGGATCGATAGCGGCGCGAAAGAAGGCAACCCGAAAGACCTTCCTCCCGCTCCTCAGTTCATCGAGGGCTGGACCATCGGCAAGCCCGACCTCGTCATCCCGATGCCTGAGCCCTACACCCTCGAAGCAAGCGGGCCGGATGAGTATCAGTACTTCGTCGTCGATCCCGGCTTCAAGGAGGATGTCTATGTTCAAAGGGCCGAAGCGCGGCCCGACAATCGAAAGATCGTCCATCACATAATCGCTTTCATCCAGCCGCCGACCGCGAACGCCGCCGCGCGCCCCAACCTCAACAAAGAAGAGTTGGACAAACTGCGGGCGAGGATGGAAAAGGAATCGCCGGTCTACCGCGAAGGTTTTCTCATTCGCACGAAACTCGACGCGCCCGTGTTTGATGATGGCTGTTCGTCGCCGAATGGCGGGAGGCTTTCGCGCCGCGACCGAGGTCAGGACATGGAGAACGGTCAGCTATTGGCAGGCTACGCGCCCGGCATGAATCAGGCAATCTGGGAAGCGGGTACGGTCAAACGAGTCCCCGCAGGCTCGAAGATAGTCTTTCAGATGCACTACTCGAAAGTCGCAGGCTCGATTCAAAAAGACCGTTCCAGCATCGGGCTGATACTCGCTAAGGGGGAACCAAAAAAATTAGTGCGCACCCTCGGTATAGCCAACAACGCTTTTCTGATTCCGCCCGGAGCCGATAATCACCGCGTGACCGCCTGCTGGACTGCAAACGATGATGTTCATCTCGTCAGTCTGATGCCGCACCTTCACCTGCGCGGCAAGGCGGTCGAGTACCGGGCTATCTATCCCGATGGCCGCCAGGAGATACTGCTCAATGTTCCGAAATACGACTTCTCGTGGCAGACAGTCTACTACTTCAAAGAGCCAAAGCCGCTTCCCAAGGGGACTCGCATCGTGGTTACGGCGCACTTCGACAATTCGGCCAGGAACAAGTACAACCCTGATCCGACCAAACCGGTGCGCTACGGAGAGCCTACTTATGACGAAATGATGATCGGTTGGATGGATTACACCATTGACAGAGAGCCAATCAAACCCGCGATGGCGACGAACAGGTGAGGGGATTGAAAATCGCGATTTGACATTGATTGCGGGTCGGAATTCCGACATAGTACGCGGTGGACTATGGGCGATCCGCGAGCGGCTGGCCGTTTGCGCCTGCACGCGCGGTCGTCTCCTTCTCACAGAATCGTCGTTCGGAGCGTGATTATGAGCCGTCGCAATGCTCGACTTGCAGCGGTCTGGATAGCCATCTTATTCGTCGCCTCGATCAATCTCGAAGCCCAGACCGGAGATGATAAGATTACTCGCGAAGCCGCGCGCCAACTCAAAAGCCCTGTGCCTTTCACACGAGCTTCGATCACGCGCGGTCGCACACTGTTTCTGCACGACTGCGCCAGTTGTCACGGCAATGATGGCAAATCGCAGATCGATGTCATCGCGGACGCCACCGATCTGACCGAACCCAAAATCTGGAAGAGCGGCGCGTCCGAAGGTGAGGTCTTTCGAAGCATACGCGACGGAGCGGGCGTAAGCATGCCGCCTTTCAAAAACCAGATTCGCAAAGAGGAAGACCTCTGGCATCTGGTCAACTTCATTCGCAGCCTCTGGCCTGAACCGCTCAGGCCCAGGCTTCAGGAGCCAGCGCCTCCCAAAGAGTGAGAGGAGACCTGGACGTACAACAGGCTGCCAGCCTGTTGACACCCTGAAAATACGAAAACTGGGAGATCAGCAGGCTGGCAGCCTACTGTACCTTTTCAAAGGAGCGCATCATGAAACGACAGCGCAAGGATGAGCGCAGCAACGCAGAAAACACCAGAAGAAATTTTATCCTCAAGTCGGCTGCGGGAGCCGGGGCTGTGATCGCGGCAGCAGGAGCGAAGAGCAGCGTATTTGCAAACGCCCTCGCCGAGATTCCATCCATCCGCATTCCGAAAGAGATTCCCGACTCGATGAACGAAGCGCCTAAACCGGGATCGTTCGAGGGCAACGGCATGACCGGCGCTGAAATTTTCGCCAAACTTTGCAAAGAGGAAGAACTCGCCGCGCTTTTCTGTTGTCCCGGCAACTACACGGTCATCAACGCAATAGCCGCCGCTGGCGTGCCGAGCTACGGCGGGCGCACCGAGGGGGCGATGTGCGCGGCGGCGGACGGGTTTTCGCGAGTGACCGGCGAAGTGACCGCAACATCAGGAACCGAAGGCCCCGGCTTCACTCACATGATAATGAACATCGCCAGCGCCAACGCCGCGCGCACTCCTCTGCTTGTGCTTGCA
>CAZPQE010000249.1:0-4575 GCA_964588615.1 uncultured Clostridia bacterium | reverse complement strand
GGAGCGGCTGCTGATCGCGCCCAACCGCGTTTATGAATACGGCGCTTATGCGTTTCGCCAGTTGAAGTCAGGCATACCCGGCCCTGTGCATCTGGACTTCCCCGCTGAGGTCGCGCGCTCGCGGTTCACCGATCCCGCAAAGCTGACCGACTACTACGGCAGGAACAAGTATCGAAGCGAGTCGCGCGCCTTCCCTTCACCGAAAGAGGTCGCGCAAGCCGCCGACCTGATAAACAAAGCCGAGCGACCGCTGCTCATCGCCGGTCAGGGCATCTTTCAGCGCAAGGCATGGGACGTGCTCAGAGAGATAGCCGAGAAACACGAGATGGCGGTAGTCGGCACAGGCCCGACGCGAGGTGTATTCCCCGATGATCATCGCTTGTCTGCAAGCCTCTCGCCTGAAGCTTTAATGAGCGCCGATCTTGTCATATTCGTCGGGCAGTACTGCATGCCGAGTCCCGGCGAATATCGCTTCAACCCCGACGTGAAGACCATTCGCGTTCATCCCGTACAGGAAGACCTGGGCCGCAACTGGCCGCTCGACATCGGCATCGTCAGCGACGAACGAATTTTTCTCGAATCTCTGTCCGGCATACTGCCTCGAAAGAAGCGCGATGCGTGGGTCACGGAACTGGCCGCCGCGCGCAGTGCGTTTGAGAAGCAGCACCTCGACGTGTACGGACTCGGTTTGAAATACAGCCGCGACACTAGCGCGATCCATCCGGCGGTGATGGCGAAAGAGGTTCACGACTTTCTCTACAAGGGCGAGATCGATCCCAGACAGACGCTGACGGGTTCGGGTGGCTGGACGAGCGGATTGTACGCGGGTCGATGGCTGCGCGCATTTCGTCCGGCGCAGTGCGTCGTCTGCGCGTACCAGTACGGAGCTATCGGGCCTGACCTTGCGATGATGATAGGAGCAGGCGCGGCGGTTCAGCGAGGAGTCGGCCCGCAGGCGCAGTGGAAAGGAGCGCCCGTGCTGTGCATCACCAGCGATGCCGGAGCGGCCTACAGCCTCTTCGAGTTGGACACGGCGGCGAAGTTCAAGATTCCTGTCATCGCGTTGATCTATAACAACAACTCGTGGGGCATGTGGCCGAGCGCGGCAACCTCGGCCCGTTCGATGCAGATGTACCTGTTTCAGGAAAACCTGCGTTACGACCTGATGGCTGAAGGTCTGGGCGCGCGTGGCGAATATGTGAACACGCCTGAACAACTCCGCGCGGCATTGAAGCGCAGCTATGAGGCGGCGGCGAAAGAGAGCGTTTCGACCGTGATCAATGTTCAGGCGCTCAAGGAATTCACTTCGGCCAAACACTACCCGCCCGGAGTCGCGCTGAACCCGGAACCGGGCGTGGGAGCTTTCGCGCATTGAAGATGCCAGCATCGAGGGTGAAAGCGAAGCCGTCTATTCGCTCTCGAATCGAGCGCGTAGCCGATGTGCTTGAAGGCTACGCGCAGCGCGGAGTGTTTCGGGGATTCAGCCGCGACCCGGCGATACGCGACGGCAAATGCATCTTCAAACTTGTGTGGCATCACAACCGCGCGTTCGAATTGGTTTTCGACGCGCGGCGAAACACAATACGTTTTCCGTTGCTGTTGCCCAGCGTCGCGGCAGACTCTTCGATGTATAGCGAGTTAAAAAGATTCATCGAAGAGCGACACTCGATTGAGATGCCCGAACACCGGCGAATAGACCGTCGCAAGGCAGCGGCTTCACCATCCAACCAACGCGGCAGCATTTCGTTGACCATGCGATTGAAGGGCGACGACGAGTACGGCGCGCGAAAGCTGATCCATCTGGTACACGAGATATTCCTCGTTTTCCTCCAGGACGGACGCTACTACGAATACATGGTTGAGAACTTCGACCTCGACCCTGATCGTTTCTAATCGCGAGTCTCAAGGATGCGAAGCCGGTTGCTCAGAGGTGAACGGAAAGAGCCTGTTCAGATTTACGAAGTGATAAGGAACGAAGTCGAACACGCGACCCACACCGGAGACAAAGGCAGCGGGGATTGAAGATTGTAGAAAGCGAGTTGCCTTTCGTCAGATGAAATCGTGACTATTTCATATTATCGAGCGGGCGCGACGACACGAAATCCCCATCCGTAGTATTTGTTCATCGTTCCATAGAGAGGGCTTCGAGAGGCGGCGCGAATTTGACATGGGTTGTTGTAAAACCAGCCTCCGCGCAAAACGCGAAGGCTGATGTCACCATTCATCATCCATGCGCTTCCATCCGAAGGAGCGCCGTTGTATGTATCGCGCCAAACGTCGAGGCACATCTCAGCGACGTTGCCATGCATGTCGTACAGTCCGAATGCGTTCGGAGCGCCAAAGCTTCCCACACGAATGGTCATCTCTCGATTCACTCCCCACACAGATGATCCGTAAGGATATATCCCATCGTAATTGGCCAACTCAGTCGTTATCGTATCCCCGAAATGAAACATCGTAGTCGTTCCGGCCCGACAGGCATATTCCCACTCCGCTTCGGTTGGCAGGCGATGCTCTCTTCCGGTTGCGCGTGAGAGGCGTTTGCAGAACTCCACTGCTTCATCCCACGACACGCTTTCCACCGGCAAGTCATCGCCTTTGAAATGCGATGGGTCGCTCGGCAAATCGATATCGACTCTGGGCAATGCGGCAACCGCTCGCCATTGCGCCTGTGTCACCTCGAATCTGCCCATATAGAATGAAGGCGTTTTCACTTTGTGTTGCGGGACTTCATGCCACAGGTCTTCGAAGTCTCTTCCTCTGTACCGCTTATGCTCTGCCGTTATGCGTGTCGCTTCCGCACCGGAAGTTCCCATCATAAACTCGCCGCCGGGTATGTGAGCCATCTCAAGCGTCACTCCGCTGCCGATGTCTTCGACCCGGCAGTGAGCCTGTCCTCTGCGGACGGTTTTGAACGCGCCGTTAGAATCGACAGCGATGATATCGAATTTCGTATTTCGCAATGGCAACTCTGTCGAATCGGACTTCGATCTTTCGACGTTTTCAACAGACTCAGGCGCGCTTGCGACTGACGGCGCTGAAGTCTCAGGCTTCGATGGCCCTGAACTGATAACGAGATAATCAAGAAACTGCCCATTGAAGTCAGGTGCGGAGGGAATCTCGTCGCTTTCGTAATTGGCGCGGAAGACGGGAACCAGATCGTCGAGGTGACAGAGAATATCTCCGACATTTTTCAATTCGAGATTCTTCTCTTTCAAAACGGCTGAGAGGTATTCGAGGCTGTAGACCTGCGCGCCCTTAGCCGGGTTATAGAGCAGTATTCCTTTCGGACGCTCGCACACCTGACGGACGTTCATTTCATAAGTGAAGCCGAGTTCCAGCCTCCAGTCTGATTTCGTGTGGACTCTGAAACTGGAATTCTCCAGAGTGAGGTCTTTATGAACGAGGTGATCTTCGACCGAGGCAACGCAATCTGATCGTTTGATGGCGCTTTTGGCAATATTGAAGTCTCCCCAGTAGCCAAAGGGCAATCCCATATTGACTGGAAGTAAAGAAAGGATGTAGATAAAAATGAGAACGGATAGTACTAAAACAGTCGCTGACATTACTAGACGCTTTTTCACTGACTATTACTCCGATGACTACAATGATCTAGCCGCCAAATGCTCCCTCCATTCTAGGGCAGTTGATGACTATAACCGATATTCTTACAGTCTTGCATGTAAGAATATCGGTTACGGAGGTTGCTCGGAGAGTTTCCCTCATCTCTGCGTTGTCTCAATGTCCTTGCGCCTTGCAGGGAATCATCGGGTTTGACTCAACACACCTTAAACTCCCGTGAAACGATCTAAAAAATGCCTTTTTATCCGAAAACAAGCTCATCGCCCTCTTCCCTGTAACCCCTGTAATGGTCGCGTTCGTATACCCAAGAGAAGCCTTGAGTCCTAGGGTCTAGGACTTCCCATTTGGATTTAGGTCTTGTTCTCCACCAATCTTCCGGATAGCTTTTGGGGTATCCATCCGAAAATATGTCTACAATGATATTAGGAAACCAGTCACATCTGCATCTTATCTGGTAGTCTGCGCCGCCGTGGCAAATAACTCTACAGTCGCAGTTATTCGGAATCTTTACAACTCCTCTCGCAGTCCCAACAAAATCAGCCAAAAGTGTTTGATCTCTTGGTGCTATCTTCCATTGTTGTGAGCTGTCAAATTCGCCAATGTAAATCACACTATCCCCGCACCCTTCAGGATCAACCCACAACGTACCTGGTCGAAACAGGAAAAGAATGAGTATGGGAGCTGCGGGAATGGCTCAGCCGCAGAAAAATTCTGCGAAAGTATCAAACCCATCTATGAGATAGGTTGCTCCAAATTGGCGGCACTGATCAAGCTGCCAAGGAAGAGTTGGTGCTGGAGGAATTTCACGAAATGGCTCTAATCCCGAAGGGTCTTCCATATTGATTGGGTCATTGGTTGTGTAAACGTACCTGTTCCAAGTCTGTGGGGACTCCCTCTCTGCGCTTGATGCCAAAGGGTCAGGTCGACTGAATCTGCCGATGCCCACGGAATACTGCCTGTTGACGGCATAGTCCGTTCCTGCCTCACTATCCC
>CAZPQE010000248.1:6576-9641 GCA_964588615.1 uncultured Clostridia bacterium | reverse complement strand
CGGTTGGTTTCGTCACTGTGGTTATCGGGTTGCACGCACCTGAAAGCCGCTATAAGCAGTCTTTCGACGAATCCTCAGTATTCTGACCGGCGGCTTGAGGCTCTGAGCTTCGGCAGGAGCCGTCTGAATTTTTCTGACCACATCCATTCCGCCAACGACTCTGCCGAAGGCGGCAAACCCTTGTCCGTCAGGATTGCGCTTTCCTCCATAGTCAAGCTCTGGCTGATCGTTTATACAAATAAAAAAATCAGATGTGGCCGTATCCGGCCCGTCGCGCGCCATCGAGATGGCTCCGTCTTTGTGAAGCAGGCCGGTCTTGTTGGTGCGCTCAAGCGGAATGGCGGGAAAATCGCTTTTCGTTTTTTCGGGGCTCACGCCAGCCTGAATTACTTCGATCTTTATTTTTTTGTCAGGCTGATTGTCCATCTTCACCGTGCGATGAAAACGCCCGCCATCATAATGGCCCGCATCGACATACTTCAAAAAGTTTGCGGCAGTGATGGGCGCGCGCGATGTGTCGATTTCGACTTCGATCTCGCCCATCTCGGTTTCGATCACGACGCGCACGAGTCCTCTTTCATTTTGAGCCGTCAAGCTCGCGCACAAAAGAAACGCGATCAGACAGGCTGCGAGCTTTCGAACCATCGATCAGTTTCCCTTCCGGTATTTACGCGATTTTTCTCCACCCCCAGCGATACAGCACCTTCATCAGAGTCTTGAACCTCCGCTGCCAGCGTTCGGTGTAGGGGAACCACCACCAGTCGCTCTTCATCGGCATCAAGTCCCAGTTGATATGCTTCATCCTTACGAATTCCAGCAGCCCCGCGCTGCCGTGCGTCACCCCCAGTCCGCTTTCTTTCACTCCGAACCACGGGGTCTGCGCCGCCCCATGCGTGTAAACCGCATCGTTGATTATCACCGTCCCCGCTTCGATTCGTCGCGCAAGCTTTCGCCCGCGTTCGTTCGTAGTCCAGACGGACGCGAGCAGTCCGTATCGAGAATTGTTGGCTTCGCGGATGGCTTCCTCCTCGTCTTTCACTATGCGGATGGGAAGCACAGGCCCGAAGGTTTCTTCCGTCATCACCTTCATCGAGTCATCGACATCGACGAGCACTGTAGGCTCGAAGAAATATCCGCCGAGGTCTTCTCTTCTGCGCCCGCCTGCAAGCACTCTCGCGCCACGCGCGACGGCATCGGCCACGTGCTCGCTGACCGTGTTCAACTGATTTTCATTTACCAGAGGGCCGATGTCGGCGTTGCACTCGGAAGAAGGCGGGCCGAGGCGAAGCTTTTTGACTTCGCTCACCACAGCCGGGATGAACCTGTCAGCCATCGACTCGACGACGTAGAGGCGTTCGACTGAGGCGCACACCTGTCCGCAGTTGGCCATCGCTCCCCACACCGCGCCCCGGACTGTGCGCTCGAACGGCGCGTCTTCCAGAACTATCATCGCATCTTTGCCGCCGAGTTCGAGCGTAACGGGGAGCAATCGCTTTGCAGCAGTCTCGGCTATCCGCTTTCCCGTCCGCACTGAGCCGGTGAAGAATATTTTATCGATGGGTGAGTCTACGAGAGCCGCGCCCGCGCTCCCATCGCCTTGAACTACTTCGAGGACGCCTTCAGGGAAATCTACTGAAGCCATCAATCGTCGAATGCCGTCGGCGACCAGCGGGGTGTGCTCGGAAGGTTTGAGCACGACGGCATTGCCCGCCATCAGCGCCATCACGATCTCGCCCATGGGAATCGCGAAAGGGAAATTCCATGGGCTGATTATGCCGACGACTCCCAATGGTTCATGAATGATCGCAGATCGCTTGTTGCGAAAAACCGCAAGAGTGAACTTTTCGTCTTTGAGGATGCGCTCTGTTCTGGCGGCGAAGTGGCTCATCAGATCGGCTACGGGAAAAACTTCGGTCGAGAGAGCTTCGAATGCGGGTTTGCCCGTTTCGTCCGAGATGAGTTGAATGATTTCGTTCTGCCGGTCATAGAGCGCGCGTCGAGCCTTGAGAATGTAGCGGGCGCGATTGCGAAAAGAGAGCGCGGCCCATGCAGGTTGAGCGGCGCGCGCGCGGGCGACCGCAGCATTGACCTCGGCAGCCGAAGAGACGGGAAATCGCCCAAGCTCTTCGAGCGTTGCGGGATTGATCGAGACTATCTCTCTATCGCGCACATCCGTATCAGCCGGTCTTGCGTTCATACATCAGCCCTCCTCTCGACAATCTCAGGTTCTTTTGTTCCAAAGCTCATCAAGACGGTTTATGACCTCAAGAAAAACTCCTCGATATTCAGATTTCTCTTCATCAGAGGAGTCGGTTCGGACAGAATCTGACTCTTCAGGGTTTGAAGTCGTTTGTCGATATTAGAATCCGCGCTTGTTTCAGAGATGGCTTTGAAGAAAGTTATCCAGTGAGTGATTTTGATGCCCAGATAATCCTGAGCTTTTATGTTGGAAGTATAGTTGTCAAGGATTCCGGCTCTGGCGACTCTGCCGAAGTTTCCACCTCTGTCGGCAGCCGCTTCGTCTGAACATTCCTGCTTGCTGGCGGGATAAGGCTTTCTGTTTCGTTCAGGAGGTCTGTTGATTTCCGGATTCTCGTTATTTTCTATCCGGGGCTTCTGCCAGTAATAATTTCGGTACTCGGCAGCATATTTTGCCAGTTCTTTATAAGGAGTCAACAATCCGGGAGTGCCTGAGATGACATCAGACAAAATCCAGGGTACTACGATGATAAGATCAGCCGATGCGCAGGCGTCGGGGTCTACTTTGTACCTGAAACTCGGCTCTCCTTCTTTGCTCAAGACATACCAGGATTTAAGCTCTATACCGAACAGTATGTCGCTGGGATTTTCTAAATTCCTGAGCAACACATCCGGGAATGTTTGGGATTGTCTGACGAAGGCGTATTTCGAGCAGGTATTTTCAGGGTCCCATAAGCCTCGCAATTTGTTAAGGATATTTACTACCTGTGTTTCGATCACAGTCGCAAACGCGCCGCCTATGGAGAACACTTCGGTTACGTTAATGCCTCTGATGACCAGTTCGGATTCGAAATAGTTTGGCAGGG
>CAZPQE010000248.1:3739-6566 GCA_964588615.1 uncultured Clostridia bacterium | reverse complement strand
ACCCGATGCCACAGGTTGTAATGCTCCCATTGTTGAACGGGAGGAATTCTCGACGGTGGATCAGGCACAAGGTTATCGCTACCTGACGACGGCATATTTCTCCTCGTTTAGAACGGCGAAC
The DNA here is from genome assembly GCA_964588615.1 of uncultured Clostridia bacterium. GTDB lineage: Bacteria > Acidobacteriota > Blastocatellia > UBA7656 > UBA7656 > UBA7656. Next base: position 6,445 of record CAZPQE010000248.1, on the reverse strand, counting down.
AGATCATTTGAACGCGACTTTATTCTTTCGACGGCTATTTCGAAAATGTCTTTGTCCCTTTCTGCGCAGACTGCCCGTCTGTCGGTGAAGTATGCAGCCAATCCTGCGGTGCATAATCCGCCAAAAGGCTCCCAAATCAAATCACCCGGATTGGACGCGACCTCGATGAGCATCTTCATCAGCTTTAGCGGCTTCTGGTTCAGGTGCGCGTATTTCTGCGAGCCAGCCAAACGGATTCGCTCGCCGTTATGTAAAGGAGGCTCATCCCACACATTGGTGATGCCGTACTTTCCTTCAAACTTAGGGAACAGCCTTTCATACTCTGACCTGCTTATGGGCGCTTTTCCATCGATAGAAAAATAAGGCTTACCTTCCGGCTGTCCTTTTCGGTTGGCGTAGATGACCAGCTTCTCGAAATGTTCCGCAGGAGGGGCGTACCACAGATGGCATTTTGTGAAATACTTTCTGGTTGCAGCGTTAGCCACCCCGCACACATCGTTGGTCACAGACAATGGCATCCTCGTTCTTTCCCATTCCAGTCTCATCCACTCTTTCAGTGTGAGTCGTTTTCCGTCCACTTCAAACTCAGGACGCCTCACGTACTGCACACAGAGTTCAGTCACTATAGGAAAATTCTTCAACCTGGGGAGATTGCAGTTGCCTGCTATATGTTGAATCCCTTTGTTCCAGACATTACAGCACACATAATCCCATCCGTTCCTATCCAGCAAGCCATGAACTGTCGCCCAGCCTATTTCAGTGTTCCAGAACCACAGGGTAGTTCCCGGCTTCGCTTTTTTCGACCAGGCTTCTATATGCGGCTCATACCACTCCTGAAGTTCTGACGGATAGGAGGCATCTCCTCGAAAGCCCGATACTCCATACCCTCCATCAGAAATTATCAAGCTTGGAGCGATCCACTGATCATATAAACTCAAAACATTATCGTTGTATAAACTCACTCCATTTATCTCAACGCATTTTTCCTTGCTGCTCATATCTGTTCTCACATCCGAATCTCACCCAAACGAAAAGTGTTCCAACGCTTTCAACAAATCCGTCGGCGACGCAAGCGCAAGATCGGGTTCGTGCTCCATCAACCGCTCGCGGCTCATCCCGCCCCACAGCGCAGCAGCAGTCCGCGTGCCTGCCCGACGGCCCATTATTATGTCTGCCGGGCTGTCGCCTATGACCAGCGTCCGGCGCGGATCACAGTCGAGCGCCTTTATCGCTTGCAGCACTCCGTCAGGTTCGGGCTTGGGCCGCTCAACATCATCGCCCCACACCGCGCTTTGCACCTTCGAGCGAAGCCCGGTTATATCGAGCTCGCGCTCTCCGGCCCGTCGCGGCTTGAGCGAAACTATGCCTATCCGCCCGCCCGCTTCGATCAGAGAGTCGAGCAGTTCGACGATGCCGTCGTAAGCCGAAAGGTGATGATGATGGTTGGCGTAGTAGTGCTCTTCGAAGCTCAGGAGCATTTCATCCGTCCGGGCCTGGTCGTAGCGGCAGAGCACCTCGTGAGGGGTCATGTTCCAGAAGCCGCGCATTTCGAGTTCATCGACTTCAAGCCCGGTGTGAAGACGGATGGAGTGGAGGAATGCTTCGCGGTATGCGCGCTCGGAGCAGGCCAGCGTACCGTCAAAATCGAAAATGAAGCATTCGAAATCCGTCACGGCTTTCACATGCCTCTCACATTTCGCATTACGTTTTACGCTCTTCGAATTCGCCCATCGCCCGGAATTTTTCATAGCGACGATTGAGCCGTTCCTCTTCGCTCAGATCGCGCACCGAAGCGAGAGCCTCTGACAGATAACCGTCGAGGATTTCGGCCATCTTCTGATGATCGGTGTGCGCGCCGCCCTGAGGTTCAGGGATTATCTTATCGACCAGCCCGAATTCGAGAAGGTCGGGTGCAGTCAGCCTCAGAGCTTTGGCAGCCTCTTCAGCGTGCGACTGATCGCGCCAGAGTATGGCCGAGCAGGATTCGGGCGAGATGACCGAGTAGATGGCGTTTTCCAGCATCAGCACTGCATCGCCCAGCCCTATGGCCAGCGCGCCGCCCGATCCTCCCTCGCCTGTGACTGTCACTATCACCGGCACGCGAAGCTTGGCCATCTCGCGCAGGTTGTAGGCTATGGCTTCGGCCTGCCCGCGTTCTTCGGCATCAATGCCGGGATATGCGCCGGGAGTATCGATTAGGGTGAATATGGGCCGGGAGAATTTCTCGGCGATTTTCATCACCCGCAGCGCCTTGCGATAGCCTTCGGGTTTGGGCATCCCGAAATTGCGCTGCTGACGAGTCTTGGTCGTGCGCCCTTTCTGATGGCCTAAGACGACGCACGGCTCGTCATGAAAGCGGGCAAGGCCGGCGACTATCGCCGAGTCTTCGCCGAAACGACGGTCGCCATGTATCTCGCAGAAGTCGGTGAATATCAGCTTGATGTAGTCGAGCGTGTAGGGCCGGGTTTCGTGGCGGGCGAGCCGGACGCGCTCCCACACCCCTGGAGGCTGCGGCCCGGCGGTCAGGTTCGCCGCTTCCGACTCCTGAAGGCGACGATGTATCTCGTCCATCGTCTGGTCATCGTCTCGAACCATTCTCTGTTCCGCCATAGAAGCTCAATCTGTCAGTCAATTATTGCATCGGCGACCCCCCATCTTGACACTCCTCGCGCGGCCTTGCTAAATTGCGCCCGCGCTCGGTGCAGC
>CAZPQE010000248.1:0-3729 GCA_964588615.1 uncultured Clostridia bacterium | reverse complement strand
TTCCCGCTGATGGTCAAAAGATAACGGTGGAGGGCGACCGCCTCAATGTCCCTGATCGCCCGGTCATCCCTTTCATAGAAGGAGACGGAACGGGGCGCGATATCTGGCGCGCGTCTCAAAGTGTATTCGACGCGGCGGTCGAAAAAGCCTGCGGCGGCTCTCGCCGCGTGGTATGGTACGAAATATTCGCCGGCGAAAAAGCGTTCAACCGCTTCGGCCAGTGGCTCACTCAGGATTCCGTCCGCGCGATTGAGGAATACGTGGTGGCCATCAAAGGCCCGCTGACTACTCCCGTAGGCGGCGGCATCCGCAGCCTCAATGTGACTCTCCGCCAGGTGCTCGATCTTTATGCCTGCGTCCGTCCCGTTCGCTACTTCGACGGCGTGCCCTCGCCCGTCAGGCATCCTGAAAGACTCGATGTGATCATATTCCGTGAAAACACCGAAGACGTGTACGCCGGAGTCGAATTCGTTTCGGGAAGCGAGCGCGCTCAGGAGATCATCTCGCTGCTCAACGACAAGTACGGCTACAAGGTGAGAGAAGACAGCGGCATAGGCATCAAGCCCATCTCGGCGACGGGCACGAAAAGACTGGTGCGCCGGGCCATCCGCTACGCGCTCGAATTTCACCGCCCTTCAGTCACGCTCGTCCACAAGGGCAATATCATGAAATTCACCGAAGGGGCTTTCCGCGACTGGGGCTACGAGCTTGCCTGCGGGGAATTCCGCCAGGACATCGTGACCGAGCGCGAAACCTGGATACTCGAAAACCGCGAGAAGAACCCTTCGATTACCGACGAGGAAAACGCGCGGATGATCGAGCCCGGATTCGAGCAGATGTCCGAGCGCCAGCGCGCGGATGTCGTCGAGGAAGTCAGAAAAACTATGGCCGCGATATGGGAGACGCACGGCGACAGGAAGTGGAAACAGAAGCTGCTCATCAAGGATCGCATCGCCGATTCGATGTTCCAGCAGGTCATAATACGTCCCGATGAATACTCCGTTCTGGCTACTCCCAATCTCAACGGCGATTATCTCTCAGACGCCGCCGCCGCGCAGGTGGGCGGCTTAGGAATGGCTCCAGGAGCCAATATCGGCGACCGGGCGGCCATATTCGAGGCCACCCACGGGACGGCTCCCAAGTACGCAGACCGCGATGTTATCAATCCTTCTTCGGTTATGCTTTCAGGCGTGATGATGTTCGATCATCTCGGCTGGCGCGAAGTCAGCCGTATGATAATCGATGCCATCACGAAGACCATTCAGCAAAAGCGCGTCACTTACGATCTGCATCGCCAGATGGAAGGCGCTACCCGGCTCAAGACCAGCGAGTACGCTTCGGCGATCATAGAGAATATGTGAATTCAGGATCCGTTGATGTACAACAGGCTGCCAGCCTGTTGACGCCCCGAAAGAATAAAAATCGGGGAACCCTCAGGCTGGCAGCCTGCTCTACCTCGGAGGATGTCATGCCAGAGAGAAAACCGCGCAAGCTTTCAGCCGCAAACACCAAGCAGGAAATGATCGCCGCTTACAACGATCTGCTCAAGCAGTTGGAAGAGAAGCGCGAGTCCGATCTCAAACCCGAACAGAAGATCGAGGAAAAAGAAGTCCGACGGGCCGTCGAGGTGGCCGATTCGCTCTCGACCGAAGGCATAGTCAGGGAAGCCGGGAATCTCAAGACGGAAGTGGGCCGCGCGCTCGCGCAGCTTTCAGACAAACTCGAAGAACAGATCGCCAAATACGAAGAGATCAAAAAGGCCGTCGAAGCCAAGGAGAACGAGCTTCAGGAAATCTACGAGATACAAAAAGCCGCTTCGTCTCTTGCCGCGCTCATAGAAGCCCAGCACATCCGACGCGAAAATTTTGAAGACGAAATGGCGTCGAAGAAAGAAGAACTCGAAAGAGACATTCAGACTGCGCGCGCAGAATGGGAAAAAGAGAAAAAGGCGCACGAAGCGGAGAAGAAAGAGCGCGACACCGCAGAGCAGCGTCGACGCGAACGCGAGAAAGAAGAATACCTCTACGGGTTCAATCGCGAGCAGCAGTTGGCCAAGGATAAGTTCGAGGACGAGAAGGGGCGGCTCGAACGAGAGATCACGCTTCAACGCGAGCAGATGGAGCGCGAGATTGCCGAGCGCGAAAGAGTGGTCGCGCAGAAGGAAGAAGAATTGGCCGAATTGAAAAAGCGGGTCGAGTCATTTCCGAAAGAACTTCAGGAAGCTGTCAGCAGGGCGGCCAAAGAAGCCGCGCAGTCGGCTCAATTGGAAGCCAAAAACAAAGAGGAGTTGATAAAGAAGGAATTCGCAGGCGAGCGAAATGTGCTGACCACCCGAATAGAATCGCTCTCCGCCGAGGTCAAAGAGCAGAACGAGCAGATAGCCCGGCTGTCGCAGCAGCTTGAAAAGGCTTACGCGCAGATTCAGGAAATCGCGCTCAAGACCATCGAGGGAGCATCGGCTTCCAGGTCGTTCGAGAGCCTTCAGCAGCTTCTCATCGATCAGTCGCGCAAGCAGTCACAGGAGAAGTAAGTCATGAAACTGACGACAGTCGAATCGAGCATGATCCATGCGGTCGGCTATGTTGACAGGACCAAAACGCTGGAAGTGGTCTTCAACAGCGGACGGACCTATGTTTATGAAGATGTTCCCCGAAAGGTCTATAAAGAGTTGATGGAGTCGGACTCCAAAGGCGGTTACATGCGAGACTGCATCATCGATTGCTACCCGTACCATCAACTCTCGCGGCGCAGGTAATCCGCACTGCGATTATCTTGAAAGCGAGCGCCCGGAAGGCTACGAAGCATCGCTGGAGCTTCGCAGGATATATCAGGCGCTTCCGCCCCAAGCCAGTGACCCCGAAGGGTATATACGAATCGTTGACGAATCGGGCGAAGACTACCTCTACAGCGCGAAAGGATTCGAGATAATCGAGCTTCCGCTGCGAAGCGAGCGCAAGCTCCGAGCCACTTTGAGATAAACTGATCGTCATTCCTTTGCCGATTTCTTCATCCATTCCATAGCCGACTCTTCATTCTCTTCAATGGCAATCTCGACGCTGCGCAGGGGCGATCATGGACGTACTGTTGGAGCGAAAACCCTTCGCCCGCAGGCCCGCGCCGATTGCGCACAAGGCCGACTGAATCGATATCGAGCAGCAGAGCGGCTGTGCATCTCTGCGGGGTCGCTTCCGGGTAAAAGATGTGTACGCGACCGAACGCCAGATCGAAGGACTGACATCGCGCAGAGTTCTTGTGCTGCAGATAGCCCAGGTCGATCGCTGGATTTTGAGTTGTGGTGATGGTCAGAATCAAATCTTGCCTCGCTGATGGTTTTTATCGAGCCGGAAAAGCCAGGCATATCTTTCTCATTCGCGCCGTCGAGAAATTTTTATCGCCATTGACTCAATGTTCGACAACAAGTATTATCCATTCAGCCCGCGCAGGAGTTTTCATCATTATTCCTCCCCCGGAAATTTATCAAGAGGTCTTCAGAGCTTTCTCGCGCCGCGCGCGTTATGAAAACTCTCTCAAGCTATGACTGAACGGGAAAACAATCGAAAGCTTCGCGAAGGAATGAGAGAAATACGGTTCGGACTTCAGGAACTTCTCGTCGCGCTTTCAAACGACCATTCCATACCGTCCGCTCCGTCAGAGGCGAAACAGGATTTCTTCGATCAGATAGTCGAAAGCAATCAGTTGAGTGTAGACGACGCGCTTTATCGCCGCGCG
>CAZPQE010000247.1:0-9654 GCA_964588615.1 uncultured Clostridia bacterium | reverse complement strand
ATGTCGTGATTGCCCAGGAAGACGACCAGCGCATCGGGGTTGGGATAAAGATGATCGCGCGCGAGCATCATCGCCACATCGCGCAAGGGTTTGCCTTCAGCAAACGCGCGGCGCAGCGGGAAGAAGACCGGAAAGTCGAACACCGAATCGATGCCTGAATCTATCTGGTCAAATCGCGCCTCGCCGCCCTGAAAGAAAGACACCAGCGCAGGGTCAGCGTCGTAGAGTTCTCCGACGACGTTGACTCGCGGATACTCACGCTTGATGGCCGTCATCCAGTCGCGCCAGAACCGGCGCGGGACATAAGGCAGCGTGTCCTGACGGATGGCATCTATTCCGGTCATCCCGATCCACCACAAAGTATTTTGTATGATGTATCGCGCAGTCTCTTCATCGTTCTGATTGAGGTCGGGCAGGATGTTGAGGAACCAGCCTTCGAGAGTTTCGCGCTGAAGCTGATAAGTCGCTCGCGAGTCTTGCAGAGTCCAGGTCTGCCATGTCTCGTTTATGTGACGGCTTTCAGTTCCGTTGTACCAGGTGGGTGTGGGCGAGTCCTTCACCCAGGGGTGATAAGGCCCGGTGTGATTGGCCACCTGATCCTGAATTATTTTGATGCCCAGCGAGTGAGCGCGGTCGATCATCTCGCGCAGCTTTTCCATCGTGCCGAAATGCTCTTCGACGCCGTAGAAATCGATTGCGCCGTAGCCGTGATAATCTGTGATGGGTTTGCCTTCGGGCGTCTCGCGCTCGTTCGGATGATTCACGTTGTCGTACCAGGGATTGAGCCAGAGAGCGGTCACGCCGAGTTCTTTGAGATAAGGCAAGCGATTGATGATGCCCTGAAAATCACCGCCGTGATAGTGGCGATTCCTCGCGCGGTCGTAGAGTCCGCGAGACTGAGGAGGGTCGTTGTTGAACTGATCGCCGTCCGAGAAGCGGTCGGGCATTATCAGATAAATCACGTCATCGGAAGTGAATCCCTGAAATCGATTTTCGCGCGCAAGCGGCGCGGTGATTTCGAAGGGCACGGTGGTCGCGCCCGTGTTTGTGGTGATGCGCAAAGCGCGGCGACCGGGCTGCGCGTTGGAATCGATATGAACATCGACGAAGAGATAAGTGCCGGTCGAGTTGATCCGAGTAAGCCCCGCAGCAATGCCCGCGCCCGAGGCCTCGACTCTCGCGCCCGCGAAGTTCTTTCCGCGAATAAGAACACGCACAGGGTTGATCGAATGTCCCGGCCACCAGTTGGGCGGCTCGACTTTTGACGCCTCAGGCGTCTGCGCTGCGGTCGCTCCTGCGGCGATGAAAAATAATAGCGCAAGAAGATATGCGCGTTTGCGACAGAGAAAACGATTTGAATGTTGTTTCATAAAACAGTCTGGAGTCGAGAGTCTGGAGTCTGGAGTCCGTCGCGCAGGGGTCATCGCCTGTTTTTCATCCTTTCCGGGCATTGTTGAAATCGACATCAAAGACTCTGCTTCGATTCATCAGCGAAAACCTGAATCGCGCTACGGATGAACGGAGAAGCGCCAGTTTTCAAATCATCCAGGCAGGGATGCCTGCTCTCACATCATTGGCGCAGAAATGAAGGAAGCTTTATTTCTCTTCACCCCCTCACCTCTTCATCTTTACAGAGCATTGCGTCGGGCAATCGACCATACAAACTCGCAAGCCTGCTGAGTCTGCGGGCCATCTTCTTTGTGAGAGCGCCTTCCCTGAATCGCCAGTTCCAGTTTCCTTCGCGGCTCGCGGGCAGGTTCATCCTCGCCGATGAATCAAGCCCCAGCACGTCCTGAAGCGGAACTATCGCCAGGCAGGCCACCGATGCCATCACCGCTCGTATGAAATCCCAGTTGATCTCTTCTCCATTCGAGCGCAGATATCTCATGCATCGTTTGCGCTCGCGCTGTATCTGTTTCGAATCGCGCGTCGATCCCCGGCCCGCTTCGCTGCTGAACCATCCGATGGTTGTATCATTGTCGTGTGTGCCGGTGTAGACGACCGAGTTGCGAACATAATTGTGCGGCAGGTCCAGGTTGGAACTGTCCGAACTGAACGCGAATTGAAGTATGCGCATGCCGGGCAATTCGAAATCATCGCGCAATGCTTCAACGTCGGGCGTAATCACTCCCAGGTCTTCAGCGATGATAGGCAGTTCACCGAACGCTCCCTTGAGAGCCGACAGCAATGCGCGTCCGGGAACTTCGACCCACTCTCCGCGCTCTGCCGTTTCATCGCCCGCAGGTACTTCCCAGCAGGCGGCAAACCCGCGAAAGTGATCGAGCCGGATGATGTCGAACAAGTTGAAGTTCGCTTTGAAGCGTTCGATCCACCACTGAAAGCCGCTCTCCTGCATGCGCTCCCACTCATAAATCGGATTGCCCCACAACTGACCTGTCCGGCTGAAATAATCCGGCGGCACTCCCGCCACTACTTTCGGGTTTCCTCTTTCATCAAGCTTGAACAACCGGGGATTAGTCCACACGTCAGCCGAATCATAGGCGACGAAGATTGGAATATCGCCTACCACTTTTATGCTGCGATCATTTGCGTAAGACTTGATCGCCCGCCACTGTTTGAAGAAAAGGAATTGATAAAAACGGTGCGCATCGATTCGCTCGCGCAAACGGCTGCGCGCCGATTCGATTTCTTTTTCATCGCGCAAAGCAAGCTCCGCCTTCCACGTATTCCACGCCGCCCCTCCGTGCTCGTCCTTCAATGCGCGGAACAGGGCGTAATCGTCGAGCCACTCTTTCGTCTCCTCGCAGAATTTCAGAAACTCCGTCTCATCCGCCTGTCCCAGGTTGTCGAATGCTTTTCCCAGCAGGCTGTTTTTATATTCGATCACGCGACCGAACTCGATGCGGTCGGCGGAAAATCTCGGCGCGTCTTCGATATCGCTATTCGACAGATAACCTTCTTCGACAAGGCGGTCAGGGCTGACCAGCAGCGGGTTTCCGGCAAAGGCCGAAAAGCACTGATAAGGAGAATCGCCGAACCCCGTCGGGCCGAGCGGCAACACCTGCCAGAGGCTCTGGGAGCCTGTTTGAAGGAAATCGATGAAACTAAAAGCTTCATCTCCCAGGTCGCCTATGCCGAAGCGACCGGGCAGCGAAGTCGGGTGAAGCAGTATGCCTGATGATCGAGGGAATTTCATCGCGCGTAGATCATTTCCCTTTCTCTTTCATTCTCAGATACCCGTTGATCCCTGGGCCTTCGATCTTTTCTGTCGAGCCCGAAGGCCAGCGGATTTCTACAGAATCGATTCTGGTTCGCCCGCCGATGCCTATGACCAGTCGCGGGTCATGGGCCGCAGCGTAACTCGACCCGCCGACAAGATGGCGGACTATTTTCAAATCGCCTGCCGTCAGTGTCACTCGCGCGCCCGTCGCATCGCGGTTGGACCGTGTGCCTTCGAGATGAAGCCCTATCCAGTTGTTGCGATTGCCACCGTCGTTGCGAAGCAGGACAGGAGCGCCGCCGTTTTGAACCAGCAGAAAATCTTCGTCGCCGTCGTTGTCGTAATCGCCCATCGCAAGCGCGCGGCCTGAATAAGCTTTTTTCATGGCCTCGCCGCGCTCGTCGCTCACATCCCTGAAGACTCCGCCCGTGTTGTCGTGAACGAAAGGACGTTCGGCCCACGCGACCCCATCGCGGAACAGGTGAATGTTGTCGAGCGGATGACCGTTGGCGATGACAAGATCGAGGTCGCCGTCGTTGTCATAATCCGCAAAGCGGACGCCGAACCCGCTGAAGAGCAGAGCCACTTTCGCAAGCCCGACTCTGACAGTGTTGTCGGTGAAGGTTTCGTCGCCGTTGTTGTGATAGATGTTGTTCGGCTCAAGCTCGATGTTGGTGACGATGAGGTCCGGGAGCCCGTCGGAATCGAAATCACCTAAGTCGCAGCCCATCCCTGACTGCGGCTTTCCCGCAAGCCCGTAGGCGACTTCGGCTATCAGCCCGCTTTCCGTAAACGAGCCGTCGCGGTTGTTGACGAAAAGGAAATTTCTCACCGCGTCGTTTGCCACGAACACGTCCATCCATCCGTCATCGTTGTAGTCGGCGCAGACCACGCCCAGCCCTTTGCCTTCCGCGCTCTCTATGCCCGCTTTTTTCGTCACCTCCGAGAAAGTGCCATCGCCGTTGTTGCGATAGAGCGCGTTCGATATGCCTTTGTAGTTGTTCGGGTGGCAATAGGAGCGATAGCCGGGGCGGTTCTCGCCGCAGAAAATGTTTTTGGAAAAATCCCAGTCCAGATAATTGCAGACGAAGAGATCGAGCAGCCCGTCGTTGTCGTAATCGAAGAAGGCCGCGCTCGTGCTCCATCGGCTGTCGCCTACGCCCGCTTTGTCGGTCACGTCCGTGAAAGTGCCGTCGCAGTTATTGCGATAGAGAATGTTTTTTCCGTAGTTGGTAATGTAAATGTCCGGGTGGCCGTCGTTGTTGTAATCGCCTGTGGCCACGCCCTGCCCGAAGCCCCGGCCTGCGACTCCGGCCTTTTCAGTCACGTCCGAAAAAGTTCCGTCGCCGTTGTTGCGATAGAGCGCGTTTCGAATGGGCGCTTTGGGTTTGTGATACTCGGTTGCTGAGGAATTGACCAGGTAGATGTCCATCCAGCCGTCCTGATCGTAATCGAGGAACGCGCCGCCTCCGCCCATAGTTTCGATGAAATATTTTTCAGGCGTAACGAGGTTGTCGTGCTTCCAGGTGATTTTCGCCGCAGCCGTGACATCCGTGAACGTGACGGCGCTCTGCCGCGCAGTCGTCGCCTGACCCGCGAACGCCGCAGCAAAGAAACAGAAGATCAGCATTATTGCAACAAGCAATTTCACAGTGTCGTTGTGCTTCATAATCAAAGCATCCCAAAATTACGTTTTACGAATCATCTCGATTCCGGCGGTTTTAACCCCCGCTCCATCTTCTGAAAAATCTCAAGCTCGCGGGCGGCCTTCTCGCGCTCGCCCGCGCGGCGATAGATCAAAAACAACTGATAATGAACCTGCGCGTTCCGAGGGTCGAGGAGCGCGGTTTTCTCAAACGCCTCGCGCGCTTCATCGAATCGCTGCTGGCGGACTCTCAATCGCCCGGTCTGAAACATCGCGTTCGCATGATCGGCTTTCAGCCTAAGCGCGCGGGCGAGCGACATCTCAGCTTCGCTGTCGCGCCCGTTGAGCAGAAACAACTCGCCCAGCGCCGCATGAGCTTCAATGTGATTGGGATGAAACTCGACTTCGCGCTTGAGATAAACCTCGGCTTCAAGGAACTGACCCGTCTTGAGATTGAATGCGCCCAGCCGATAGTTGATGTCTGCTGCCGAAGGGGCAATGGCATAAGCTCTCGAATAGTTTTCTCTTGCGCGGTCGAACTGACCCCAGTAGTAGTAAGCGTCTCCGAGCCAGGCCGGGTAGAGCGCGTTTTTCGGCGAAGCGACGACGGCGCGGGTCAATGCGCTGACCGCCGCCTCGAAGCGATCATGCTTGAGGTAGAGCCTGCCGATTTCGAACCAGGCTTCGGCAAAAGATGGCCTGAGCGAAGCGGCTCTGCCAAGCGAAGCCACCGCATCTTCATCGTTGCCCGTCGAGGCAAAGACCAGTCCGAGCGCGAAGTGAACTTCAGCGCTTTCGGGTCGCTCGCGGAAGGCTATCCTCAAAGCGTTTTCCGCTTCTTTGATTCTTCCGGCTTTGTAGAGCGCAAATCCAAGTGTGTAGTAAGTCTCAAAACTCCTCTGGCCGTTTCTTATCGCCGCTTCGATCAATGGGAGCGACTGGCTGTAGAGATTGTTTTGAGTGAGCATCACGCCAAGCGCAGCGAACAACTCCGGCTCTGACTGAGCCTTTTCCGTCAGACGGGCGATTATCGATTGAGCCTGCTCGGCGCGGTTCGCTTTCAACAGCGCATCGGCAAGCATCAGAGAAAACCGCGCGTTGTCAGGCTCGATTGCGCGGGCGCGCTCAATCTCGGCTATTGCCCGATCCCATTTGCCCTGCGCTGAGTAGACGCCTGCGAGCGCGGCAAGAGCGGCGGTATTGTTCGATTCTGTCGACAACACTCGTTTGAATTCCGATTCGGCTTCGTTGAATCGCCCTGAGGCCACGAGCAGGTTTCCGAGATTGATTCGAGCAGCATTAAACGCGGGCGCAAGCGCGAGCGATTGCCTGAGACTGGATTCAGCTTCGCGCGTCTGCCCTCGATGAAAGAGGACGAATCCCAGCAGGTTGAAAGCCGCAGCCGAACGACGATCCGTTTTCACAATGGCGCGCAATGTTCGTTCAGCCGAGTTGAGATCGCCGCGCCCGATTGCCGCCGCAGCTTCTTTGAGGCGCGCGTCCTCCGAGCGCGTTTGCGCTGATTGACCGGCTGACGCAAGGCATGCCGCGAGCGCAAGCGAAGTTGTAAACGCTCGGAGTTTCATTTATTGCTTGCTGACTCCCTGCTGACGGTCGCGGGCTTCGCGCTCGCGCTTGTCTTCTTCTTCGAGTTTCTTGAACACCTCAAGCGAGCGCGCTGCTTCCTGCGCGCGATTTGTGCGCGAATAGACCAGGAACATCTGGTAATAAGCCTGCGTGTGATCGGGCCGAAGCGCGATGACTCGCGCAAGCGACTTCTCGCTTTCGGCATATCGCTTCTGTCGGAGCATCAGGCGACCGAGATCGTAGAGCGCGCCGACGTGATTGGGCTTTAATCTGACAGCTTCGTTGAGATACTTTTCCGCTTCGGCAAACTCGCCCATCTCGATGAGGACGAATCCGAGGTTGGCCAGCGATTCGATGTGGGTCGGGTGAAGAGCGATTTCTTTTTTGAAGAACGCGACCGCTTCGGGAAAATTTCCCTGCGCGCGCGCCGCATAACCGACGAGGTAATTCAACTCTCCGCGAGCCGGGTCGCCTGTCGAGAGCGCCTGACGATAGGCTTCTTCGGCTCGCTGATAGCGATAGAGCTTGAAGCAGGCTTCTCCCAGCTTTATCAGATAAAGCGCAGTTTTGGGCGAGATCTTCGCTGCCGTCTCGTAATGCTCGACGGCTTTTTCCATCTGCCCCTGCCGGGCGTATTCCGACCCCATCAGAAAATGCGCTTCGGCGTTTCCTGTGTCTCGCTCCGCAGCATGAGAAAACTCTTCGATGGCTCTCGCCTGATTGCCGATAGCCGAATAGACGAGGGCGAGGCGAAAGTGAGTGTCGGCGATTTCAGGTTTGAGGTCGGCGGCGGCAGACAGCGCGCGCTCGGCCTCTTCGAAGCGATTGAGGTTGAAGAGAGCAAGCCCGTAGTTGTAATGCGATTCGTAACTCTCAGGCTCAAGCTCGGCTGCGCGCAGAAATCTTGCAGCGGCTTCTTCGTAAAGATTGCGACGGGCGAGCATCATCCCGACGGTGAAATGAGCGCGCGGATCGTCTGCTGCTGATTTGAGAAACTGATTGAGAATCGAAGCGGCTTTGTCTCGCTGATCGCTGTCGATATAAATCTCCGAGAGGGCGAGGTTGATCCTTGCGTCGGAGAGTGCGCCTGCTCTGGCCTTCTCAAGATGGCGAAGGGCGAGCGCGGTTTGATTCGCGCTGTGATAAATCAGGCCGAGGTTGAGATTTGCTTCGACGTGCGCGGGGTCTGCGCGAAGGACAATCTGGTATTGAGCGATGGCTTCGCGCTGGCGTCTGGTTTTGAAGAAGAGGTTGCCGAGGTTGTTGCGGGCGGCGATGAGCGAAGGATCGGCAATCAGCGCTTTTCGATAAAAGGCTTCGGCCTCGGCGAATTTATTCTGCTGGTCACTGCAAATCGCAAGTATGTTGAGCGCGACCGCGCGGTCTGCCCGCGAAGATGAATTGAGAGCAGTTCTGGCGGCGGCTTCTGCTCGACCGAGGTCGCCCGATTGAAGCGCGGCGCGAGCCGTCTCCAGTTCTTTCTGCGCCGGGGCAGTAGCAGAAAGCGCGGCCAGCAGGAGCAGAAGAGCGAATGTCCGTTTTGCGAGACTGATATCCATCGATTTCGACTTTCGGTGTCGCTGGAAAAGTAACGCTCGATTTTTTGAAGATGATTCACCGCAGAGGACACAGAGGTTGCGCAGAGGTTGCGCAGAGGTTTTCTTCTCTGCGTTGTCTCTGCGCGCTCTGCGTCTCTGCGGTGAAAGAAAAATTCATTAAAAACCGATTCAATTCCAGAATTACTATTTCACCGCTACCAGACATTCAATTGTCCTTCTTCACTTCAGCGCCGCGCGTGCGAAACTCAGCGTTCAATCGCTCGGCTATTCGGAAATGCTCGTCGGCTTCCTGCGCGCGGCCCGCTTTTTTCAATGCCGTCGCCAACTGAAAATGCGCATCGACTCGACGGGGGTCGAGCGCGACGGCGATCTTCAAATGGTCTATCGCGCCTGAGTTATTGCCCGACTGCGCAAGCGCGCGACCGAGCAGATATTGAACGTCCGGCTCGCGGCTGTTTATCTGCGACGCCTTGAACAAATGCCCGACCGCTTTTTCGACTTCTGCCCGCTTGAGCAGAACTGACCCCGCGCCGTGATGCCCCTCGAAGCGATTCGGAGCCATTCGCAATATCTCCTGATACTCGCCCATAGCCGCGTCCGGTTCATTGGCCAGTTCGAGACAGAATCCAAGAAGGTAACGCGCTTCGATGCTCGTCTCCTGCAACTCGACTGCGCGGCGCAATCGCTCGATGGCTTCAGCATACCTGCGCCGGGTGAAGTAGAGCCGTCCGAGTTGAAAATGAGCGTCCACAAAATTCGGACGACCTTCTATGGCTTTCTTCAACCACTCTTCTGCCTGATCGAATTTGCCGATCTCGGAAAACGAATGGCCTAAGAGGTAAGCCGATTCGACGCTCACGCCGGTCTTGTGAAATTCTTCGAGAAGGGTTATCGCGGTGTAAAAATCCTTCGCGCGAAAATAAACGACAGCCATCTCGAATCTGACGCCCGCGCTTTCGGGCGCGATTGCAAGCACCGTCTTGTATTCGCTTATCGCGTCGAGGCGTCGGCCCTGGCTTGCGTAAAAAGCGGCCCTCGCATAACGGACGCGAGCGTCCGAAGGATGCTCTCCCGCAAGGCGGTCAAGCTCGCGTTCGGCTTCCAGAGCCTGTCCTGTGGCGGACTGAACTTTGACCAGATCGAGGCGCACATCGAGATTGGCGGGCTGAAGCGCGGCAGCTTTCTTGAGCAGAAGCTCCGCCCTCACAGGCTGATTGCGGCTGAAGTAGAGAAGCCCCGCGTAATAATTGGCCAGAAAATTATCGGGGGCGATGCTCAACGCTTCGCGGAGCAGATCGGCGGCGGCCTCCTGTCGGTTGGTTTGAAAGTAATGAAAACTCAGATTGGCTCGCGCATCGACGTTCGACGAATCGAGTTGTATGGCTTTCAGAAAAGAAGACTCGGCTGCCGCGCCTTTGCCTAAATAAAATTGATTGACGCCAAGCTCATTGTAGAGGCGGGCATCATCGGGGCGTCGGGCTATCTCGGCCAACAGGCGTCGCTCGCGCTCTTCATACTGAGCGCGCACGCTTGAGGTCTGCGCCATCGCGGGGACAATGAGAAGCAGCAGCGCGGCTGCCGACTTCAAGATTTTTCTGGCGGATGGATGCATTTCGATCATTATTTCTGCAAAATGATTTTCCAGTCGTGAGGTTTCAATGAGACCGTAAGTTTACTGCCCG